>NZ_JABWRW010000039.1:0-40905 GCF_014269095.1 Pseudomonas sp. SWRI50 | reverse complement strand
CTGTCGAGATCGAGCGCCGCCCGCGCGGCGCATCGCGAGCAACGCTCGCTCCTACGTTTGTTTCGGGCCAATTTTTCCTGGGGCAAACGCGCGCGACCGTCTTGGTGCATGGCGCGATATTACGTCGGACCAACAAGGCGGTCGCGCGCAAATTGCACAGGCGAAACTGGCCCGAAACAAACGTAGGAGCGAGCGTTGCTCGCGATGCGCCGCGCGGGCGGCGCTCGATCTCGACAGCGCCGCAAACCTCAACCCGATCACCTCAAACCATCACCTCAATCCTTGATCAACCCCCGTAACGCCGCCTTGGCCTCAGGCGTACGCAGGCATTCGATAAACAACTGGCTCTCCCGCTCCACAGTGGCCTCCAGCTCCGCGCGCCCCCCCTCCTTGAGCAGGCGCTTGCTAATACGCAGCGCCTCTTGCGGGTAACTTTGCAGCCGCCGCGCCAGCTGCCGGGCGGCTGCCAAGCACTGTTCGCCATCGTCATGCAGCTCACTGGCCAAGCCCCAGGCTACCGCCTGCTCACCCTCAAGCAACGCGTTGCCCATCAGCAAGCGGGCGGCGCGGGCGTGCCCGAGCAGGCGCGGCAGCAGCAGGCTGGAGCCGAACTCCGGGCATACCCCCAGCGGCGCAAACGGCATGCGCAGCTTGGCCGTGCGGCTGACCAGTACCTGGTCGCAATGCAGCAGCAGGGTGGCGCCGATGCCGATCGCCGCGCCACTGACCGCAGCGATCAGGGGTTTATCCAGGCCCATCACAATGCGCATCAGGCGGAACACCGGGCTGTCCCTGTCGCTGGGCGGGTTGTCGAGGAAATCGCGCAGGTCATTGCCGGCGCTGAAGCAGTGGGGGCCGCCCGTGATCAGCACCGCATCAACGTGCGGGTCTTCGCCCGCCGCCAGCAGCAGGTCGCCAAACTGGCGGTACATGGCGATGTTCAGGGCATTGAGCTTGTCGGGGCGGTTGAAGGTCAGGGTCAGCAGGCCCTGGTCCAGGTCGCGTGTGATCAGGTCGTTCATGGCAGCCGCTTTTGTTGTTGTGGTCAGGCCCGGCAACAGGGTGCACACCGGGCATTGGCCACTAGGGTTTATCATGGCGCTCGGCTTGCTGTACAGTCGTTCAGCCCAGTCTACTGCCCGAGAATCGCCGATGAGCCAGGAAGCCCGCTACCACCGCATGCTGCCGGAATTGCGCAAAGCCAACCTGGTCGAGGCGACCTTGGTATGCCTCAAACGCCATGGTTTTCAGGGGGCTTCGATCCGCAAGATTTCCGCCGAGGCGGGGGTTTCGGTGGGGTTGATCAGCCACCATTACGCGGGCAAGGACGAACTGGTGGCCGAAGCTTACATGGCGGTCACCGGGCGGGTCATGGGCTTGCTGCGCGAAGCCATGGCCCAGGCCGCGCCCACGGCCCGCGAACGGCTGTCGGCGTTCTTCCGTGCCTCGTTTTGCGCCGAACTGCTCGACCCGCAACTGCTCGATGCCTGGCTGGCGTTCTGGGGCGCGGTGAAGACCGCCGATGCGATCAACCAGGTGCACGACCATTCCTACGGTGAGTACCGCAACGAGTTGAGCCGGCTGCTCGCCACGCTGGCGGTGGAAGAGGGCTGGCAGGGCTTTGACGCCGACCTGGCGGCGATCAGCCTGAGCGCGTTGCTCGATGGCTTGTGGCTGGAGTCGGGCCTCAACCCGGGCACCTTTACGCCGGCCCAAGGCGTGCAGATCTGCGAGGCCTGGGTGGATGGCTTGCAGGCCGGTGGTCGGCAACGCTTCAGCCTGCCCAAGGGCTGTTGATCGCCTGTTCAGTAACGAGTAGGCTGCTGTCGCGAGTGTGTAGAACAAACCAATAAAAAAAGAGACTTCACGCAATGACGCCTCGGGTATTGATCGTCGATGACGATCCGCTTATTCGTGACTTGCTGCAGGCCTATCTGTCCCAGGAAGGCTATGACGTGCACTGCGCCGACACCGCAGAAAAGGCCGAATCATTGCTCGGCAGCCAGGACGTCGACCTGGTGCTGCTGGACATTCGCCTGCCTGGCAAGGACGGCCTGACCCTGACCCGCGAGCTGCGGGTGCGCTCGGAAGTCGGCATCATCCTTATCACCGGGCGCAATGACGACATCGACCGCATCGTCGGCCTGGAGTGCGGCGCCGACGACTACATCATGAAACCGCTCAACCCCCGCGAGCTGGTGTCCCGCGCCAAGAACCTGATTCGCCGCGTACGCCATGCCCGCGAGGTGCACCCGGCGCCCGCCTGCGCGCAGTCGCTCAAGCAATTTGCCGACTGGGCACTGGACACTGACCGTCGACGCCTGATCGACCCGCGTGGCGGGCAAACGCTGCTGACCCATGGCGAGTTCCAACTGCTCAGCGTCTTCCTGCGCAACAGCGGCCACACCCTGAGCCGCGACCAGTTGATGGACCAGATCCGCAACCGTGAGTGGGTACCCAACGACCGCTCCATCGACGTGCTGGTCGGCCGCCTGCGCCGCAAGCTGCATGACGACCCGGCCGAGCCGCAACTGATCATCACCATTCATGGCACCGGCTACCTGTTCACCGCCAGCGTGGCCGCGTGAGCACCCTGCGCCGCCTGCTGGCGCTGGCGGTGCTGGTACCAGGCTTGCCAGCAGCGGCGGCTGAGCCGGTGCGCTACTGCGACTACCCCGTGTACCCGCCGATTTCCTGGAGCGATGGCCACCAGGTGCGCGGCCTGGCGCCGACGGTGGTGCGGGAGCTGTTTGCGCGCATGGGCCGAGAGGTGCAAACCGTGGTGCTGGGCAACTGGAAGCGCTGCCTGATGGACGCTGCCGCCGGGCGGGTGGACGTGGTGCTGGCCTACGACAGCGACCAACGTGACCAAGGCATGCGTTTTTCGTCGGTACCGGTGATACGTGAAGAGGTGGCAGTGTTTTTCAATCGCCGCCGGCCCGTGCAGTTTCAGCACCTGGAAGACTTGGCCGGGTACCGTGGCGGCTTGCTCTACGGTGAAAGCTACGGCGCCGACTTCGACCGTTTTGTCGCGCGCCACCAGAACATCGAGCGGGTGTCGTCCAGCCAGCAGAACTTCGGCAAGCTGATCCGTGGGCGCATCGACTTCGTGATCCAGGAGCGGCGTACCGGCGAGCTGTTCATCGAGCACCTGCCCGGCGCCGAAGACATCCGCGCCTTGCCGGCCGCGCTGAGCTTGGACTACCTGCGCGTGGCGGTGTCGCGCCAGTCCTCCCTGAGCCAGCACATGGACGAGATCGACCACCAGTTACGGCGCATGCACGAAGCTGGCGAGATCGACCGCTGGCTGGAGCAGAGCGAAGTGACCTACCGCGACATGATCAACCTGCCGGCGGATGCCCGATGATCCGCCTGCGCACCGACGGCCTGTTGCGCCGCCTGCTGCTGTTTATCCTGCTGTTCAGCCTGTGCTTCACGGTGCTGGCCAGTTCCGTGCAGCTGTATTTCGAGTACCGCCGCGAGATGCGCGACATCGAGGCGCGCATGGCGTTGATCCGCGCGGGTTACCTGGCCAGCCTGGAACGCAGCCTGTGGGACCTCGACGAAGCGCAACTGGATGTTCAACTGCGTGGCCTAGTGGACTTTTCAGATGTGGCGCGTGTGCGCCTGCTCAGCGATGACTTCACCCTGTTGCGCGGTGAAGCCGAGCCTAAGGGGCCACTGCGCATCGAGCGTTTTCCGCTGGATTACCAGCCACCTTCGGGGCCGGCACGGCACCTTGGCGAGCTGGAGGTGAGCATCGACCTGGGCGCGGTGCACCGGCGGCTGTATGCCACGGGCCTGGCCAGCCTGTTGTGGATGGGGGTGTTTCTGTGTGGCCTGGCGGTCGCGTTGTCTGGCTTGTTCTACCGCTTGGTGACGCGCCATTTGCAAGTCATGGCCGAGTTTGCCCGGCGTATCGGGGCCGGGCACTGGCAGGAGCCGCTGCGCCTGGATCGCCGCCGTTCGGCGCATGCCGATGAGATCGACACCGTGGCGCATGCACTGGACGACATGCGCCGGGCCATCCTCAGCGACATCGAGCGCCGCGAGCTCGACCGCGTGGCCCTGCAGGACAAGCGTGACGAGCTGCAGGCCATGGTCGAGCGGCGCACCGCGAGCCTGGCCCGGGCCAAGGACGAGGCCGAAGCCGCCAACCTGGCCAAGTCACGCTTTTTGGCGACCATGAGCCATGAGCTGCGCACGCCGCTCAATGGCATCCTCGGCATGGCCGAACTGCTGCGTGGCGCCAGGCTCGATGCGCTCGACCGGCAACGCCTACAGGCTTTGTACAAGGCGGGTGAAGGGCTGTTGGCCATTCTTAACGAGGTGCTTTGCTTTGCCCGTCTCGAAGAGGGCGAGAGCCAGGCCGAAATGCTCGGTTTCTCACTGCGCCAGTTGTGCACGGAGGTGCTGGCATTGCTCGAACCAATGGCCTTGGAACGCGGCGACACCCTGCACGTGGAGGTCGATGAGCAACTGGCGGCGCATCAGCATGGCGCCGAGCAGTACCTGCGCCAGGTACTGAGCAACCTGCTGGCCAACGCCATCAAGTTCACCGCGCACGGCCACGTCGAACTCAGGGTGCAGGTGCTGGCCAGCGATCAGAGCGGGCAGCGCTTGCGCGTATCGGTCAGTGACAATGGCATTGGCATCGAACCGGCCATGCAGGCGAAGATTTTTGACCGTTTCGTGCAGGCCAGCGAAGCGGTGGCCCGGCGCTATGGTGGCACTGGCCTGGGCTTGGCGATCTGCAAGCACCTGGTGGAAAAACTGGGTGGTCACATCGGCCTGGACAGCGTGCCGGGGCAGGGCAGCTGCTTCTGGTTCGAGCTCGACATGGCGCGTGGGCAGCCTGCCGTTGCCCATGAGCCGGCCTGCTCGGCGTCGGCCAGCCTGCGTATCCTGGTGGTCGAGGACGTGGCGTTGAACCGTGAGGTGGCGGGTGGGTTGCTGGTACGCGATGGCCACCAGGTGTGCTTTGCCGAGGATGCCGAGCAAGCCCTGCAAGCCTGTGCCCAGCAGCGCTTCGACCTGATCCTGCTGGATGTGCACTTGCCCGGCTTGAGTGGGGTTGAGGTGTGCCGGCGCATCCGCGCCACCCCAGGGCTAAACCGTGGCAGCCGGATCCTGGCGCTGACTGCCGGGGTGCAACCGGCGCAAGTCCCCGATTACCTGGCCGCTGGCATGCAGGGGGTGCTGGCCAAACCGCTGCGCTTGGAGCACCTGCGCCAGGCCCTGGCCGAGGTTGCGCCTGCCCCGGTGGCTGCACCTGGCTCGGGCATGGACTGGTCACTGCTGCAAACCCACCGCAGCTTGCTGGGCGAGCAGAAGTTGCAGGCGCTGCTGGCAGTGCTGCGCCAATCGATCGAGCAGCACGCCACGGCGCTGGCCGAAGCCTTGCAGGCACGCGACTGCGCTGCAGTGTCGCACCTGGCGCACCGCCTGGCGGGCAGTTGCGATTCCCTCGGTTTTGCTGGCCTGGCTGGCGTTTTGCGCCGCCTCGAAGACGCTGCCCAAGGCCAAGATGAACAGGCGCTGCTGGCGCTCAGCGAGCCACTAGCGGCAGAACTGGAACAGGCCCGCACCACCCTGAAACACTTGATCCAGAGCTGACGTACAAAAAACTTACGACTTTTTACATCTTTGATCGGTTCGTACAACGGCACCTTACATCCGTTTCCAATAATCGATGGCAACCGTGTTGCACGCGGTCCATGAGGCTTATTGGAGATAACAATAATGACATGCCGTAGCGCTCAGCCCCTCCTTGAACGATCGTTTTGCACCCCCTGCTACAGCGGGGTGAACCATGACTGATACCCACGAAGGCAAAATCCAGCTGACCCGCGCGCTGAAAAGCCGGCACATCTTCATGCTGTCGCTGGGCGGCGTGATCGGCACCGGCCTGTTCATGGGCTCGGGCGTCACCATCAACCAGGGCGGGCCGGTGGGGGCGATCCTGGCCTACCTGGTGGCGGGGCTGTTGATGTACCTGGTGATGGTCTGCCTGGGCGAGCTGTCGGTGCAGATGCCGGTTTCCGGTTCGTTCCAGGCCCATGCCACCAAGTTCATCGGCCCAGCCACGGGCTTCATGATTGGCTGGGTGTACTGGATGAGTTGGGCCACCACGGTGGGCCTGGAGTTCACCGCTGCGGGCATGCTGATGACCCGCTGGTTCCCCGAGGTGCCAATCTGGTATTGGTCGGCGTTGTTCGTGGTTGTGCTGTTCGGCCTCAATGCTCTGGCCACACGGGCCTTTGGCGAGGCGGAGTACTGGTTCTCGGGGATCAAGGTGGCGACCATCCTCGGCTTTATCGTGGTCGGCCTGCTGGTGATCTTCGGCGCCATCCCGCTGAACAACGGGGCGCCGGCACCGATGCTGAACAACTTGGTGGGCGAGTCGCTGTTCCCCCATGGCCTGTCGGCGGTGTTCGCGGTGATGATGACCGTGGTGTATGCCTTCCAGGGCTGCGAAATCATGGGCGTGGCGGCCGGTGAGACCGAGCACCCGGAAAAGAGCATCCCCCGGGCCGTGCGCAACGTGGTGTTCCGCGTGCTGATCTTCTACGTGCTGGCGATTGCCGTGCTGTCGGCCATTGTGCCGTTCGAGCAGGCCGGGTTGATGGAAAGCCCGTTCGTGCAGGTGTTCGACATGGTCGGCATTCCCTATGCGGCCGACCTGATGAACTTCGTCATCCTCACCGCCATCCTGTCGGTGGGTAACTCCGGGCTGTATGCCTCCACGCGCATCCTCTGGGCCATGTCCAAGAGCGGCATGGCACCCAAGAGCCTGTCGCCGCTGAGCAAGCGCGGCGTGCCACTGCGTGCCCTGAGCATCACCCTGTGCTTTGCCCTGGTGTCGCTGATGACCAGCTTCGTGGCTGCCGACACCTTGTTCATGGTGTTGATGGCCGTGAGCGGCATGTCGGGCACTGTGACCTGGATTGTCATCGCCCTGGCGCAGTACCGGTTCCGCAAGACATACCTGCGTGATGGCGGGCAACTGCAGGACCTCAAGTACAAGGCGCCGCTGTACCCCTTGGTACCGCTGCTGTGCATCACCCTGTGCTGTTCGCTGTTCGTGTTTCTGGCCATTGATGAGACCCAGCGGCCGTCGTTGTACTGGGGCTTTGGTTTCATTGCCCTGTGCTATGCGGCGTATTACGGGGTGAACCGCCGGCGGCAAGGGGCCTTTGCACCGAGTGGGGTTTGACGCCGCTTGTTGCTGGCAGCCTTGTGCTGCGAAGAGGCCGGTGCAGGCATCGACATTGTTTTGAGCCTGCACTGGCCTCTTCGCAGCACAAGGCTGCTCCTACAAGGGAAGCGCCAGGGTTGTGATCCGAGTTGTGCAAAGTTGTAACAACCTATCCCGCCTTGTTGAACACTCGTTTAGTATCACCTTCATCACGTCCTCCACCCCAATAACAACAGCGAGGCCTCCCATGACCACCCCGTCATCGTCAGTGTTGAGCAAGGTCGAAGCCGGCGTTGCCTGGCTCACCCTCAACCGCCCCGAGCAGCGCAACGCACTGGACATTCCCACCCTCAAGCAACTGCATGCCCTGCTCGACACCTGCAACAGCGACCCCGCCGTCCGTGTGGTGGTGCTGACCGGCAGCGGGCGCAGCTTCTGTGCCGGCGCCGACCTGGCGGAATGGGCCGAGGCCGAGGCCCGTGGGGCACTGGAAAGCTACGGCTGGACCGAGACCGCCCACGCCCTGATGCTGCGCCTGCACAGCCTGGATAAACCGACCCTGGCCGCCATCAACGGCACCGCCGTCGGCGGCGGCATGGACCTGAGCCTGTGCTGTGACCTGCGCATCGCTGCTGCTTCGGCACGCTTCAAAGCCGGATACACCAGCATGGCCTACAGCCCCGATGCCGGCGCCAGCTGGCACCTGCCACGGCTGATTGGCAGCGAGCAAGCCAAACGGCTGTTGTTCCTCGACGAACTGTGGGGCGCCGAACGGGCTTTGGCGGCAGGGCTGGTGAGCGAGGTCTGCGCCGACGAGCAATTGCCTGCGGTGGCCGCTGAACTGGCGGGCCGCCTGGCCAACGGCCCGACCTTCGCCTACGCGCAGACCAAGCGGCTGATCCGCGAAGGCGCCCAGCGCACCCTGGCCGAGCAACTCGAAGCCGAGCGCCAGGCTGGCTTGCTATGCGGGCGCAGCCAGGACGGCGCCGAGGCGCTCAAGGCTTCGGTAGAACGGCGCCCAGCGCACTTCGTCGGCCAATAACCCGTTACCTCTTCAGGACCTTCGCAGATGAATTTCCAACTGACCCAAGAACAAGAAATGTTGGTGGATGCGGTACGCAGCTTCGTGGCCAAGGAACTGCTGCCCCATGAAGAAGCGGTAGACCGTGCCGACGCGGTGTCGCCGGAACTGGCTGCGCAGATCCGCGGCAAGGCCATCGCCGCCGGGTTCTATGCCTTCAACATGCCTGAAGAAGTCGGCGGCGGTGGCCTCGATTACCTGTCCCAAGCGCTGATCGAGCGCGAACTGTCCAAGGTTTCCTGGGCGCTGCACGTATTCGTAGCGCGCCCTTCGAAGATTCTCATGGCCTGCAAGGACCAGCAGATCACCGACTACCTGCTGCCGTGCGTGCAGGGCGAAAAGACCGATTGCTTCGCCCTTACCGAGCCTGGCGCGGGCTCGGACGCCAACGCCATCAAGACCCGCGCCGTGCGCCAGGGCGATGACTTCGTGATCAACGGCAGCAAACACTTCATCAGCCACGCCGGGCATGCCGACTTCGCCATCGTCTTCGCGGTGACCGACACCTACGAGCAAAACGGGCGCAAACGCAATGCGGTCACCGCCTTGCTGGTCGACCGGGACACCCCCGGCATGACCATCCGCCGCGGGCCCAAGTGCGTGAGCAACCGCGGCTACCACACCTACGAGCTGTTCTTCGACGACTGCCGGGTGCCAGCCAGCAACGTGCTGGGCGAAGTCGGCAAAGGCTGGGAGGTGGCCAACGCCTGGCTTACCGCTGGCCGGGTGATGGTCGCCGCCAACTGCGTCGGCCAGGCCCAGCGAGCACTGGACGCATCGCTGCAGTGGGCCGCTGACCGCAAGCAATTTGGCCAGCCCATCGGCAGCTACCAGGGTGTGTCGTTCAAGCTGGCGGACATGGCCACGCAGATCCGCGCCGCCGAACTGCTCACCCTGCACACCGCCTGGAAGATGGACCAGGGCAGCATGACCGATGGCGAGGCGGGCATGGCCAAGTTGTTTGCCAGCGAAGTGCTGGGCAAGGTCGCTGACGAAGCCGTGCAGATTTTTGGCGGCATGGGCCTGATGGATGAGGGGCCGGTCGAGCGCATCTGGCGCAACGCCCGCATCGAGCGGATCTGGGAGGGCACGTCGGAAATCCAGCGGCACATCATTTCCCGTGAGCTGCTGCGCCCGTTGCTGCGCTGATCGACCTGGAGACTCAGCATGTCGCATTCCAATCGTGACAACCTCAAGCGCCTGCTGGCCCCACGGCACCTGGCCTTCGTGGGTGGGCGCAGCATGGCCCGTGCCCTCAAGCGCTGTGCCGAAGGTGGCTTTGCCGGCCCGCTGTGGCTGGTCAACCCGCAACACGCGAGCCTGGAGGGCATCCCTTGCGTGGCGCGGGTGGCAGACCTGCCATGCGCCCCAGACGCGGTGTTCATCGCCACCCACCGTGAGCTGACCTTGCAGTGTGTCGCGGAACTGGCCGCCATCGGTGCCGGTGGCGCCATCTGCTACGCCTCGGGCTTCGCCGAAAGCGGTGAACAAGGCCGTCTGTTGCAGCAGCGCCTGCTTGAGGCCGCTGGCAGCATGGCTTTGCTTGGCCCCAACTGCTATGGCCTGCTCGACTACTTGCACGGCGCGGCCCTGTGGCCGGTGGCCCATGGCGGCAAGCAGGTGGAGCAGGGCGTGGCGATCCTGACCCAGAGCGGCAATTTTGCCTACAACCTGTCCATGAGCGACCGCTCGCTGCCGGTGGCCTACATGGCATCGGTCGGCAACCAGGCGCAGTTGGGCGTGGCCGAACTGATGGACGTGCTGCTCGACGACCCACGGGTGACCGCCATCGGCTTGCACCTCGAGGGCCTGAAAAACGTGCCGGGCTTTGCCCGCGCCGCCTACAAGGCACTGCAACAGGGCACCCCGATCATTGCCCTGAAAACCGGCGTGTCGCAGATCGGCGCTGAACTGGCGCTCAGCCACACCAGTTCGCTGTCAGGCTCCGATGCCCTGTACGACAGTCTGTTCCAGCGCCTGGGTGTGATCCGCGTGAGTGGCCCGGTGAGCTTCGTCGAGACCCTCAAGGCTGCCGCCTGTGGCCGTTTGCCGGCCGGCGACCGGCTGATCGCCCTGGCCTGTTCGGGCGGCGATGCGGGCTTGATCGCCGACTACGCCGAGCGCAACCAGTTGCGCCTGCCCGCGCTGGCGCCAGGGCAGGTGAGGGCACTGGCCCAGGTACTTCCGGCCTACGCCAACCTGGTCAATCCGCTGGACTTCACAACAGCGATCTGGGGCGATGAAGTGGCCCTGCAACAGATGCTCGACAGCACCCTGGGCGCTGACGCCGATGCCGCCATGCTGGTGCTCGACTACCCCGCAGCGTTCACCGGTGAGCGAAAGGAATGCGACCTGTTGCTGGCGCTTTACTGCGACGCCCTGGCGCGCCACGGCAAGATCGGCTTCGTCACCTCGGCGTTCCCCGAGCTGTTGCCAGCCTCGGCCCGTGAGCGCCTGCATGCCCATGGCATCGCCGCGCTGCAAGGCGTGGAAGATGGCCTGGCAGCGTGGGGGCGGATCGTGGCCTATCAGCGCAACCGCCAGCGGCTGCTGGAACAGGGCGAGGCGGCGCAGGTGCCGCTGTGCCCACGGCCCCTCGCAGGTGAAAGCCGCCTGCTAGACGAATGGCAGTCCAAGCAGGCCCTGAGTGCGTTTGGCCTGCCGGTGCCGGGCGGGGTGCTGAGTACCCCGGAGCACGCGCTAAACGATGCCACCCGCGTTGGCTACCCGCTGGTGCTCAAGGCGGTCAGTGCGCAGTTGCCGCACAAGACCGAAGCCGGTGCGGTGGCGCTGAACCTGCGTGATGGCGCAGCGCTTCAGGCCGCCCTGGCGCAGATGCGCCAGCGCATCGACGCCTATGCGCCGGGGGTAGCGTTCGACCAGGTCTTGCTCGAACCCATGGCGCCGCCGCCCTTGGCCGAGTTGATCGTCGGCATCAAGCGTGAAAACGACTTTGCCCTGGCCTTGGTGATCGGGGCGGGCGGTGTGCTGGTGGAGCTGCTTAAAGACAGCGTCAGCCTGTTGCTACCCACCACCGACAGCGCCATTCGCGCAGCACTGCTTGGCCTGCGCAGCGCCAGCCTGCTGCAGGGTTTTCGGGGGCGCCCGGCTGCCGACCTGGATGCCCTGGTGGCGGCGATCCGCGCGGTGGCCGACTACGCCTGCGAAAACGCCGGGCAATTGCTGGAATTGGATGTGAACCCATTGATGGTCGGTGCCCACGGCACCACCGCGGTCGATGCGCTGATCCGCCTCGGCCAGCCGCAAGGAGATCAGCATGAATGAGCACTCGATGACCGCCGGCCAGGCGCTGGTACGGCTGCTGGCCAACTATGGGGTGGATACCGTGTTCGGCATCCCAGGGGTGCACACGCTGGAGCTGTACCGCGGCTTGCCCGGCAGTGGCATCCGCCATGTGCTGACGCGGCATGAGCAGGGCGCGGGCTTCATGGCCGATGGTTACGCCCGGGTCAGCGGCAGGCCGGGCGTGTGTTTTGTCATCACCGGCCCAGGCGTGACCAATGCCGCCACTGCCATCGGCCAGGCCTATGCCGACTCGATCCCGTTGCTGGTGATATCCAGCGTCAACCACACCGCCAGCCTGGGCAAAGGTTGGGGCTGCCTGCACGAAACCCAGGACCAGCGCGCCATGACCGCGCCGATCACGGCGTTCTCCGCCGTGGCACTGAGCGCTGAAGACCTGCCCGAGCTGATTGCCCGTGCCTGGGCAGTGTTCGACAGCGAACGCCCGCGCCCGGTGCACATCTCGGTCCCGCTGGACGTGCTGGCCGCGCCGGTTGCCCGCGACTGGAGCGACGCGGTGGTACGTCGCCCTGGGCGCGGCCTGCCCGACCGGGGCACGCTGGAGCAGGCCGCGCTGAAACTGGCCGCAGCGAAACGGCCAATGATCATCGCCGGCGGTGGCGCACTGCAGGCCGCCGCGCAACTCGAACAGTTGAGCACCCGCTTGGCAGCGCCGCTATTCACCAGCGTCGCTGGCAAGGGCCTGCTGCCGCCTGAGGCGCCATTGAACGCGGGTTCTAGCCTGTGCGTCGCGCCGGGCTGGCAGATGATCAGCGAAGCCGATGTGGTGTTGGCGGTGGGTACCGAAATGGCCGATACCGACTTCTGGCGCGAGCGCCTGCCGCTCAACGGTGAGTTGCTGCGGGTCGACATCGACCCACGCAAGTTCAACGATTTTTACCCGTGCGCGGTGGCCTTGCACGGCGATGCTCGACAGACCCTCGACGCTTTACTGGCGCACTTGCCCGAGGTCGAGCGCGACCCTCGCCAGGCCATCGAAGCGGTGGCCGGCCTGCGCCAGGCCATTCGCACTGGGCACGCACCGTTGCAGGCCATCCATCAGGCCATTCTCGACCGCATCGACGCGGTGCTGCCAGACGACGCCTTCATCAGCAGCGACATGACCCAACTGGCCTACACCGGCAACTACGCCTTTGCCAGCCGGGCGCCGCGCAGCTGGTTGCACCCCACCGGTTACGGCACCCTCGGCTATGGCTTGCCGGCGGGTATCGGCGGCATGCTCGCCACTGATCATCGCCCCGGCCTGGTGCTGGTGGGCGACGGCGGTTTCCTCTACACCGCCCAGGAACTGGCCACTGCGGTCGAGGAACTGGACCGGCCGTTGGTGGTATTGCTGTGGAACAATGACGCCCTTGGCCAGATCCGCGACGATATGCTCGGCCTGGATATCGAGCCGGTCGGCGTACTGCCGCGCAACCCTGATTTCATCGGCCTGGCCCGTGCATTTGGCTGCGCGGTGCGTCAGCCACGTGACCTGGATGCCTTGCAGGCTGACCTGGCCGACGGCTTCGCCACCCCAGGCGTGACCTTTATCGAACTCAAACATACCTGCGTCTGCTGACCGCAGCGCATCGTCCATAACAAGAGAAACCACCATGCAATTTCGCCGTACGCTCCTCGCTGCCTCCCTGGCCCTGCTGATCACCGGCCAAGCCCCGCTGTATGCCGCGCCGCCGCTGTCGATGGACAACGGCAGCAACGCGCTGACCGTGCAAAACAGCAACGCCTGGGTCGAGATCAGTGCCAGTGCCTTGCAACACAACATTCGCACCCTGCAAGCGGAGCTGGGTGGCAAGTCCAAGCTGTGCGCCGTGCTCAAGGCCGACGCCTACGGCCACGGTATTGGCCCGGTGATGCCGTCGGTGATCGCCCTTGGCGTGCCTTGCGTGGCGGTCGCCAGCAACGAGGAAGCCCGTGTGGTGCGGGCCAGCGGCTTCACCGGGCAACTGGTGCGGGTACGCCTGGCCAGCCTGAGCGAGCTGGAAGATGCCCTGCAATACGACATGGAAGAGCTGGTCGGCAGCGCCGAGTTCGCCCGCCAGGCCGATGCCATCGCCGAGCGCCATGGCAAGACTTTGCGCATTCACCTGGCGCTCAACTCCAGCGGCATGAGCCGTAACGGCGTGGAAATGGCCAGCTGGAGCGGGCGAGGTGAGGCACTGCAGATCACCGACCAGAAGCACCTCAAGCTGGTGGCGTTGATGACCCACTTCGCCGTTGAAGACAAGGATGACGTGCGCAAGGGCTTGGCAGCGTTCAACGAGCAGGCCGACTGGTTGATCAAACATGCCAAGCTCGACCGCCGCCAACTGACCCTGCACGCCGCCAACTCCTTCGCCACCCTGGAGGTGCCGGAAGCACGCCTGGACATGGTCCGCACCGGCGGTGCGCTGTTCGGCGACACCGTGCCCGAGCGTACCGAGTACAAGCGTGCCATGCAGTTCAAGTCGCGGGTGGCGGCGGTGCACAGCTACCCGGCTGGCAACACTGTCGGCTATGACCGCACCTTCACCCTGGCGCGCGACTCGCGCCTGGCCAATATCACCGTCGGCTATTCCGATGGCTACCGCCGGGTGTTCACCAACAAGGGCCATGTGCTGATCAACGGCCACCGCGTGCCGGTGGTGGGCAAGGTATCGATGAACACCTTGATGGTCGATGTCACCGACTTCCCAGACGTCAAGAACGGCAACGAGGTGGTGCTGTTCGGTAAACAGGCCGGTGGCGAGATTACCCAGGGCGAGATGGAGGAAATCAACGGCGCTTTACTGGCCGACCTCTACACCGTGTGGGGCAGCTCGAACCCCAAGATTCTCGTCGATTGACCGCATTTGAAGGGAGACTGCCATGCGCTATGCCAAGCTGACCCAACGCATCGCCGGTGACGGTGCTGCCGCCTGGGACATCCACTACCGCGCCCTGGCGATGCAGGCCGAGGGCAAGGACGTTTTGCTGCTGTCGGTGGGCGACCCGGACTTCGACACCCCGGCCCCCATCGTTGACGCGGCCATCGACAGCCTGCGTGCCGGCCACACCCATTACGCCGATGTACGCGGCAAACTCGCGCTGCGCCAGGCCATTGCCGATCGCCACCGGCAGCGCAGCGGCCAGCCCGTCAGTGCTGACCAGGTCACGGTACTGGCGGGTGCCCAATGCGCCTTGTTTTGCGTCGCCCAGTGCGTGCTCGACCCGGGTGATGAAGTGATCGTCGCCGAGCCGATGTACGTCACTTACGAGGCGGTGTTCGGTGCCTGTGGTGCCACGGTGGTGCCGGTGCCGGTCAAGCCGGAGAACGGCTTTCGGGTGTGCCCGCAGGACGTGGCCGCGCGCATCACCCCACGCACCCGCGCCCTGGCCCTGAACAGCCCGCACAACCCTTCGGGCGCGAGCTTGCCGCGCTCGACCTGGGAAGCGTTGGCCGAGCTGTGCGTCGCCCACGACCTGTGGCTGATCTCCGACGAGGTGTACAGCGAACTGTTGTACGAAGGCGAGCATGTCAGCCCGGGTAGCCTGCCAGGCATGGCCGAGCGCACCGCAACCCTCAACAGCCTGTCTAAATCACATGCCATGACCGGCTGGCGGGTGGGCTGGGTGGTGGGCTCGCCTGAGCTAGCCACGCACCTGGAGAACCTGGCGCTGTGCATGCTCTATGGCTCGCCGGACTTTATCCAGGACGCCGCCGTGGTGGCCTTGAATCAGCCCTTGCCCGCCCTTGAGGCGATGCGCGACGCCTATCGCCAGCGCCGGGACCTGGTGTGCGAACAGTTGGCTGGTTGCCCGGGCGTCAAGGCGCTCAAACCCGACGGTGGCATGTTCGTGATGGTCGATATCCGCGAAACCGGCCTCAGTGCCCAGGCCTTCGCTGACCGCCTGCTGGACCGCGAAGGTGTGTCGGTACTGGCGGGAGAAGCCTTTGGCCCGAGCGCCGCCGGGCATATTCGCCTGGGGTTGGTGGTAGGCGCCGAAGCCTTGGCCGAGGCGTGCCAGCGCATTGCCCGGTGTGCGGGTGAACTGATGCAAGGAGAACTGTCGTGAATGTATTGATCGTCCATGCTCACCCCGAGCCGCAATCCTTCACCGCCGCCCTGCGTGACCAAGCGGTGGCTACCTTTCGCGCCCAGGGCCACGCGGTCAAGGTCAGCGACCTGTATGCCATGGGCTGGAACCCGGTGGCCAGTGCGGATGATTTCGCCACGCGGGAGAACCCCGAGTACCTGGTGTACGCGCTGGAGCAGCGCCTGGGGGTGAAGAGCGGCGCCATTGCCGCAGATATCCAGCAAGAGCTGGACAAGCTGTTATGGGCCGACTTGCTGGTGCTGAACTTCCCAGTCTTCTGGTTCTCGGCGCCGGCCATGCTCAAGGGCTGGATCGATCGGGTGCTGGTGTCGGGTGTCTGTTATGGCGGCAAGCGCTTCTACGACCAGGGTGGGCTGGCCGGCAAGAAGGCACTGGTGACGGTGACCCTTGGCGGGCGTGAGCACATGTTCGGCGAAGGGGCTATCCATGGGCCGCTCGAGGACATGTTGCGGCCGATTCTGCGGGGGACGCTGGCGTACGTTGGCTTCGATGTACTGCCGCCGTTCGTGGCCTGGCATGTGCCGTATATCAGCGACGAAGCACGGCAGGGTTTTCTGCAGCAGTACCAGCAGCGCCTGGAGCAGTTGGCGGATGATCAGCCGCTGGTGTTCCCGCGGTTGGCGCAGTTCGATGAGGCGTTGTACCCGTTGGCGTGAATCAACCCGAGTTTGAGTCGATTGATCCGGCCCTATCGCCGGCAAGCCGGCTCCCACAGTTACCGCACCGACTCTGGATTGTGTGCGATACCTGTGGGAGCCGGCTTGCCGGCGATAGGGCTATGAGTACCTACCAATGAGTATCTGCCCAAAAACGACCACCCACACATTCGGGGTATGTTGCCCTCGAGTAAATCCCCCGATAGTGAACCCATCGGCTCGATCCGGAGCAGTCACACGATGGAGTTGCTATGCGCAAGGCACTGAAGGTGATTGGCAGCCTGTTGCTGGCGTCGACCGCGACGCAGGCACTGGCGGTAGAGGGGGACAGCGGTAACACGTTAAGGCTGTACAACTGGACCGACTACATCGGCGAAACCACCTTGGCCGACTTCGAGAAGGCCACCGGCATCAAGGTCATCTACGACACCTTCGATGGCTACGAAACCGTCCAGACCAAATTGCTCACCGGCCGCTCCGGCTACGACCTGGTAATGCTCAACGCCTCCCTGGTACCCCCGTTGATTCAGGCTGGCGTGTTCCAGCCGCTGAACAAGCAGCAACTGCCCAGCTGGCACAACCTGGATGAGCAGGTGGTGAGCAACCTGCAAGGTTACGACCCCGGCCTCAAGTACTCGGCTCCCTATACCTGGGGCAGCTCCGGGATCACTTACAACGTCGACAAGATCACTGCGCGCATGCCCGATGCACCGATCGGCTCGCTGGCCATGCTGTTCGACCCCAAGATCGTTTCGCGCTTCGCCGACTGCGGTGTCACCCTGATGGACGCGCCGACCGAGGTGATCCCGCTGGCCCTGCAGTACCTGGGCAAGGACCCCCGCAGCGCAGCGCCCGCCGACCTCAAGGCTGCCGAGCAGCTGCTGATGGGCATTCGCCCGTACATTCGCAAGTTCGACTCGGTCAACTACCTCACCAGCCTGCCCAACGGCGATGTCTGCCTGGCCCTGACCTGGTCAGGTGACTACGCCACCGCCCAGGCCCGTGCCATAGAAGCGAAAAAGGCCATCAAGCTGGCGTTCTTCATCCCCAAGGAAGGCTCGCTGATCTGGTTCGACAACCTCTACATCCCCAAAGACGCGCCGCACGCGGCCAATGCTCACCGCTTCATCGAGTTTTTGCTGCAGCCGCAGACCATGGCCAAGGTCACTGACTTCATCCACTACGCCAACAGCAATGCGGCTGCCACGGCGCTGGTGCACGCCGACATCCGCCAAGACCCGGCGATCTACCCCGATGTCCAGACCCGCCAACGCCTGTTCGCCCAGAAGACCCAGAGCCCCAAGGACATGCGCGCCATCACCCGGGTCTGGAGCACGGTCAAGACCGGTTTCTGAACACTGCCAACCGATTCCCGCCAAGGAGCTGCCCATGGCCACACCCAGCAAAGCATTCGCCATTGCCCACGACCCACTGGTGGACGCCGACAAGGCCCACTATATGCACGGCTACCATGTGTTCGACGAGCACCGCGAGCAAGGTGCGCTGAACATCGTCGCAGGTGAGGGCGCCTATATTCGCGATACCCACGGCAACCGTTTTCTCGATGCGGTCGGCGGCATGTGGTGCACCAACATCGGCCTGGGCCGTGAAGAGATGGCCCTGGCCATTGCCGACCAGGTGCGCAAGCTGGCCTACTCCAACCCGTTCTCCGACATGGCCAATGACGTCGCTATCGCGCTGTGCCAGAAGCTCGCGCAACTGGCGCCAGGTGACCTCGACCACGTGTTTCTCACCACCGGTGGCTCTACCGCCGTCGATACCGCCTACCGGCTGATTCAGTACTACCAGAACTGCCGGGGCAAACCGGACAAGAAGCACGTGATCGCGCGCTACAACGCCTATCACGGCTCCACCACCCTGACCATGGCGATTGGCAACAAGGCTGCCGACCGCGTGCCAGAGTTCGACTACGACCATGACTTGATCCACCATGTCTCCAACCCCAACCCGTACCGTGCCCCGGACGACATGGACGAGGCCGAGTTTCTCGACTTCCTGGTGGCCGAGTTCGAGGACAAGATTCTCTCCCTGGGCGCCGACAATGTGGCGGCGTTCTTCGCCGAGCCGATCATGGGCTCGGGCGGGGTGATCATCCCGCCCAAGGGCTACTTCGAGCGTATGTGGCAGGTGTGCCAGACCTACGACATCCTGTTCGTCGCCGACGAGGTGGTGACCTCATTCGGCCGCCTGGGCACCTTCTTCGCCAGCGAGGAACTGTTCGGTGTCACGCCAGACATCATCACCACCGCCAAAGGCCTGACCTCGGCCTACCTGCCGCTGGGCGCGTGCATCTTCTCCGAGCGGATCTGGCAGGTGATCGCCGAGCCAGGCAAGGGCCGCTGCTTCACCCACGGGTTCACCTACAGCGGGCACCCGGTGTGCTGCACGGCGGCATTGAAGAACATCGAAATCATCGAACGCGAGCAGTTGCTGGCGCACGTCAAGGACGTGGGCAGCTACCTGGAGCAACGGCTGCAAACCTTGCGCGACCTGCCTTTGGTGGGGGATGTGCGTTGCCTGAAACTGATGGCCTGTGTCGAGTTCGTTGCCGATAAAGCCAGCAAGGCGCTGTTCCCTGATGCGGTCAACATCGGTGAGCGTATCCACAGCAAAGCCCAGGCCAAGGGGCTGCTGGTGCGGCCGATCATGCACCTGAACGTGATGTCGCCGCCGTTGATCATCACGCATGCGCAAGTCGACGAGATCGTCGAAACCCTGCGCCAGTGCATCATCGAAACGGCGCGCGAACTGACCGCGCAAGGGCTGTACCAAGGGCGATGAGCCTGGCGCAAAGGGCTGTGCGTGGGCGTGCCTGGCAGGCTAGACTGCCGGGCATGACCCAGGCCACTTCCGACACTCCGCTCACCCTCTCGCTGGGGGCGCTGCAGCACTGGCATGCAGCGCTGCAGCGTGCGCTCGCCCACTGTGAATCAGCCGATGCCCTGAGCTACGTGGCGGCTGCGATCAGCCAACTGGTGCAGGTCGAGTCGATGATGATCAGCCTCGAATGCCAGGGGCGTGCACCGCGCCTGCTGTACAAGCAGGGCATCCCCGAGGTGCATCGTGATGCGGTGCTAGGGCGTTATTTCAGCGCGGGCTACCTGCTCGACCCCTTTTGCCTGGCCGTGCAGAGTGGCTTGGCCGAAGGGTTCTATCACTTGCAGGAAATCGCCCCGGACAACTTCTTCGACAGCGACTACTACAAGGCCTACTACCTGGGCACCGGCTGCAGTGAAGACAGTTACTACATCGTCGACCTCAGCGAGGGCCGCAAGCTTTCGTTCAGCTTGTTTCAGGGGTGCAGTGGCACGGGTTTGAGTAGCGGGCAGATCGACCTGTTGCGGGCGGTCGAGCCCATGGTGCGCGAGCTGCTGGTGCGTTATGCCCGCTACAACCTTGAACCTGCCACGGCCTCGGCCGAACGGGGCAGCGTACAGGCAGCGTTCGAGAGTTTTGGCTGCCAGGTGCTTACGGATCGTGAGCGTGAAGTGGCGCATATGATCTTGCGCGGGCACTCGGTGAAGTCCACGGCGGTGGAGTTGGGGATCTCGCCGGAGACCGTGCGCATGCACCGCAAGAATTTGTACCTGAAGCTTGAGATCAATTCACAGTCGGAGCTGTTTGCGCGGTTTATCGACTGGTTGCGCCAGGGTGCCGTCGAGCACACCCAGGCGTTGTAGGCGCGGCCCTGCGACGTCAGGCCTCGATCAGGGCAGTGATGGCCCGGCCGACCTCCTGGGTGGACTTTTGCCCGCCCATGTCGCGGGTGGTGTTGCCTGCGGCGATGACCTGCTCGATGGCCTTGAGGATGTCATCGTGAGCGGCGCGGTAGCGCGGGTCGGCACCGTCGTTGCCGAGGAATTCGAGCATCAGCGCACCGGACCAGATCATCGCGATCGGGTTGGCGATGTTTTTGCCGAAGATGTCCGGCGCCGAGCCGTGTACCGGTTCGAACAGGGACGGGAACTTGCGTTCGGGGTTGAGGTTGGCCGAAGGGGCGATGCCGATGGTGCCTGCGCAGGCCGGGCCGAGGTCGGAAAGGATGTCGCCGAACAGGTTAGAGGCCACGACCACGTCGAAGCGGTCCGGTTGCAGCACGAAGCGGGCGCAGAGGATATCAATGTGCTGCTTGTCCCAGCTGATTTCCGGGTAATTGGCAGCCATGGCTGCGGTGCGTTCGTCCCAGTACGGCATGCTCACGGCCATGCCGTTGGACTTGGTGGCCGAGGTGACGTGCTTGCGCGCGCGGGTTTGTGCCACGTCGAAGGCGTATTTGAGGATGCGGTCGACCCCACGGCGGGTGAACACCGATTCTTGCAGCACAATCTCGTTTTCGGTGCCTTCGAACATGCGCCCGCCCAGGGACGAGTACTCGCCTTCGGTGTTCTCGCGGATCACCACGAAGTCGATGTCGCCGGGTGCGCGGCCGGCCAGCGGGCACGGCACGCCCGGGAACAGGCGCACCGGGCGAATGTTCACGTACTGGTCGAAGTCGCGGCGGAACTTGAGCAGCGAGCCCCACAGCGAGATGTGGTCCGGGACCTTGTCGGGCCAGCCGACTGCACCGAAGTACAGGGCGTCGAAGCCTTTGAGCTGCTCGAACCAGTCGTCCGGCATCATCTTGCCGTGGGCCAGGTAGTAATCGCAGCTGGCCCACTCGAAGAACTCGAAGCTGATGGCCAGGCCGTGCTTGCGAGCGGCAGCCTCGACCACGCGAATGCCTTCGGGGAGCACTTCGGTGCCGATGCCGTCACCGGGGATGGCTGCGATTCTGAATTTCTTGGTCATGGGGCGCACTCGTTGGCTAGGGAACAGGTGCGAGCCATGCTATAAGGCCTTCAATCGGAGATAATCCAGCCTTTCATGGATTCTTGGAACACGAAACGTGAATAATCTGCCCAACCTCGACGACCTCAATATCTTTCTGCAGGTGGCCAAGCGCGCCAGCTTTGCCGCCGTGGCCGACGAGCTGGGCATGTCGGCGGCGTACATCAGCAAACGCATTCGCGTGCTCGAGCAAAACCTGGAGGTGCGTTTGCTGCACCGCACCACGCGGCGGGTGACGATCAGCGAAGAGGGTGAGCGGGTGTACCAGTGGGCGCTGCAGATTTTCGATGCGGTGCAGCGCATGGGCGATGACATCAGTGCCCAGCACCGCGAACCGGCAGGGCAACTGCGCATCGCCAGCAGCTTGGGCCTGGGGCGCAGGTTCGTGGCACCAGCCTTGTCGGAACTGGCCGAGCGCTACCCGCGTCTGGATATTCGGCTGGATGTGCATGACCGCCTGGTGGATCTGATCGAGGAGGGGGTCGACCTGGACATCCGCGTGGGCAATACCATCGCGCCCAACCTGATCGCCAAGTTGCTGGCCAAGAACCGGCGAGTGCTCTGTGCTTCACCTGCGTACCTGGCGCGGCAAGGCACACCGAAAGTGCTGGCCGACCTGGGCAGCCATGACTGCTTGGTGATCAAGGAGCGCGACCACCCGTTTGGTATCTGGCAGCTCGAAGGCCCTGAGGGCCAAGAAAGCGTGCGGGTGACAGGGGGCTTGTCGAGCAACCACGGCGAGGTGGCCCACCAGTGGTGCCTGGACGGGCGTGGGATATTGCTGCGTTCCTGGTGGGATGTGCACGACAGCCTGCAGGATGGGCGCTTGGTGCAAGTCCTGAGTGACTATCACCAGCCTGCCGATATCTGGGCCGTGTACACCTCGCCGCTGGCCAGTTCGGCCAAGGTGCGGGTGGCGGTGGATTTCTTTCGGCAGTACTTTGCCGAGCGGTACAGCTTGCCGGATTGAGTTTGGCTTTAAAGGTAGCGACATCTCTGTGGGGGCGGGCTTGCCCGCGAAGATGGCGACTCGGTGTATGGCACCGGCTTCGCCGGTGTTCGCGGGCAAGCCCGCTCCCACAGGGTGGGATGGTTGTTTCTATGCGGCTACCTCACCGGTATCCGGCTAACCGCCTTGATTTCGCGCAAAGCCAGGCTCGACTGGATCGAAGCAATACCGGGTTGCCGCCGCAACACGTCTTCGACGAAACGGCCATAGCTTTCCAGGTCGGTCGCCAGCACCGTCAGCACGTAATCAGCCTCACCCGTGACCTTGTGGCAGGACAATACCTGCGGCAATTTCAGAATCACCTGCTCGAAGTCGTCAGGTGCTTCGGCCGAATGGTTGCCGAAGCGCACCTGGGCGAAGGCCATGACGTCATAACCCAGTTTCTTGCGGTCCAGGTTGGCCTGGTAGTCCTTGATCAGGCCCAGCTCCTCCAGGCGTTTGCGCCTGCGCCAGCAGGGCGTCACGGTCATCGACAGGCGCTCGCCCAAGGCGGCGCTGGACAAGGTGCCGTCCTCCTGCAGCAGGCGCAGCAGTTCGCGGTCTACTTCGTCCAGTTCTTCGTAAGCAAAGGCTTTGCTCATTATGGGGCTACCGGGTGAATGTTTCGCTCAAGCATCCGGTTTGGCTGAGCATAAAGCAAAGCATTTTCAGCGGTCTGTCGCGAAAATTGGTTATCCGATACCACCTTGAAAAAGGACATTCGCGTGCTGACAGTCTTTAGCAACAAACACCGCTTGCACCATGGCTCCGAGCTCAAGGACGGGGCCATCACGCCGTCATTCGAGAACCCTCAGCGTGCCGATACCGTGCTGGCGCGTGTGCAGTCCACAGGCCTGGGCGATGTCATCGCCGAGCAATCGTTTGACCGTGCCTGCTATGTCGCGGCGCACAGCGAGCGCTATGTGAGCTTTCTGGAAAATGCCTGGGCAGAATGGACCGCCACCGGCAAGACCCATGATGCGCTGCCGCTGGTATGGCCGGTACGCGACCTGGCCATCGACCGGGAGCCGGGCTTCATCGATGGCAAACTGGGCTTCTACGCCATGGACGCCGGCGCGCCGATTACCGGCGGCACCTGGGAAGCCGTGCGCAGCAGTGCCAACGTGGCACTGACCGGCATGCAGCGTGTAATCGATGGCGCGCCCAGTGCCTTCGCCCTGTGCCGCCCCCCTGGGCACCATGCGGCCCGCGAATACATGGGCGGCTATTGCTACCTCAACAATGCCGCCATTGCCGCCGAACGCTGCCTGAGCCAGGGTGCACGGCGCGTGGCCGTGCTGGACGTGGATTTCCACCACGGCAACGGCACGCAGAACATCTTCTACGGCCGCCCCGATGTGTTTTTCGCCTCGATCCACGGTGATCCGCATGTGTCCTACCCGTACTTCTCCGGCTATGCGCACGAACAGGGCGCGGGGGCCGGGGAGGGCTTCAATGCCAACTACCCGCTGGGCAAAGGCACCCTCTGGGCGCAGTACCGGCTGGCGTTGCAGGACGCGCTCAAGCGCGTTGTCGCGCACCAGCCGGACTTTCTTGTCGTGTCGCTTGGCGTCGATACCTTCGAGGACGACCCGATCAGCCACTTCAAGCTCACCAGCGAAGACTTCCTGCGCCTGGGCGCCGAGATCGCACGCGTAGGCATCCCGACGCTGTTCGTGATGGAGGGCGGCTACATGGTCGATGAAATCGGCATCAATGCCGTGAACACGCTGCAAGGGTTCGAAGGCGCGGTTCGATAGCACACCGCGGCAAGGCCCTGCGCGGGCCTTGTTCGAAAGCCCTGATACCCACAATAAAAAGAGGTCGCTCATGCAAGACATGTCCGCAAGCCTTGATCAAAGCAAACCTACAGACTCAGCCCAAGACGGGCACCTCAAACGCACGCTGGAAAACCGCCATATCCAGCTGATCTCCATTGGTGGCGCCATCGGCACCGGCTTGTTCATGGGCTCGGGCAAGGTCATCGCGCTGTCCGGTACCTCCATTCTGCTGGTCTACGCGATCCTCGGTTTTTTCGTGTTCTTCGTCATGCGTGCCATGGGCGAGCTGCTGCTTTCTGACCTGCGTTTCAAATCGTTCGCCGACATTGTCGCCCACTACCTGGGCCCGCGCGCCGGCTTCGTGCTGAGCTGGTCCTACTGGCTGAGCTGGAGCGTGGCGGTGGTCGGCGACGTGGTGGTCGTGGCGGGGTTCTTCCAGTACTGGTATGCGGATGTGCCCGCCTGGATACCGGCGTTCTTCACCCTGTTCGTGCTGCTTGGGCTGAACATGTTGGCGGTGCGGATCTTCGGCGAAGTGGAGTTCTGGTTCGGGATCATCAAGATCGTGGCCATCGTCACGCTGATCATCACCGCAGCGGTGATGATCGCCACCGCCTATGTGTCACCCAATGGCGTGGTGGCCTCGCTGTCCAACGTGGTGGCGCCCGGGGCGGTGCTGCCCCATGGCATCAGTGGGTTTTTCGCAGGCTTCCAGATTGCCGTGTTTTCCTTCGCTGGCACCGAGCTGATCGGTACCACCGCCGCCGAGGCAAAGAACCCGCACCGTTCGCTGCCCAAGGCCATCAACACTATTCCTTTGCGCATCCTGCTGTTCTACATCCTGGCGCTGGTGTGCATCATCAGCGTGGTCTCGTGGGCAGAAGTGCCGGCCAACCGCAGCCCCTTCGTCGAGCTGTTCCTGTTGGCCGGCTTTCCCGCCGCTGCCGGCATGCTCAACTTCGTGGTGCTGACGTCGGCGGCATCCTCTGCCAACAGCGGCGTCTATTCAGGCTGCCGAATGCTGTTTGGCCTGGCTGAGCGGCGCAATGCACCCGCCATCTTTGCCAGGCTTTCGGCTCTGAGCGTGCCGGTGCACAGCTTGCTGTTTTCGGCGATGTGCATGCTGGCCGGGCTGGCCCTGTTGTTCATCATCCCCGAGGTGATGACGGTGTTCACGCTGATTTCGACCATCTCGGCGATTCTGGTGATCTTCACCTGGTCGATGATCCTCGCCGCGTACATCGCCTACCGCAAGCACAACCCGGCCACGCACCAGGCGTCGAAGTTCAAGCTGCCGGGTGGCGTGCCGATGGCCGTCACCTCGCTGGCCTTCCTCGGCTTCGTGCTGGTGCTTCTGGCCCTTGAGCCGGATACGCGGATGGCCCTGTGCGTGATGCCGTTGTGGTTTGTCTTTCTGCTTGTGGCTTATCGCCGGCGCAAGGCCTAACGCCCCTTGGCCAGGTAGGCGGCATATTCGTCATCCGGCACCATGCTGCCACCGGTGCCCCACACCAAGTGGGTGGCGTTGGCCATGCGCTGCGCCGTCAGCCCCATGCGCGCCAGGTACTGCGTTGCTTGCAGTACCTGCACCATGCCGGGCATGCCGGCCAGCGCCGAGGGCTCGAGGCGTACCTGCTCCAGATCATGGGCCAGCACCAGCAATTGGTACAGCCGCTCGTCCGTGACCGTGTAGTAGCCGTCGAGCAGGCGCTGCATGGCCTTGCCGACAAAGCCGGAAGGGCGGCCTACCGCCAGGCCATCGGCTGCGGTGACGTTGTCGATGCCGAAGTCCTGCACGCTGGTTTCGTCATGCAGCCCGGTGTACACGCCAAGGAACATGCAGGGCGAATGGGTGGGTTCGGCGAAGACGCAGTGCACGTGATCACCAAACAGCAGCTTCAAGCCGAACGCCACCCCGCCAGGCCCGCCACCCACGCCGCAGGGCAGGTAGACGAACAGCGGGTGCTCGGCATCGACCTTGATGCCGGCGGCCTTGAACTGGCCCTGCAAGCGTTCGGCAGCCACGGCATAACCGAGGAACAGATGAGGCGAGTTTTCATCATCGACGAAGTAGCAAGTAGGGTCCGCTGCTGCTTGCTGGCGGCCTTGTTCCACCGCAACGCTGTAGTCGGAGGGGTATTCGATCACGCTCACGCCGTTGGCGCGCAGCTTGTCCTTTTTCCACTGCCGCGCATCCGACGACATGTGCACCGTGGCCTGGAAACCCAGCCGCGCGCTCATGATGCCGATCGACAGCCCGAGGTTGCCGGTCGAGCCGACCGCTACCTTGTACTGGCTGAAAAACTGCCGGGCGTCATCCCTGGCCAATACTCGGTAATCGCTGCCCAGGGTGATCAGGCCGGCCGCCAGCGCCAGGTCTTCGGCATGCTTGAGCACTTCGTGGATGCCGCCGCGGGCCTTGATCGAGCCGGAAATCGGCAGCTCGCTGTCGGCCTTGAGCCAGAGCGCACCGCTTTGGGCAAGACCAGCCTCTTGCAGCAAGGTGTGCTGCAGGGCAGGCAGCGGGCGAATCGGCGACTCGATGATGCCGCCAGACGCGGCGGTGTCGGGGAACACCTCGGCCAGGTACGGTGCAAACCGCTGCAGCCGGGCACTGGCTGCGCTGACGTCGGTGGCAGTGAGGCCGACGTCGCCCAGGGCTTGTGCGGTGGGCACGATGCCTGGGTTGAACCAGCAGGTTTCGCGCAGCGCGACCAAGTCCTCGACCCGCGGGTGGGAGGCGTACCAAGCGTCTAGCGTTTTGCCGTGAATCATGCGTTGTTCCTGTGTTGATGACCCGTGTGGAGTAGCAGGGTTGCCCCACATTCTGTGAACTGCCTATACCTCTCGGTATATGGACAGCCAACTGCCTGCCGAATAGCTTAACCCTCGACGGGGCGCACCTTGCATGCGCGATAAAAACAATTACGCCCCCCGCGACATTCAGTCCTGCCAACCCAACAACTCTTACAAGAATGAGGCGGCAAATGGAAAGCATCGGCACCTATGTCATCTACGTCATCATGGTGTGCGCGGTACTGGGTGCCGTGGCATCCATCTACAACCCGGAAGGCGAATTGGGCCAGGAATTCATTGCCGGCCTGCACAGCATTGGCCCCATCTTCATCCCCGTGGCCGGCATCATGGCGGCGATCCCTTATATTTCCGCAGGCATCAGCCAGTTGATCGCGCCGCTGTTCCTGGCGTTAGGCGCCGACCCAGGGATTGCCGGGCCCATCTTCATCGCCTCCGACATGGGCGGCTACCAGCTTGCCAAGGCCCTGGCGCAAAGCCCCGAGGGCTGGATCCTCGGCTTGATCACTGGCTTCCAGTCTGGTTCGACGATCATCTTCGTGATCCCGGTTGGGCTGGCGATGCTGCGCAAGGTCGACCACAAGTACATGGCCTTAGGCATCATGGCTGGCTTGTTGACCATTCCGGTCAGCATCATGGTGATTGCCATGACCATTCAAATGCTCGGCCTGGAGGTCCGCCCGGACATCGCCACCACTGGCGTGGCCACTCAGGCACTGCACTTCACCTGGCCGATGCTGGTGCGTAACCTGATGCCGTTGATTCTGTTCTGCATCGCGCTGGCTGCTGCACTTCGCTACTTCCCGACGCTGATGGTCTACCTGTTCCTCAAACTTGGGCAGTTCATGTACATCACGGTGGTGTTGGTGCTGGTGGCCTCCATCGTCCAGTACTTCACCGGCTTCTTCAGCAGCGTATTCGGTGGCTGGGGCTTCGCCCCTATCATCGCCGATGCCGACGACCAGTTCCGCGCACTGGAAATTGCGGGATACGTCGGCCTGATGCTGTGTGGGGCATTCCCGATGGTGCACCTGCTCAAGCGCTTTCTGGCCAAGCCCATCGAGCGGGTCGCCTCGCGGTTCGGCATGTCGGGTGTTGGTGCAGCCGGTGTACTGGCCGCATCGGCCAACATCCTGGCAATGTTCAGGCTGGTCAGCGAAATGCCGCCCAAGGACAAGGTTTTGGTCATCGCTTTTTCGGTGTGCGCCGCCTTCACGTTCGGCGACCACATGGCGTTCTCTGCCAACTTCCAGCCCTCGTTGATCCTGCCGCTGATCATCGGCAAACTCAGTGGTGGCCTGGTCGCCATGTTGCTGGCCAGTTGGCTCGCCGTACCCAAGGCGCTTGAGATGGGGCGCCAGGATGAGGCCGCCAGCGCCTTCAAGGTGGCGGCTGAAGCGTCCTGATCGAAAAGCGTCGTCGACATGATCCGGAGCGCCCAGGGCGCCCCGGATTTTGTGCTTTTTGCGGCGCAGGGCGGTAAGTTCTGGGTGCTTCAGTGCACAAGAGCAGGGGGAACGATGACATTGGAAGAAGCGAACAGGCTGGCGGCCGTTATCGACGCGATAGGCACGGAACACTTGGGGCCCGCCATCGATGCGCTGCTGCGAGAGAAACTGGCGTTCGAGATGAGCTGTGGCTACCTGTTCCAGTTCAACCAGAAGGCTGTGCTGGTGCATAACGGCTACAACGACTCGGTGTCGGAGCGCACCTTGAATGCCTACGTGCGCGGCGGCTACCTGCTCGACCCGTTTTATGTCGCCTGCGTCAACGAACACCCGCCCGGGCTGTGGCGCATGAGTGAGCTGGCACCCGACAGCTTCTTCTCTTCGGGCTTTTCCATCTCCAAGGACATCCACCCGTGCGTGTCGTCCGACTACGGCACCTCCGTGGAGGAGGTGGGGTTCATCATCGCACTGCGCCCCCAGGTGGCTGTCGTCTACTCGCTGATGCGCAACCTCAGCAGTGGCAGCTTCGGCCAAGACGACATGCAGATGCTGGCCGCCATGGCGCCTGTGCTGGCCTCGGTACTCGGGCAGCATTGTCGGCTGAAGTACGCGGATTGCCTGCGCGATGCGCCAGCCGAGAGCGTGGTGCTGGAAGATGCGTTCGTCGAGATCCTGCAGGGCCAGTTGACCGAAACGCAGCGCTACATCGCCAAGTTGCTGTTGCAGGGGCACAGCAACGCGTCGATTGCCAGGCAACTGAATATTTCCGATGGCACGGTGAAAGTGCACAAGCACAACATCTACCAGCGGCTTGAAATTTCTACCAACGCCGAGCTGTTTCGCCTGTTCATCGACTACCTGGCCAAAGCCTGACGGCCTTGAAAGCACAACGCCCGAGGTGCTCCCCCAGGCGTTGTGCCAAGCCGTTGCGGCCTACTTGAACAGCGGGCTCAGGTGCTCGCTGAGGTACACCCCCTGAGGGTCGAGCTGGCGGCGCAGGGTGCGGAAATCCTCGGCACGGGGGTAGATCGCGCTGACGTCGTCGCCGGTCAGAAAGTGCAGCTTGCCCCAGTGAGGCCGGGCGCCGTATGAACGCAGAATCTGGTCGACCGCACGCAGGTAGTCCCAGTAGTCGGTGCCTGGCTGGCCGGACACTGAAATGGTGACACTGTCCTGCTCGAAGAACGGGCTCATCCAGGCGCCGTCGCCTGCGGTGAAACGGTATTCGATGGGGTAGATCGCCTCGGGGAAGTTCTCAAGCATCAGCTTGCGCACCGCCCGCAAGGCGTCCTTGCTGTGCCTGATGGGCACGGCGTATTCCAGTTCATGGAAGTTGGGCAGGTACTCGATGGGGTAGACGTCCGAGCTGTAGGCCACTTTCTCGAACGGGCTTTCCCAAGCCGGGCGGTCGGTGATGTCCATGACCTTTACTTCGCAGACGTCGGTGGTGCGCCCGCTGGTGGAGGTGGCGGCGGTGTCGGGCAGGCAATAGCAGTGCCGGCTCTGCTCGTAGGGGCACCAGAAGAAGCTGAAGTGGCGGTGTGTACGGGCCAGATCGTCGTGCTTGTCCATCACGCTTTCGAAGTCTTCACGCCAGATGCGTTCGTGCAGGTTGAAGCTGTCGGTCACCTGCAAGGTCAGCTCCGAGACGATCCCCAGCACCCCCAGCGACACCCGGCCAGCCTGCAGCAGGTCGGGGGTGCTTTCGTCCACCACGATGATCTCACCGTTGGGCTGAACCAGCTTCATGCCGACGATCGAGGAGGCCAGGTTACCCAGGGTCAGGCCGGTGCCGTGGGTGCCTGTGGTCAAGGCACCGGCAATCGACTGGCTGTCGATGTCACCCTGGTTGACCATGGACAAGCCTGCAGCCCGCAGCGCCTTGCCGAAGGCGTTGATGGTCGTTCCGGCCGCCGCAGTGACGCGTTTTTTCTCTAGGTCGATGTGGCGTACACCGCTCATGTTGCCCAGCGTCAGGTGCAAGCCATTGGTCAGCGCCACCGGTGTGAACGAATGCCCGGAACCTGCCACGCGCACGTTCATGCCATTGGCGCTGGCCTGGCTCACCAAGGTGCACAGTTCGTCTTCGCTGGAGGGCGCGCCACGCGCCGCGCGGATACACGACTGGTTGCCCGCCCAATTGCGCCAGTGCGCCTGATCGAGCCCGAACTCGTTGATGTGCATGTTGTTCGATGAGGTGGTCACGTTGCTCTCCTGCCCATTATTGTTGTGATCAGATGGCGGTGTAGCCGTTGTCGGCAAACAGGTGGGCGCCGTTGACGAAACTGGCGTCGTCGCTGGCCAGGAACAGCGCCGCAGTGGCCACTTCCGAGGGCTGGCACAGGCGCCCTTGGGCGGCGGCGATGGCGTGTTCGCTGACATCCACGCCGTGTTTGCGCAGCATGTCGATTTCGCGCAGGCCATGGGCGGTGGCGATGAAGCCCGGGCAGATCGCGTTGGCGCGGATGCCGCGGTCGCGGAACTCCACGGCGATGGCCCGGGCGAACATGTGCGTGGCGCCCTTGCTGGTGCAATACAGCACCTCCATCGGCGTGCCCACCACGGCCGAGATCGACGACGTACAGACGATGCTGCCGCCGCCTGCCGAGAGCATGCCCGGCAAGACCGCCTTGGTGACCAGGAACATGCTTTTCACGTTCACGGCCATGATCCGGTCCCATTCTTCTTCGCTGGTTTCCAGGAAGGGCACGGCAGCCAGGATACCGGCGTGGTTCATAAGTACGGTGATGGGCCCAAACGCCTGTTCCACGGCAGCTACGGCAGACTTGACCTGTTGCGCGTCGGAGACATCGGCGGGGGCGAACAGCACGTCATGGCCGGCATCGCGCAATTGCTGTGCCACCTCAGCGCCTTTGCTGCCAGGCAAGTCGACGATACCGACCCGCGCCCCCTCTGCCGCGAACAGCTCCGATGCGGCCAGCCCGCACCCACCCGCGCCGCCTGTAATCAGCGCGACCTTGCCCTTGAGACGTCCCGTCATGTTCGACTCCGCGCCGCACCGTTTGCCGGCGCAGCATTGGTTTTTATTGAATGTGTGTGATGCCTCGGCGGTTCGCGATCGCGTGTCGGAGCATGAAACAGTTCAACGGGAACATCCATATACCGATGGGTATACGGGGGAGGGCAGGTCAGGTCGCCTGTTGTGCAATCAACGCCAGGCACCGCTGCACGATCGGGCTCACATCGCCCTTGCGACGGCTTAGGATGATCGGGCTGACGGCGCTGGTGTCCAGCAAGCTGACATACTCGATATCCGTGCGGTGCTGCTGTTGCACCGACGCCGGCACCAGGGTCACGCCGAGCCCGACGGCCACCAGGCCGATGGCCGTTTGCAGTTCGTTGGCCCACTGGCTGATCTTCAGGGTCATGCCGTGGTGGGCGAACAGGGCCAGCACATGGTCGGCATAGCTGGGCCTGGGGTTGGCCGGGTACAGAATGAACGGCTCCTTGGCCAGTTGCGCGAGGGTCAGTGGGGTGCCTGCCAACGGGTGGCCCTTGGGCAATACCGCGACCAAGGGGTCTTCGCACAGCACCTGCTGGAGGATGGCCGGGTCATCGATACGAATACGGCCGAAGGCGATGTCGATGCGGCCACTCTTGAGTGCCTCGACCTGCTGCAGCGTGGTCATTTCGCTCAACCCCAGTTCCAGCTCGTTGTCCTGGCGCAGTTCGCGGATCAGCGCTGGCAGCACGGTGTACAAGGTCGAGGGAGCAAAACCGATGCCCAGCCACTGGCGTTGCCCGTGGCCGATACGGCGGGTGTTGTCGCTGATGTTTTCCAGTTGCTGGAGCAGGGTGCAGGTCTGTTCATAGAAGAACCGCCCGGCTTCGGTGAGGCGCAGCGGGCGCTCACGCAGCACCAGCAGCGTGCCGAGCTGCTCCTCGAGCTGGCTGATCTGCCGGCTTAGCGGCGGCTGGGCGATATGCAGCAGCTCAGCGGCACGGGTGAAGTTCAGCGTTTCGGCCAGCACCTTGAAGTAGCGAAGGTGGCGCAGTTCCATCAGACCTCCAGGGTATGGTGGGAGATTCATTTGATATTGGACGGGTATCAGGGTCTCGCGCAATGCTTGATCAATCAAGTAAGTGCAACTATCGGGTCTGCCATCTGCGGTCCGATCTGACGGGACCTGGCAACAATGACAAACACCCTGATTGAACGTATAGATGCAATTATCGTCGACCTGCCGACCATTCGCCCGCACAAGCTGGCCATGCACACTATGCAGCAGCAAACCCTGGTGGTATTGCGCGTGCGTTGCAGCGACGGCGTCGAAGGTATCGGCGAGGCAACCACCATCGGTGGCCTGGCCTACGGCTACGAAAGCCCCGAGGGCATCAAGGCCAATATCGACGCACACTTGGCACCGGCGCTGATCGGCCTGCCGGCTGACAACATCAACGCCGCCATGCTCAAGCTGGACAAGCTGGCCAAGGGCAACACCTTTGCTAAGTCGGGGCTCGAAAGCGCCTTGCTCGATGCCCAGGGCAAGCGCCTGGGCCTGCCGGTCAGCGAACTGCTGGGCGGCCGAGTACGCGATAGCCTGGAAGTGGCCTGGACCCTGGCCAGTGGCGATACCGCCCGTGATATCGCCGAAGCCCAGCACATGCTGGAGATCCGTCGCCACCGTGTGTTCAAGCTGAAGATCGGCGCCAACCCGGTGGAGCAGGACCTCAAGCACGTGGTGGCGATCAAGCGCGAGCTGGGTGACAGCGCCAGCGTGCGGGTCGACGTCAATCAGTACTGGGACGAGTCCCAGGCCCTGCGCGCCTGCCAGGTGCTCGGCGACAACGGAATCGACCTCATCGAACAGCCCATTTCGCGGATCAACCGCGGCGGCCAGGTGCGTCTCAATCAGCGCAGCCCAGCGCCGATCATGGCCGACGAATCGATCGAAAGCGTCGAAGACGCCTTCAGCCTGGCCGCCGACGGTGCCGCCAGCATCTTTGCCCTGAAAATTGCCAAGAACGGCGGCCCACGTGCAGTGCTGCGCACAGCGCAAATCGCCGAAGCGGCCGGTATCGCCCTGTACGGCGGGACCATGCTTGAAGGCTCGATCGGCACCCTGGCTTCGGCCCACGCGTTCCTCACCTTGCGCCAGCTGACCTGGGGCACCGAGCTGTTCGGGCCGCTGCTGCTGACCGAAGAGATCGTCAACGAGCCGCCGCAGTACCACGACTTCCAGCTGCACATTCCACGCACGCCAGGCCTTGGCCTGACCCTGGACGAGCAGCGCCTGGCGCGCTTCGCCCGCCGCTGAACTGTACATTCAACGCCTTAAGGAGAACCCGCATGCTGTTCCACGTGAAGATGACCGTGAAACTGCCGGTCGACATGGACCCGGCCAAGGCCGCCAAGCTCAAGGCCGATGAAAAGGAACTGGCCCAGCGCCTTCAACAAGAAGGTACCTGGCGCCACCTATGGCGCATTGCCGGGCACTACGCCAACTACAGCGTGTTCGATGTGGCAAGCGTCGAGGCCCTGCACGACACCCTGATGCAACTGCCGCTGTTCCCGTACATGGAGATCGAGGTGGACGGCTTGTGCCGCCACCCGTCGTCGATCCACAGTGACGACCGCTGATTCGTCCCTGACTACCTGACAAGAACAAGATGAGGTAAGCAAAATGACCGTGAAAATTTCCCACACTGCCGAGATCCAGTCGTTTTTTGAAGAAGTCGCAGGCCTTGGGCACGCCGAGGGTAACCCGCGCTTCAAACAGATCATCCTGCGCGTGCTGCAGGACACTGCCCGCCTGATCGAAGACCTGGAAGTGAGCGAGGACGAGTTCTGGCATGCCGTCGACTACCTCAACCGCCTGGGCGGCCGTAACGAGGCGGGCCTGCTGGCAGCGGGCCTGGGGATCGAGCACTTCATCGACCTGCTGCAAGACGCCAAGGATGCCGAAGCGGGCCTGACCGGCGGTACCCCGCGCACCATCGAGGGCCCGCTGTACGTTGCAGGCGCGCCGCTTAGCCAAGGTGAAGCACGCATGGACGATGGCACCGCCCCCGGCGTAGTGATGTTCCTCCAAGGCCAGGTATTCGGCGCCGACGGCAAGCCACTGGCGGGCGCTACCGTCGACCTCTGGCACGCCAACACCCAGGGCACCTATTCGTACTTCGATTCGACCCAGTCCGAGTACAACCTGCGCCGACGCATCATCACTGACGCAGAGGGCCGCTACCGCGCCCGCTCCATCGTGCCGTCCGGTTATGGTTGCGACCCGCAGGGGCCAACTCAGGAGTGCCTGGACTTGCTTGGCCGCCACGGCCAGCGCCCGGCGCACGTGCACTTCTTCATCTCCGCGCCGGGGCATCGCCACCTGACCACGCAGATCAACTTCGCCGGTGACCAATACCTGTGGGATGACTTTGCCTATGCCACCCGTGATGGGCTGATCGGTGACCTGCGCTTTGTCGAGGATGCGGCGGCGGCGCATGATCGGGGCGTGCAAGGGGAGCGTTTCGCCGAGTTGGCCTTCGACTTCACGTTGCAGGCTGCGCAGGCGCCTGAGGCTGAAACCCGCAGCCATCGACCGCGTGCTTTGCAAGACGGCTAAAGCTCGACCCTTGTAGGAGCAGCCAGCCTCCACAGTATTCACCGTTTATGCCTGGGCCTTTCCGTGCGGGGAGGGTCCGGGCTTTTTTGTGTTTACAAGGAATATTGGGGAAGCGGGCTGCTATGTGCTTGTTGGCAGACAGGGTGAAGGCGGCCAGGTGCTTGCCTTGGGCTTGGAGGTGGGGCGGATATCGAGCGCCGCCCGCGCGGCGCTTCGCGGGGCAAGCCCGCTCCCACATCTGTTTCGGGACAGTCTCGCCTGTAATAGAGGCGCGCGGCCCCTTGTTCGTACGACGCGATATTGAGGTGGGCGAGAAAAGGGGGCGCGAGCCAATGCTTCAGGAATAACTGGCCCGAAACAGATGTGGGAGCGGGCTTGCCCCGCGAAGCGCCGCGCGGGCGGCGCTCGAACTGATAGGCGCTGAAAATGCCGAGCCAGGCACCTGGTTTGTCGGCAGACAGGGTGAAGGCAGCCAGGTGCTTGCCTTGGGCATGGAGGTAGGGCGGATATCGAGCGCCGCGCGGGCGGCGCTCGATCTGATAGGCGCTGAAAATGCCAAGCCTGGCACCCAGTGCCCCCGACTACAATCGGGTCATGCTGGCCTATGTGGCCAACACTTCAGGCCGCGACGGGGTGCTCACGCTGCATGCTGTGTCGGAAGCACTTGCAGCCTTTGGCCAGCAACACGATGGCCAGCAACGACGCGACGAAGCTGACAATCGACATCGAAGAACCGACCGCAGCCGGTACACCGAAGTAGCGGTCGGTGATCAGCGCCACCAGCGTGGTGCCCAAGCCCAGGCCCAGCAGGTTACTGATCAGCAGGAATACCGCCGATACCTGCGCACGCACCTGGTTCGGCGAGAGGATCTGCATGGCCGCAGTGGACGCCGGCATGGGGAACGAGGCGAAGAACATGGCCGGTACCAGCAGGGTCACCGACAGCCACAGTTGGTCCACCTGCGAATACAGCACGGCCGGCACGATCATGCCCAGCGCACCGATTACCCCGGTACGCATGGCTGCATCGCTGCGGCCGCGCTTGGCCAGGTGGTCGGTCAACCAACCGCCGAACACCACACCCGTGGTGTTGGCCAGCAGCAGGATGGTGCCGAGCATGAAGCCGGCTTGCTCGGGGCTCATGCCGAACTTTCGGATGTACAGCGCCGGTGTCCAGCTCATCATGCAGAACAGCGCCATGGCGTAGAACGAGAAGCCCAGGTAGTGGCAGCTGAACGTGGCCCGGTGACGGCCGATGAAGCGCAGGCCGTCGGTGAGCTTCACCTTGCGCACATTACCGTCGGCGTCCAGCTGCGCGCCCTTGCGCTCGGGGTTGCGCACGGTCAGCCAGATCAGCAGGCCCACGATCACCCCAGGCAGGCCGACGATGAAGAACGCCAGTTGCCAGGCCTTCATGGCGCCAAGGAAGGCCACCTCGATGGTCTGTGCGTCCTTGAGCAAGGTGATCACGTAGCCGCCGACCAGAAAGGCAATGCCGCCACCGACGAACGAGCCGATGGAGTAGATGCCCACTGCGCGGCCGAGCTTTTCCTTGGGGAACAGGTCGCTGAACATCGAGTAGGCCGAAGGCGACAGGGCCGCTTCGCCGACGCCCACGCCGATACGGGCAAGGAACATCTGCGTGAAGTTCTTGCTCAGGCCGCAAGCGGCGGTGGCGAAGCTCCAGAAAATCACCCCGACTGCGATGATGCGTGGCCGCGAGAAGCGGTCGGCCAGGTAGGCGATGGGCATGCCCATGAAGGCGTAGAACAGCGAAAACGCCAGGCCGTGCAGCAGGCTGAACTGGGTGTCGCTCAGCCGCAGGTCGGCTTTTATCGGCTCGATCATCAGGGCCAGAATCTGCCGGTCAACGAAGGAGAAGATGTAGGCCACCATGCACAGGATGACCACATACCATTCGTACACGTAACGTTTTTGGGTGTGCTTGAGGTGTTGCGCTTCGGTCAGGGTATTCATGCTTGCAAGTTCCTGAGGGGACAGCCCTGATTGGGACAGCCTGATGGCCCCTTCGCAGCCCAAGGCCGCTCCTGCGAAGGGGCTGAACACGCGGTCAGTTATTGTCTGCAGAGGCTTGTGGCTTGATGGAAATCACCGCCAGGGTGGTGATCGCGCCCATCACCACGAGCATCACCGACACCGGCCAGGCATCCTTGTAGATGCTGAACAGCGCCGTTGCCGCCAGTGGCGCCAGGCCGCCGGAGAAGATCGAGGCAATCTCGTGCCCCATGGCCAGCCCCGAATAGCGCACCTTGGCCGGGAACAGCTCACCCATCAGCGCCGGCTGGGTGCCGATCATCGCGCCGTGACAGAAGGCCATGCCCAGCAACGCCGCCAGGTATACCCACACCGGTGAGTGGGTATCGAGCATCCAGAAGAACGGGAACGCCAGCATCATCAAACCGACCGAGCCGATGGCATACACCACCCGCCGGCCAATGATGTCCGACAGCCAACCCCAGAACACGATGGTGCCGGCTTCGACGATCATCGCCACCATCACGCTGGCCAGCACCAGTTGCGTATCCAGGCCGGTGAACTTGGCGTAGGCGATGGTGAAGGCGAGGAACAGGTAGGCGCTGCCGTTTTCGGCAATGCGGATACCCATGGCCTGCAGCACGGCCTTGGGGTGGTTGCGCAGCACTTCCATGGCCGGCATGTGCTCGGGCTTGTCCTGCTGGGCCTGTTCCTCGACGAAGGCTTTGCTCTCTGGCAGGCGACGGCGGATGTACACCCCCACGCCAAAGATCAGGATGCTGGCCAAAAACGGCACTCGCCAGCCCCAGCTCATCATGTCTTCGACGGGCAGCATCTGCACCAGGTAGAACGCAGCGGCAGACAGTACGAACCCGCCGGAAACACCCAGCTGGCTCCAGGCCGCATAGAAGCCGACGCGGTCCTTGGGTGCGTTCTCGCTCAGCAGCAGCACGCCGCCGCCCCATTCGCCGCCCGAGGCAACGCCTTGCAGTACGCGCAGGATCACCAGGCAGGCGGGGGCCAGGTAGCCGACCTGTTCGAAGGTTGGCAGCAGGCCCATGGCGAAGGTTGCCGCACCCATGATCGCCAGGGTCATCACCAAGGCCTTCTTGCGCCCGGCCTTGTCGCCGATATGGCCAAAGATCAGGCCACCCAGCGGGCGTGCCAGAAAGCCCACGGCGAAACCGGCAAACGAGGCCATGGTGCCAAGCACCGGGTCGGTGCCGGCGGGGAAGAACAGCGGGGCGAAAATCAGTGCTGCGGCCGTGCCGTAGAGGAAGAAGTCATACCATTCCAGGGCATTGCCCAGGACCGAGGCGATGACAATGCGGCGCATGGTGCGCGGGTCGGTATCGCGGGTGATGCTGGTGTTCAGGTTACTCATGAGCCATCTCCATGCGGGCCGGTCACCAGAACTTCCAGGTGTAGGAAGTGATCAGGCGATACTCGTTGTAGTCGTTGCCGTACTGCTGTTGGGTACGCATGTTCTTCAGGTCGAAGGCCAGGTCTTTGAGCGGACCGCTCTGGATCACGTAGCTGAGCATGATGTCGCGCTCGCTTTCCTGGTCCCTTGCAAGGCCCGGGCCGCGGTCGATGTCGGTGCCTTTGATGTAGCGGGTGAACAGCTTCAGCCCGGGCAGCCCCATGGCGGCAAAGTTGTAGCCATAACGCACCGACCAGCTGCGTTCATCCGGGCGAATGAACGGCAGGCCCGCCCAGTTCGGCAGCCACAGCTGCGGCACGTAGCCGTTCAACGTCGGGAACACGGTATCGCCGGTCATGCGCTGGTAGCTCAGGCCCAGCATGTGCCCGCTTTTTTCCAGGGTGACCAGGCCGAAGTAGGCGCGGTTGTCCACGGCGCCGCTGCGTGCGGCGCCGTCTTCACGGTTGTTGAAGTACCCCACGTCGGTTTTCAACTGGTAGCCGTCGGCGAACTTCAGGGCGTGCTTGATGCCGCCGTAGTCCTGCTTGTAGATGTCGTTGAGCACACCATGGAAGTAACTGGCTTGCAGGTCTGGGGTCAGGGCGTAGGTGGCGCCGGCGAAGTCCAGGCCATCACTGTCCAGGTCGTCGCGGGTGCCGTAGCGGTAGAGGCGCTCATGGTTGGACGACTCGCGGGTGACGATGGACCAGAAGCGCCCGCCAACGAGGGTCAGGTTGTCGATGTCGCGTGATTCGATCACCGCGCCCTGGTAAATCGTGTCGAGCTGCCGGCTGGGGTCGTTGGAGGCGACGGGGTAGAAAGGTTTCTGATCGCCGATCAGTACCTTGGTGTTGGCGTACTTGAGCTTCAGGGTCGCACCGCCGCGGCTGTAGTCGTCGGCGGCCTGCTGGCGGTGCTTGCTGAAGGGCAGCGAGCCATCGTTGCCGGTGGAGTCCAGGCGCACGGCGTATTGGCCGTTGAGGTCGAGACCGACCGCCACGGGGGTATCGGTGTAACCGGATTCGAACTGCAGGTCGAAGCCCTGCGACCAGTTGCCGACCTTGGACACCGGCGCGCTGGGGTTGGTGAAGTTACGGTTCAGGTAGAGGTTTCTGAAATTGAGCGAGAGGTGGCTGTCATCCACCACATCGGCCAAGCACATCAGGGGTAATACGGCGCCCACACACAAGCAAAACGGTTTCGCACGCAACGGCCATTTGAGTTCCATGGGGTAATCCTGGAAGTGTGATCAGTACAAGTCCTGGGCAGTCGAGCAACTGGGCAGAAGGGCTGCAGGTCTTGCGCCCGCTTGTCTGTCACGTATTGTTTTTGTTTTTGTTTTTCAAATATCCAGCACCAGGCGCTTGCCGCGCGCCCGGGAACAGCACAGTACGATCTGCTCGTTGGTGTGTTTCTCCTCTTCGGTCAGGTAGTGGTCACGGTGGTCGGGTTCGCCTTCGAGCACGTCGCACAGGCAGGTGCCGCACACACCTTGCTCGCAGGACACCTCGACCTTGATCCCGATACTGCGCAGGGCGGCGGTCAGGGGCTGGCCTTCCTGCACCTGAACGGTCTTGCCGCTGCGTGCGGCGACCACCTCGAAACTGCCGCCCGAGGTGTCGACCTCGGCCTGGAAGTACTCGTGGTGGATGTGTGGGTCGTCGTAGCCTTGCTGGCGCGCCCCCGCGATCACCCAATCCATGAAGCCCGCCGGGCCGCAGGTGTACAGGTGCACGCCAGGCATGGCGGGGCCCAGCACCTGGGCCAGGTCCAGGTGCTGCTCAGGGCCTTCATCGCTGAAGTGGGTGAACACGCTGGCCGCGAACGGTGCGCCGAGCAGTTCGTCGACGAACGCGCAGCGGCTGCGTGAGCGGCCGCGGTAATGCAGCTCGAACGGTTTACCTTGGGCATGCAGGGCATGGGCCATGGCGATCATCGGGGTGATGCCGATGCCACCGCCCAGCAAGATCGAGCGCGTGGCGTCGCAGGCCAGCGGGAACAGGTTGCGCGGCGCGCTGATGCGCATTGGCGTGCCGGGCTGCAACTGCTCGTGCACCGCCACCGAGCCACCACGGGACTGGCTGTCCTTGAGCACGCCCAGGCGGTAGACATTGGCATGCGCGGGGTCGCCGCATAGCGAATACTGCCGCACCAGGCCGGGCGCCAGGTGCAGGTCGACGTGGGCGCCTGCCGCAAAGCGCGGCAGGGCCTGGCCGTCGACCGCGGCCAGCTCCAGTACGACCACGTCGCCGCCTTGCACTTCGCGGGCTTGCACGATCACATCGAGCAGTTGTTCGCTCATGATCGTGGCCCTAGAGGATGTAACCGATACCGGCGAGGGTATCGTCACTGTTGATCAGGCTGATCACCTTGCGGTGGATCTTGAAGCTGCCTTGCGCCCGTACCAGGGTATAAGTCAGGTCGGCACTGTAGTGTTTGAGGCTTTCCTTGCGGAACTCGCGCACGTTCTGTGCGCAGCGCACGGTGACGTTGACGCCGTCGTCGCCCAGCACCCGGAAGCGCGAAATCGTGCGCACGGTGCGCGGCTGCGGGCTGGTGGAAATCGACTCGCCGCCGATTAACCGCTGCACGCGCAGGCCACGCATGTGGTGGTCGTCGTAGGCGTAGTTGAGGGTGTTTTCGTAGTCGCTCTCGCGCGGGTCGATGGGGATGATGTACGTGCCTTTTTCG
>NZ_JABWRW010000038.1:0-41033 GCF_014269095.1 Pseudomonas sp. SWRI50 | reverse complement strand
CAGCACGTTGCTTGAACTCGCGGGTATAGGTCTTACGCTCTTGCATGGAACCTCCTGAATGGGCGAATCATATCGCCCTTAAGAGGTGTCCGGGATCATTAGGCCAGTTCACTATGGTTTTTGCCATTAGTCCAACGCCCGCAACCGATACTGCGGCGGCAGTTGGGCGAACCCGCTGATGGTGGTGTCCAGGCTCTTCCAACGCCCGTCCTTGATGCCGTAGATGCAGCCATGCACCGACAGCTCCTGCCCACGGTGCCAGGCGTTCTGCACGATGCTGGTGTGGGCCACGTTGGCGACCTGCTGGATCACGTTCAGCTCACACAGGCGATCGACCTGCGCCTCTTCGGTTTCAAGGTTGGCCAGCTCACCGCGCTTTTCGTAGTACAAGTCGCGAATCGAACGCAGCCAGCCGTCGATCAACCCTAGCTGGCGGTCCTGCATGGCGGCGCGCACGCCGCCGCAGCCGTAGTGGCCGGTGACCAGGATGTGTTTGACCTTGAGCACTTCGACGGCGTACTGGATCACCGACAGGCAGTTAAGGTCAGTGTGCAGCACGACGTTGGCGACATTGCGGTGGACGAACAGGTCGCCGGGCAGCATGCCGACGATCTCGTTGGCCGGCACACGCGCATCGGAGCAGCCGATCCAGAGGAATTCCGGGGTTTGCTGACGGGCCAGTTTGGCGAAGAAATCGGGGTCACGCTGGGTGATGGCATCGGCCCAGCGCGCATTGTTGTCGATCAGTTCCTGCAGGTCGTGCATGGTCTTACCTCATCAGGTTGTACCTGTGTGACTGGACCTGCGCCTGAGGGGTCACTCCTCGAACAGGGTGCAGGCCATCACCAGGAAGCACTCACGCTTCTTCCAACCGTGCCTTAACGACCCCCTGGACAAAATAGCGTGCAGCGTCCGGGCTTTGGTCCATAAACGATAGATCGACAGGTCTCAATCGACGCCACCTATTTGCTTTCTATCTGACAGCTTCATGACCGGATCGCAGGGCGTGAATGAACCTACATGGTTAGACCTGCCTTGCAGCATCTAGAATCTGTAAAGATTATCGCTTAGCTGATCTGCGAATCCAACTAACAATTCCACTCACACCGTTATAAACGTATTCCCTCACCTCGATAACTCTCACTGTCCTTCCATATTTATTGTATAACGCTTCTCTCGCTTCATCCGCTGCCTTAGAATCGAGCATATCTAAATAATCTAGCGCGATAGTTCTATTGTCTGGAACATTACTATCATTAGAAAACAACTCGAGTTGAGAATGCTCAATTCGAGCTGTCATTCTGGCTTTAACCTGCCTCCTGTTGACATCAGCCTGCGGTTTTTGAATGAGACCTCCTTCTTGCTTCACGCGCTTTGCCCCCCCAGCCTCTACGGTTGACGCAGCACGCTTACGCGAAGCATGAATCCCCTCAGAGCGAGGGCTAATCGTTGTAGTAATCCTTGGGAAATTCTGTACCTGACTCTTTCCAAATAAACCATCTGAATAATAACTCGGCCCGGTGCGCGCACTGGGTGCAATGGGTGCAATGGGTGCAATGGGTGCACTGAGTTCTGTACCCGGTGTCAACCAATTAAAGACACTTGATGAGCCCACATAGTAGATCATGTGACCACTAGGGTCCGTACGATTCACTGGGTCACCCCCGCAGTAAACATACGCATTCACGCCTCCTCTACCAAACGGACTGAATTCATCAGGCGAGTTGAAGCGATTGGTAACAACGTCAAAAAAACGATAACCGTTTCCAAGAAAGTAACCGATTGGTAACAATGACTGCATCTGGCCTGCGAAGCCAATCAGCGACTCCATACCCCTCTGGAAGCCATAAGGTGAATAGGCTACCGATTTAGACCGTGTACCGGACTCACCTATCACAGAGCCCATGCCATCCGAAGCGAGCATCATCGTTTGCTGAAGACCATTGGCAACCTTTCGCTCGACAAGCCGCATACCCGCAGCCTGGATCAACGAACTGCAACGGCCTTCCTGCCAAACAGTGCGTACTGCATCCCCTTCATAAAAAAACCAAGCACCCGTGAAAGTCTTCATGGTCGTAATACTCAGAATTCCCATCCCAATGATTCAGAACGCGAAGCCCTTTGTATACTGGTAAAAATGCCAGGAGCGTTTCTGGGGTAACTCGGAAGCCGAGCGCAGCAACGGGTGAATCGGCACCACGCCATAGTATGCGCTAGAGGGCTGGCAGCCAGCGCATCAGCGAATGGACCGCACCTTCACTCTTCGAACAACGTACAAGCCATCACCAGCGCATCCTCGCGCCCGCCCGCCATAGGGTAGTAATCCCGCCGGCGGCCGATCTCGTTGAAGCCATAGCGCTCATACAACCGATAGGCCGACTGGTTGCTGGCGCGCACCTCCAGGAAGCACTCACGACCATTGAGCTGGTAAGCTCGCGCCATCAGGTGCTCGAGCAGACGCAGGCCCAGGCCACACCCCTGGTTCTCGGGTTTGACGGTGATGTTGAGCAGGTGCGCCTCGTCGATGATCACGTTGATCACGCCGTGGCCGACCTGCTGCTGGCCATCGAACATCAGCCACACTTCGTAGGACTTGAGCGCATCCTGAAAGATTCCGCGGGTCCAGGGATGACTGAACGCTGCATATTCGATCTTAAGCACGGCATCCAGATCCGCCTCGGTCATCGGGCGGAAACTGATCGATTCACTCATTCAACGCTCTTCCAGCGCGCCATCAGCTGGCGCATGGCTTTCCAGACGTCCGCCTTGCGCTGCGGCTCGTCCATCAACAGTTCAAGGCCCGGCAAGGCCCAGGCGTCGCCCAGGCCATCGAGCTTCAGTACTTGGTAGTAAGTGTGCGCATCGGCATTGCCGGCGAAGCGTAGCGCGGGCAGGCCGATCAGCCACAAGCAGTTGCACGGAGCTTCTTCCAGGCGCGCCTGGATGAACCCCTGGACAAAATCGCGTGCTGCGTCCGGGCCCTGGTCCATGTTACCGCGCACCAGCAACGGCCAGCGGACCGGCTCGCCGATGATCTGCGGGGCGTCGGGCAGGCCGGCGGCGCGCAGCATGTCCTTGAGCAACAGGTAGGACGGGTCGCGGCTCTGGAAGGGCTGGCCGGTGGCCAGTTCCACCAACAGCAGGCAACTGCCGGCACGCAGCAACTGCAGAGAGAAACGTGGCGGCGGCACCGGGGCCGGGCGCGGTGCGGGCGCTTCTGGCTCAGCTTCGGCTGGCTTGGCGGCGGGCTTTGCGGTGCTGCCAGGGCGCGGAATTTCGATTTTCGGGCGTTCGCCAGAGCGTGCCTGAGGGGCGGCTGGCGCCGGCTGGTTAGCCGCCGGTGCAGGCCTGACCTCGAAGTCGATGTCTTCGACCGGCGCCACCGGCAATAGCAGTTCGGGCCGCGACGGTGCGGCGAACGGCAGTTCGGCGCGCGGCAGCCAGTGCACCACTTGCATGGCGGAGAGGTAGGCGCGGCGACGGGGTTCGGTCAGCACGGGGCGGGTATCCGGAGGGTTGAAACAATCGGGCATTCTAACGCGTACGCCTTGGGTTTTGCAGTGTTGTTCAGACCGAGCGCCGCCCGCGCGGCGCTCGATCTCACAGGCGCCAAAGCGCTCCCGCCATACCCCTAAAAAACCAAGGGACATCTCTCATTACAGACCAAGGGGTGAAATCCTCCCCCCTGGATGCAGTACAATCGCCCCCTTTTTCTTGGCAACGAGTCGAAGCCAATGATCGAACCCAAGCGCGTCCTGCGCGCCCTAGCCGAACACTGGGCCCTGATCGAGCCACTGTGCGAACGTTTCGACCAGGGCACCCTGAGCCTGGTTGAACTGCGCCAGCATGTGGCCCGCCAGCAGGTCGAAAGCACCCCGCAGGACATCACCCAGCTGCTCGACGTGTGGATCCGCCTGGATATCCTGGTCCCGGTGGCCAAGAGCCCGAACCGCTTCGAGCTCAACGCCCAGATCCACGACTTCCTCGCCTACCTGCGCCGCGAACACCGCTTGGGCCTGTGCCTGGAAATCGAAGCCTACCTGCGCCACCTGGAGCGCCTCGCCGGGCATATCCAAGACGCCTTCGACAACCGCGACAGCGACGACCTGGCGCGCCAGCTGCGCCTGCTCGACATGCGCGTGCGCGATGTGCTCAAAAAGCTCGACAACGACGAGCAGGCACTGGTGGCCGTGGCCGAACGGGCCAAGACCAGCAACCGGCAGATCCCGCTGCGCCAGCGCTACGCCGAAGTCCTCGCAACCTGGGACGAATACGTCGAGCCGATGATCCAGCTGGTCAACGCCGACGGCGCCTTCGAACAAGGCGTGCGCAAGGTCGAGACCGTGCTGCTGCGCCTGCTGGGCGAACAGGCCCGCCTCGGCCACCTGGTCGACGACGACATGCTGCTGCGCACCCACGCGCGCATTCTGGAAATGCAAACCAGCGCCCAGCTGACCCTGCGCCACGCCCGTGAACTGCTGCTGCCCCTGCGCGAAGAAGCGCGCCGGCACAACGCCGTGACCCGTGGCGCTGCGTTGGCCCTGTCGGTGATCCGCCGCAAGGGCATCGATGCCGTGCCGCAAGCGGCCATGCCGATGTTCACCCGGCCGCAGAGCACCTTCCTCGGCAGTGCCAGCCAAGTCGAGGCTTATGTTTACGCCCTGGCCCGTTTCGAGCCCAAGCCTGCGCGCTTCCCCAAGGCGCACAAGACCGACAAGGACCCGCTGCCGCGCGCGCCACGTACGGTCAAGGAAATGCTCGAACGCTGCGAGCAGGCCCTGCCGCTGCCCGACCTGATGGTCTGGCTGCTTGACCAGGAGCCCGAAGGCGCCACCGACGAACTGCTGTACTGGTTCTCGCGCCTGTCCCGAGAAAAGCGCTTCAAGCGCGAGCGCCTTGAGCGCCGCGACTACACCACCCACGAACACCTGGTCAGCCTGCGCTCGTTCGCCCTGACGTCCAGCCGTGAAGACGTCGCCCGAACGACTGCCGAATCCAACGCGAGCCCAGCCAATGCATCTTGATCTTTCCGAACTGTCCCAGCTCGCGCCGATCTTCCGCGAGCTGTTCAAAGGTTTTCACGTCAGCCGCCGTGACCCGGAGCTGTACGCTCAGCTGTCGAACTTCCAGGACCAGTACCGCACCCTGTTCAAGGCCCTGGGCTTCGAGCTGGTGTGCGACACCCGTGGCTTCTATTACTTCGTGCCCGAGCTTGCCGCCGCGCAGGTCAACAAGACCGCCCAGCGCCTGTCGTTGTTCACCTTCATCCTGGTCGAGCACCTGGCCGACCAGGGCCGCGACCCGATGGCCGTGCTCGACGGCGGCAGCATCGGCCGCGACGAACTGCCCTCGCTGCTGGACAAGTACCGCGACCTGTTCCTGCAGGCCGAGGTGCAAACCGTCGACGAACTCGAAGAGAAGATCCTCCGGCGCATGACCCAGCTCGGCTTCGCCCATGAGGAAGGCGGCATCTACCGCTTCCTGCCGCCGATGCACCGCTTCCTCGATGTGTGCCTGTCGGTCCAGCAGGACCGCGACCTGGCGGCCACCCTGCACAGCGACCTGCCCTTGCCGACCCCGGTACTGGTCGAGGAAGAAAGCCCGGAACAACTCAACCGTACCGACGACCCACTCGACCTGTCGCCGTTCGAAGGCGACGAGCGCGAAGAGGACGCCCTGGCCCGGGCCATCCGCGAAGAGCAACAGGAGATTGACGCATGAGCCAGGAACGCTACGGCATCCGCCGCTTTGCATTGCTCAACACCGCCGGTTACAGCCTCGGCCTGTTCCCGCTGGAACACCCGCTGTCGGTGTACGGCGCCAACAACCTGGGTAAATCGGCGTCGATCAACGCCCTGCAGTTCCCGATTTTGGCGCGCATGTCTGACATGAGCTTCGGCAAGTACAGCCTGGAGCAGTCGCGTCGTTTCTACTTCGCCAGCGATACCTCGTACATTCTCTGCGAACTGAACCTGCCCCACGGCCCGCACGTGATCGGTGTGGTCGGCCGCGGCCCGGGTGGCGGTTTCGGCCACCAGTTCTTCGCCTACAAAGGCGAGCTGGACCTGGCCCACTACCAGAAGAACGACACCTGCCTGCGCCAGAAGGAGCTGTTCACCAACCTGGAGCGCCTAGGCCTGAAGGCCTACGAGCTCAAGCCCGATGAACTGCGCCGGCTGCTGGTCGGCGGCCACACCTCGGTGCCGCTGGACCTGACCATGATCCCGCTGCGCTCGACCAGCGAGCAAAGCCTGAAAACCTTCCGCGCGCTGTTCATCAACCTGCTGCACATGCGCGAAATCACCGCCGCCAAGCTCAAGCAGCTGTTCCTCGATGCCTTCGAGCACAGCCTGCGCTCGGGCAGCGTCGACTACATCGCAGCCTGTGAAGAAGCCTTCCGCGACGTGCGCCGCATGGAGCAGGACTACAACGCCCTGGTCGCCGCCGGCCCACTGGTTGAAGCCCTGGCGGGTGGCGTGGCCCAACGCGACATCCTGCGCGGCAAGCTGCACCGCCTTTCGCCGCTGCTCGACAACCTGCTGGGCACCTGGCAGGAATACGCCATGGCGCGCAAGGAAGAGCTGGTCATCCAGTCCGAACACTACCGCGGCGAACAGGACCGGTTGCAGAACGACCAACGTGGCGGTACCCAGGAGCTGATGCGCCTGGAACGTGAAATCACCGGCATCCAGCGCTGGCTTGGCGAGCTGTCAGTGCTCAAGCACCGCTTCGCCCTGGTCGATGACGTCAAGGTGCTGGAGCAGCAGTTGCTGGCCGCCAAAGACGCCCACGACGAACTGGCCGGCGCGCTGGCCCAGTCGCGGCAGTTCTCGGCCGAAGACCTGGACGAGCGCGTACGCGACCTGGAAAAACGCCTCAAGCAGGTCCGCCAGCAGCTCGACCACGCCGACAACAACAGCTACGCCCGCCTACGCGAAGAATTCTCGCAGCAGGATGTCGACCGCCTGATGCGCCTGTTCAACGGCGCCCTGTTCAGCCTGCCGCTGGGCGAGCGTGGCATCGAACTGGACGACAGCGACCTGTGGGTAAAGTCGCTGGAAGCGGTGCTCGATGGGTTCAAGGGCGAGCGTTTCGAAGCGCCCGGCCTGTCCATCGACCTGTCTCACATCGACCCACCGGCCCTGCAGGCCCTGGCCGACCGCGCCGCCCTTCGCGACCAAAAAGAGCGCCTGGAAAAAGAACTCAAGCAGCTCAAGACCCAGCAGGCCGTAGCCGCCGACCGCTCCGCCTCCAAGGCGCAGACCGAAACCCTGTACCAAGCGGTACTGGACGCGCAAAAAGCCTTGGAAGACTTCCGCCGCAGCGAAACCCTGGCCGCCGAAGAGCCCGAGAAACTGGAGCAGCTGTCGCAACTGGAAGCCGCCCAGGACGAGCTCAAGCGCTCCAGCGACGCCTTCACCGAACGCGTCCAGCAACTGTCGGCCAAGCTGCAACTGGTCGGCCGGCAGATCGGCGACCTCGAGTCCAAGCAACGCACCCTGGAAGACGCCCTGCGTCGCCGCCAGCTGTTGCCGGCCGACCTGCCCTACGGCACGCCGTTCATGGAAGCGATCGACGACTCGATGGACAACCTGCTGCCGATGCTCAATGACTACCAAGACAGCTGGCAGAGCCTGCAGCGGGTGGATAACCAGATCGAGGCGCTGTACGCCCAGGTGCGCCTCAAGGGCGTGGCCAAGTTCGACAGCGAAGACGACATGGAGCGCCGCCTGCAACTGCTGGTCAACGCCTATGCGCACCGCACCGACGAGGCCCTGACCCTGGCCAAGGCACGCCGCGCGGCCGTCACCGACATCGCCCGGACCCTGCGCAACATCCGCAGCGACTACGACAGCCTCGAGCACCAGTTGGCCCTGTTCAACCGCGAGATCAACAAGCGCCAGGTGTCCAACTTGGAGAGCTTCCGCGTGGTGCTGGCGCCGAACAAAGAGGCGCTCAAGCACATCGACCAGATCATCCACAGCGCCGGCCAGTACGAGGAAGGCGAGACCCTGTCGGTGTTCGACCTGACCCAAAGCTCGGACCAGGACCACAAGAACGAAGAAGCCAAGGAGTACCTGGCACGGCTGGTGGCGGCCAACCACAACCAGTTGGGCCTCAAGGACCTGTTCGAACTGGCGTTCGAGATCACCAAGGTCAATGGCCAGCCGGTGATCCACGCCGACATCGACGGCGCCGCGTCCAACGGCACCACCATGACCATCAAGGCGCTGACCAACATGTACTTGTTGCTGCACCTGATGGACCGCGACCTGGCCGGGCGCATTCGCTTGCCGTACTACCTCGACGAGGCGGCAGACATCGACGAACGCAACCAGGCGGCACTGCTGGAGACCAGCTTGCAGCTGGGCTTCGTGCCGATTCTGGCGAGCGTGAAGCCGCAGGTGTCGGCCAAGGTGGCGATCGACCTGGAAGGTGGCAGCGGGCCGAATGGCATCTACATCGACGAGGCGGACTGGAAGTTCATCAGCCGGCTGGATGAGGTGAAGGTGGACGTGCGCGAGGATCAGGCTGAGGCGTTGGCCTGATAGTGGAATACAGGGGCCGCTTTGCGGCCCATTCGCGGGGCAAGCCCGCTCCCACAGGTCTTGCGCAGCCCACAGAGGCAGCGGGGTCTCTGTAGGAGCAGCCTTGTGCTGCGAATGGAGGCCAAAGGCCTCCCAACATCTACCGGCCTATCAATGAGCCCAAGGCAAGATCGGAATCGCCGTCACCGCATTCTGCGGGCTGCCTTCGATCATGCGGTCGCTGTACACCAGGTACACCAGGGTATTGCGCTTCTTGTCGAGAAAGCGCACCACCTGCATGGTCTTGAACACCAACGAGGTGCGTTCCTTGAACACTTCCTCGCCATCTTTCAACTCACCCTTGAAGTTGATCGGCCCCACCTGACGGCAGGCAATCGACGCCTCTGCCCGATCCTCGGCCAAGCCCAAGCCACCCTTCACGCCGCCGGTCTTAGCCCGCGAAAGGTAACAGGTCACACCCTCGACCTTGGGGTCATCGAATGCCTCGACCACGATGCGGTCGTTCGGCCCGACGAACTTGAACACGGTCGACACCTGGCCGACCTCTTCGGCACCGGCCAGCATCGGCAACGCCAACGCTGCCACGGCGATCATCCTTTTCAACATGCCCACGCCCTCAAACCAGAACCAGGTTGTCACGGTGCACCAGCTCGGGCTCCGCGCTGTAGCCCAGGATGCTTTCGATGGCATCGGACGGCTGGCCAATGATTTTTTGCGCCTCAAGGGCGCTGTAGTTGGCCAAACCGCGGGCCACTTCCAGGCCATCAGGGCCGACGCACACCACCATCTCGCCACGACGGAAACTGCCCTGTACGGTCTTCACGCCCACCGGCAACAGGCTCTTGTTGGCCTGGCGCAGCGCCTGCACGGCACCGGCGTCCAGCACCAGCGTGCCGCGGGTTTGCAGGTGCCCGGCCAGCCACTGCTTGCGCGCTGCAAGCATGCCGCGCTCAGGCGACAGCAAGGTCCCTAGGCGCTCGCCCGTCTTGAGGCGGTCGAGCACGCGCTCGATACGGCCACCGATGATGATGGTGTGGGCACCGGAACGTGCCGCCAGGCGCGCCGCGCGCAGCTTGGTCTGCATGCCGCCACGGCCCAGGGCGCCGCCGGTGCCACCGGCCACGGCGTCGAGCGACGGGTCGTCGGCGCGAGCTTCGTAGATCAGCTGGGCTTCGGGGTTGTTGCGCGGGTCGGCGTCGAACATGCCGTCGCGGTCGGTGAGAATCACCAGCAGGTCGGCTTCCACCAGGTTGGCCACCAGCGCGGCCAAGGTGTCGTTGTCGCCGAAGCGGATCTCGTCGGTAACCACGGTGTCGTTCTCGTTGATCACCGGCACCACGCCCAAGTCGACCAGCGTGCGCAGGGTGCTGCGGGCGTTGAGGTAACGCTTGCGGTCGGACAGGTCGTCATGGGTCAGCAGAATTTGCGCGGTGTGCTTGCCGTGCTCGCCGAAGCTCGACTCCCAGGCCTGCACCAGGCGCATCTGGCCGATCGACGCGGCCGCCTGCAGCTCGTTCATCGCGCTCGGTCGCGAGGTCCAGCCCAACTGGCTCATGCCAGCTGCCACGGCCCCCGAAGAGACCAGCACCAACTCCACGCCTGCTTCACGCAGCGCGACCATCTGCTCGACCCAAACGGCCATTGCGCCGCGATCGAGGCCCTTGCCATCGGCGGTCAACAGAGCACTGCCAATCTTCACGACCCAGCGCTTGGCGCCCGTCACCTTGCTTCGCATCTTCTTCCAACCTATGTCGAATCTGTAGAGACCGTAGATACAAAAACGCCGCTCCAGAGAGCGGCGTTTAGTGTACTGCAACCGGTCAGTCGCGGACGTAAATGATTTCTGGGCCGTCTTCGTCGTCCTCGAAATCATCATCCCAACCGTCATCGTCGCCGATGTCGTGGACGCTCTTGACGCCAGTGCGACGCAGGGTGCGGGCGTCGTCCAGGGCCTGCAGCTGAGCACGGGCTTCGTCTTCGATGCGCTGATCGAGGTCGGCCAGCTCTTCGGCGTAGGCCGGGTCGTTGGCCAGGCGATCGGCGCGGTCTTCGAGGTAGCGCATCAGGTCGTGGCTGAGCTTGTCGGTGCCCTGCTTGGAGATGGCCGAGATCACGTAGACCGGGCCTTCCCACTGCAGACGCTCGACCACTTCCTTGACCCGCTCGTCGCGCTCGTCTTCCATGACCATGTCGGCCTTGTTCAGCACCAGCCAGCGCTCACGCTCGGCCAGCGACGGGCTGAAGCGGGTCAGCTCGTTGACGATCACTTCGGCGGCATCGGCCGGGCTGCTTTCGTCCAGCGGCGCCATGTCGACCAGGTGCAGCAGCACACGGGTACGTGCCAAGTGCTTGAGGAAGCGGATACCCAGGCCGGCACCGTCGGAAGCGCCTTCGATCAGGCCGGGGATGTCGGCGATGACGAAGCTCTTCCAGCGGTCGACGCTGACCACACCCAGGTTCGGCACCAGGGTAGTGAACGGGTAGTCGGCGACTTTCGGCTTGGCGGCCGACACCGAACGGATGAAGGTGCTCTTGCCAGCGTTCGGCAGGCCGAGCAGGCCGACGTCGGCCAGTACCTTCATTTCCATTTTCAGGTCGCGCTGATCACCTGGCTTGCCTGGGGTGGTCTGGCGCGGCGCACGGTTGGTGCTGGACTTGAAACGGGTGTTGCCCAGGCCGTGCCAGCCGCCTTGGGCGACCATCAGTTTCTGGCCAGGGGTGATCAGGTCACCGATCACTTCCTGGGTGGTGGCGTCGATCACCGTGGTGCCGACCGGCACGCGCAGGAACAGGTCTTCACCCTTCTTGCCGGTGCAGTCGGTGCTGCCACCGTTGGCGCCACGCTGGGCCTCGTGGTGACGGGTGTAGCGGTAGTCGACCAGGGTGTTGAGGTTTTCGTCGGCGACCATGTAGACCGAACCGCCGTCACCGCCGTCACCCCCGTTAGGGCCACCGTTTTCGATGAATTTTTCACGACGGAAGCTCATGCAACCGTTACCGCCGTCACCGGCTTTGACTCGAATCGATACTTCGTCAACAAACTTCATTAAAACCGCCTCTCGTCGGCAGACGAGCTGAATACTTAAAAAACCTGAGGCTCTTGCAAAAATGAGCGCGGCGGCCCCGTACGACCGTAGAAACCCACGCCGGCAGCCCATACAAACAGCTTTGCAAGAGGCTCACCACAAACGAAAAAGCCCCGTCGCATGACGGGGCTTCTGGAGCGACGTCGCGATTAAGCGGCGACGATGCTCACGTAACGGCGGTTGAACTCGCCTTTCTTCTCGAACTTGATCACGCCTTCGATCTTGGCGAACAGGGTGTGATCCTTGCCCATGCCAACGCCGTAACCGGCGTGGAACTGGGTGCCACGCTGACGGACGATGATGTTGCCGGCCTTGACGACCTGGCTGCCATACATCTTCACGCCAAGGCGTTTCGATTCTGAGTCGCGACCGTTACGGGTACTACCACCAGCCTTCTTGTGAGCCATGGTTCAATTCTCCAAATAAATTCAGGGGATCTAGGGGATTAAGCCTGGATGCCGGTGATTTTGATCTCGGTGAACCACTGGCGGTGGCCCATACGCTTCATGTGGTGCTTACGGCGACGGAACTTGATGATGCGGACTTTATCGTGACGGCCTTGCGAAACGACTTCTGCAACAACTTTAGCGCCAGCGACGACTGGTGCGCCGATGGTGACTTCTTCACCGTTGGCAACCAGCAGAACGCGATCGAAAGTCACGGATTCGCCAGTGGCGACTTCCAGTTTTTCGATCTTGAGGAATTCACCTTCAGCGACTTTGTACTGCTTGCCGCCGGTAACGATTACTGCGTAAGACATGGTATTTCTCCGATAATCCTGCTCACCCAGCGCTTTATATATTGAGTATTGGCTGGCATGGCTGCATGGGGCTGGAACGGCCCGGTGCAATTGCGTAAGGCAGGTGCTGCCCAGGAAGTTAGGGTGCGCGATTGTACGCAACCCCGGTTTTGCTTGCAAGTACCGCCCCGGTGGCGCTGGCACCGCGCCTTGACACACCGGGACCCGCGACCTAGCATGCCGCGCAACGTCAATGGAGCAGCCGATGCAACCCCAAACCTTCTACCGCGCGGTGGCTGATGATTTCAGCGCCGTCGACGAGATCATCAAGAAGCAGCTGACCTCGCGCGTGCCGCTGGTATCGAAGATCGGCGACTATATCACGTCGGCCGGTGGCAAGCGCCTGCGTCCCCTGCTGGTCCTGCTCTGCGGCAAGGCCCTGGGCCGCGAAGGCGACGACCTGCGCCTGCTGGCAGCGACCATCGAATTCCTGCACACCGCTACCCTGCTGCACGACGACGTCGTCGACATGTCGGGCATGCGCCGTGGCCGTTCCACCGCCAATGCGCTGTGGGGCAACGCGCCAAGCGTGCTGGTAGGTGACTTCCTTTATTCGCGCTCGTTCGAAATGATGGTCGAACTGGGTTCGATGCCGGTCATGCAGATCCTCTCCAAGGCCACCCGCGTCATCGCCGAGGGTGAAGTGCTGCAGCTGTCGCGTGTTCGCGATGCCAGCACCACGGAAGAGGTGTACATGGAGGTCATCCGCGGCAAGACCGCCATGCTGTTCGAAGCCTCGACCCACAGCGCCGCCGCGCTGGCCGGCGCCAGCGAAGCACAGCGCGAAGCCCTGCGCACCTTCGGTGACCACCTGGGCGTAGCCTTCCAGCTGGTCGACGACCTGCTGGACTACAAGGGCGATTCGCAGACCCTCGGCAAAAACGTCGGTGACGACCTGGCCGAAGGCAAGCCAACCCTGCCGCTGATCTACACCATGCGCGAAGGCACGCCTGAACAGGCTGCACTGGTGCGCAAGGCCATCCAGAAGGGCGGCCTGGAAGACCTCGAGCAGATCCGCGTAGCGGTCGAAGCCTCGGGCGCGCTGGACTACACCGCGCAGATGGCACGCGACTACGTGGCCAAGGCCATCGAGTGCCTGGAAGTGCTGCCGGCCAGCGAGTATCGCGATGCATTGATCGAGCTGAGCGAGTTTGCGGTAGCGCGTACGCACTAAGACAGCGTCGCCCTCTTCGCGGGACAAGCCCGCTCCCACAGGTACACCACTGCCCTTGAGCTGGGTGGAGAACCTGTGGGAGCGGGCTTGTCCCGCGAATGCTTTTGTACGGACAAAAACACTTTGCGGTTAAAACCTTATACAATATGGGCCTTTAACCGCCTGTCTGTTTAAGGAACCGAAGTGAGCACTCTGCCGCCCTGCCCCAAATGCAATTCCGAGTACACCTATGAGGATGGCAGCCAGCTGATCTGCCCCGAATGCGCCCACGAGTGGTCGGCCAACGGCGAAGCCGAAGCCGCCAGCGATGACGTGGTGAAGAAGGATTCGGTCGGCAACGTCCTGCAGGACGGCGATACCGTCACCGTGATCAAGGACCTCAAGGTCAAGGGCTCGTCCCTGGTGGTCAAGGTCGGCACCAAGGTCAAAAATATCCGCCTGTGCGACGGAGACCACGACATCGACTGCAAGATCGACGGCATCGGCGCCATGAAGCTGAAGTCCGAGTTCGTACGCAAGGTCTGACAACGCTGTGCGACGGGGCTGCCTTTCAGGCGGCCCTGACAGATCCTGCAACAGGGTCACTGCACCGTCCGGCAAAAATACGCCAATAGCCCCTTGCTATTTTGATAATAAGAATTATTCTCATTGGAATTGCTGTCCAAGGAGAATAGCCATGACTTATCTGATCGACGCCTGGCTCGAACGCCCTCACCCTTACCTGCGCATCCTGCATCGCGAGACTGGCGAAGTCTGCGCCGTGCTCGAAGAAGAAGCACTCGATGAACTGCGAGACCAGGGCGACCTGGACATGAACGGGCTGAATTCGAGTGAGCCTGGGGTGCTCAAGGAGCTGGTGCGGAATTTGTTTCTGTTCTGCTACGCGCGGGCGTTGCGCCCTGGGGGGACAGACTGGAATTGATGTTCTCAGGCCCGGCCTCTTCGCGGGGCAAGCCCGCTCCCACAAGACCTCTCTGCTCATCTTGAGTATCTCTGTGGGAGCGGGCTTGCCCCGCGAATGGGCCGCAAAGCGGCCCCAGCGGTCTTACAGTACGTCGAGCAGCTCGACGTCGAACACCAGGACGCTGTGCGGCGGGATGCTGCCAACGCCTTGGGCGCCGTAGGCCAGCTCGCTCGGCACGTACAGGCGCCATTTGCTGCCAGCGTTCATCAGCTGCAGGGCTTCGGTCCAGCCGGCGATCACGCCGCCAACCGGGAATTCAGCCGGCTGGCCACGGTCGTACGAGCTGTCGAACACGGTGCCGTCGATCAGGGTGCCGTGGTAGTGAGTACGCACGTTGCTTTCGCGGGTCGGCTTGGCGCCTTCACCTGCGGTCAGCACTTCGAACTGCAGGCCCGAAGCCAGGGTGGTGATGCCTTCGCGCTTGGCGTTTTCGGCAAGGAATGCCTTGCCAGCGCCAGCAGCGGCTTCAGCCTTGGCTGCAGCTTCGGCTTGCATGATGTCGCGGATGACTTTGAAGCTGGCCGACAGGTCGGCTTCGCTGACGCGGCTGTCGGCGCCGTTGAAGGCGTCGGTCAGGCCAGCCAGGATGGCATCCAGGCTGACGCCTGGTGGCGGGTTGTCACGCAGTTGGCCACCCAGCTGACGGCCGATGCCGTAGCTGACGCGGGTTTCGTCGGTAGACAGGTTGAGTTCGGACATTGTCGTGCTCCACTGCAGGGCGCAGTGCAGCCGCGCCCTTGATGAAAAGGGCGAGCAGCCTAGCACACTGGGGCGCCGCGAGCAGCTACCAGGCCGAACGCTGGGAAATCGGCACTTTCAGGTCTTCTTCCGGGTGCGTGCCCATGCCACACATTTCGTCCTGCACAGACCAGTGCAACAGGTTCAGCGAGAGCAATGGAAGGTCCTTGAGCAGGCCCCGTGCCTCTTCCACGGAGTGCACGCGCAAGCGTTGCCCACGGCTGTCGGAAAGCGGATGCGCACGGCCCTTGATCCGGGCCTCAAGTAGATAGTCGCCACCTTCGATGGCAATCAGGTTGAGTTCGTCGACATGGCCAACCCTGGCCTCGGTATTGAGCTGATGCAGGTTCATGAGAGCACCTCGCAGCGGGAACCGCGTGAGTGCTCATTTTTTGTACAAGGCTTGCGAATACACAAGGTAAAACTGACGCCATTGGTCAGTTTTACCCTTAAGCCGCATGGGCTCAGTGCTTGGTGAGCTTGTCTAGGTAGCCCATGCAGAAGGCCGACACCACGAAGGTCATGTGGATGATCACATACCACATCAGGTAGTCGGTGGAGATGTTCTGCGCATCCATGAACACCCGCAGCAGGTGAATGGACGAAATGGCCACGATCGACGCAGCAACCTTCATCTTCAGCGACGAAGAGTCCATTTTGCCGAGCCAGTTGAGCTTTTCCTTGCTGTCGTCGATGTCCAGTTGCGAGACGAAGTTCTCGTAGCCGGAAATCATCACCATCACCAGCAGGCCGCCCACCAGCGACATGTCGATCAACGACAGGATCACCAGAATCAGGTCAGCTTCGCTCAAGGCAAATACGTTGGGCAGGACGTGGACGACTTCCTGGAAGAATTTCAGTGCCAAGGCCAGCAGGCCGAGCGACAGGCCGAAGTAGATCGGGGCGAGCAGCCAGCGCGAGGCATACATCGCGTTTTCGAGAATACGTTCCATGGAGGGTAAGGGACTCGTCAGGTGACTAAAAAAGCGACGGCGAGTATAGCCAGCCACCCGCTGCAGCAAAAGCCCGGGGCTGCCGTGCAGCCCAATCGCCGGCAAGCCGGCCCCCACCCGAACTGTGTAGCCTCAAAGGCTAGCGCCGCACCTGTGGGAGCTGGCTTGCCAGCGATGAGGCCGGCACAAGCACCACAAGACAGTTGCTCCCAGAGGGACCGGGTACCTGTAGGGTCACCCGGCCTGTTCAGCTTTCAGGATGAAACTGATAATCCCCCAGGTTGCGGCAACGCTCGCCATTGATGCGACGCAACTGCGCTTGCAGGTGCAGGCACCAGATCTGCGGGTCTTCGGTCACTTGATAGCCATGCAGCGTGAGGCTGTCGACGATGGCATTGAGCACCGATTCGGCAACCAATGGCCCGTGGAACGGCCCCTGAGCCTTGATGGCCGAGGGTTGCTCACCGGCCATGCCGGCGGCGAACAGCAGCGTCCACATGCCATTGTCACCGGCAAGTGGGCGAATGCTGCATTCAATGCGGGTCACCAGGCCCAGGCACTGGCGAGTAAGGCTGAGGTTGCGCATGGCCGCGTCCCCTCCAATGAGCCCTGTTCAGCCTGAAACCCTCAGGCTGTTTCCATCCTGAACCCTGATTGCTCCCTAAGTTCCAGCATAGAAGAACAATTCAGAAAGTTGGAAAACCGGCGCTGAACGGTAGCACATCGCCGCCAGCGCCGATTTATTGACTCAGGCGGGTTTAGCCTGCGCAATCATCTCTTCCAGGCGTTCCTTTTCCGCCTCTTTGATGTCTTCTTCGCTGATCATTTCGGCGATTTCCCGCAGGCGCTCCACCACGCGGGCATTGACGCTGCCCTCGGTGAACTCGCCCTTGTCATCCGCCACACCGGCCTCCTCGCCTACCAGCAGGCTAAGCGCTTCGTCAGCCTGGCTGACCGCGTAAACGTGGAACTGCCCGGCTTCGACCGCCTGCAGCACGCGCTCGTCGAGCATCAGGGTGGCCACGTTGGCCCGTGGAATGATCACCCCTTGGTCGCCGGTCAGGCCGCGCGCATCGCAGAGCCGGAAGAAGCCCTCGATCTTCTCGTTGACCCCGCCCACCGCCTGCACTTCACCGAACTGGTTGATCGAGCCAGTGATGGCAAAGCATTGCTTGAGCGGCGTGCGCGACAAGGCCGAGATCAGTGTGCAGACCTCACCCAGCGAGGCGCTGTCACCGTCGACGTAGCCGTAGGACTGCTCCAGAGCGATGCTCGCCGAGATGGCCAGCGGGAACTCCTGCGCGTAGCGACTGCCCAGGTAGCCGGTCAGAATCATCACCCCCTTGGAGTGGATCGGCTGGCCCAGGTTGACCTCACGCTCGATGTCGACGATGCCGCTGCCACCGGGGTAGACGCTGGCAGAGATACGCGCCGGCATGCCGAACGCCGAATCGCCCACTTCCAGCACCGTCAGGCCGTTGCACTTGCCGATGGCCGCGCCTTCAGTGTCGATCAGGATGATGCCGGCGAGCATGTCGTCCAGCACCCGCTGCGACACACGCCCGGTACGGGTGGCCTTGGCCTTGAGTGCGCGTTCGATGTGGCCGGCATCGGTCATCTCGTCGCTGGCCAGTTGGCGGATGAAGTCGGCCTCGCTGACCAGCTGGAACAGGTCACCGATGCGCGCCGACAGCCGCGACTGGTTCTCTGCCAGCCGGGCGCTGTAGGTGGCCAGGCGTGCCACGGCGTCGCTGGTCAGCGGCGCCATGCCTTCTTCGTTGGTGCGGGTACGCAAGAGCTGGGCGAACTGCTCCAGGTTCTCGTCGACCATGGGCATGTCTTCGTCGAAGTCGACCAACACCCGGAACATTTCCTGGAAGTCCGGATCATGGTCCTGCAGCGCGTAGTAGAGCTGGCGCGAGCCGATGATCACCAGCTTGACGTTGAGCGGGATCATCTGTGGCGTCAGGCTGACGCTCGCCACGCGGCCCAGTTCACCCAGCGGCGACTCCATCTTCAGCTTGCGCGACTGCAGCGCACGCTTGAGCGCATCCCAGACGAAGGGCTCGCCAAGCATCTTCTCGGCTTCAAGAATCAGGAAGCCGCCGTTGGCCCGGTGCAAGGCGCCTGGGCGCAATTGGCGATAGGAGGTGTACAGCGCGCCTTGGTCGGTACTGTATTCGATTCGGCCGAACAGGTTGTCGTAGGTCGGGTGCGGCTCGAACACCACCGGCGCGCCGCCATCGTGGTGATGGCCGACCACCAGGCTGGGGGCGTATTGCTCTTCGAGCATCTTGCGCGCCACGGCGTCGGTCTTGCTGTCATCGACCAACTGCTCGACCACGGTGCGCAGCAGGTTCAGTTGCACCGACTGCAGGTAGGCGCACACCGCAGCATTCTCGGCGTACTTTTCAGACAGCGGCGCCAGCAGCGGCTGCAGGGCCAGGGTGATGGTTTCTTCGTTGAGCTGACGCAGCTGGTTGTTCGACTCACGCTTCCACTGCGGCAGGCTGGCCAGTTCTTCGTTGAGGCGCTCCTCGAGCAGGGCGATGTCCTCGTGGAACTGCTCGCGCACCGCTTCAGGCAACTGTGCGAACTCGGCTTCATCCAGCGCCTTGCCGTCGGCCATCGGGGTGAAGGCAACGTTGCTGGCGTCGCGGTACAGGGCCACGTCTTTTTCCAGCGACGCCCGCTCGATCACATCCAGGGCGCGGTCGTAGCGCTGGTTGAAGGCGCGGTCGATGGCGCCCTTCTTCTGCTGGTACGACGGGTGCTCGAACACTGCCGGGAAGGTCGACAACAGGTTGTCGATCAGCCCCCCCATGTCGGCGATGAATTCACCGGCACTGCCTGAGGGCAGCTCCAGGGCACGCGGCTCGCGGGTTTCCTCGAAGTGGTTGACGTAAACCCAGTCGGCTGGGGTGTGCTGGCGCTTGCCCTCGGCCTTGAGGTAGCGCTTGACGAACGAGAAGCGGCCCGTGCCGGGCTCGCCCATCACATACACGTTGTAACCAGGGCGAGGCATGGCCACGCCGAATTGCAGGGCCTCGACTGCTCGCTCCTGGCCCAGAACGCCTCGAAACGGCTCCAGATCGTCGGTATGGGTAAAAGCAAACTGCTCGGGGGAAAAACGCCGGGTCAGGGCTTCAGGCGCAAGACGCAGGCGCGCAGCGACAGGATCGGGCATTGGGTTTCCTTACTTCGGCGGGGCGGATACGGAGCATTCTGGCGCTGCCCGCGCGCGCCTTGCAAGGCTCACCGGGACTTTATGTCGCAGTCGCGATAACACAGGCCCCCAGGCAAATTTTTCGCAATCAACAACGCAACCTTTAGATCGTGCCTAAACTCCAAGCTGCGCGGGTGGGTGAAATGCTTTCCCGACCTGGCAAGCGAGTTGCCAGAAACCCTGACCCTTGGTTTAAGACAAATAGAGAACAAATGCTATGAAACGGATTCTTCTGGGTACTCTGTTCACCGTGGTCTCCCTCAATGCCATGGCTGAAGCGCCAGGCGGCCCGAACTGCGGCTGGGGCAACATGCTGTTCGAAGGCCAACGCGGTACGCCGGCTCACTTCCTGGCTTCCACCACCAACGGCACCTCCGGTAACGCCACCTTCGGCATGACCTCCGGCACCAACGGCTGCTCCACCAAGGCTTCGCTGACCTATGGCGGCAAGTCGTGGTTTGCCATGAATGGCATGATGAACGAACTGTCCGAAGACATGGCCATGGGCAAAGGCGAGGCGCTGACCACCTATGCCGTGGTACTGGGCGTAGCGCCGGAAGACCGTACTTACTTCGAGTCGGTCACCCACCAGCACTTCAGCCAGATCTTCAGCAGTGCCGACGTGACGGCCGAAACCGTGCACAGCAATACCCTGGCAGTTCTGAAGAACGACCCACGCCTGGCCAAATACGCCACCGAGGCGTAAGCGCAGCATCCCCCGCCCCCTTACCGGGGCGGGTTTCGCCCTTTCTTTCGGCATCGTGAAGAAGTAGTTGCCCGATATGCTCAAACGTCTCGCTTACCTGGCGCTGTGTGCCTGCGCCCCTGTTCATGCTGCGCCTGCGCTGGATGAAGGCCGTCTTCAGCAATTGGCCAATAACCCCTACTGGATCGCCCTGGGCCATTACGAAACCGCCAAGCTGGGTGGTTGGCGCAGCTATGTGGACGATACCCAGTTCTTTCTCGCCGACGATGGCGCGCACCACCCGGACCAAGAGCTGCGGGCCACGGTGCAGGCGTTGTATGCGCCCGCCAGCCTGGGCGACAAGCATGCCCAGTGCGTTTTCCCGGCGCGTACCCGCTGGCTCAAGGAGCAACTGGGGCTGACCGACCTGCCACAGCCCGACTGCCAGGAATTCAAGACCTGGTACACCTCGATCGACCCGCACAGCGCCGCGCTGATTTTTCCGGCGGCCTACCTGAACAGCCCTTCGTCGATGTTCGGCCACACCTTGCTGCGCATCGACCAGTCCAACACCCACAGCGACGACACCACGCTGCTGAGCTACGCGATCAACTTCGGCGCCTACATCGAAGGCAGCGACAACAGCATCCTGTATGCCTGGAAAGGCCTGATGGGCGGCTACCCAGGCCTGTTCGCGCTGATGCCCTACCAAGAGAAGCTGTCCGAGTACCGCAGCCTGGAAAACCGCGACCTGTGGGAGTACCAGCTGGACCTCACCCCGCAAGAGACCGGGCGCATGGTCGAGCATGTGTGGGAGCTGAAGCAGATCCAGTTCGACTATTTCTTCTTCGACGAGAACTGCTCGTACCGCCTGCTCGAACTGCTGCAGGTGGCGCGGCCAGGCCTGGATTTGACGTCGCAGTTCCCGCTGACCGCCATCCCTACCGACACGGTCAAGGCAGTGCGCCAGTCTGGCCTGGTGTCCAGCGTCAACTACCGGCCTTCGCGCGAGCGCGAACTGCTGGCCCGCGCCGAGCCGCTTGACCCTCACGAAAAGCAGCAGGTGCTGGCTGTCAGCGCCGATACCGCACAGCTGCAAAGCCCTGGGTTCACTGCCCTGCCCCGCGAGCGCCAGGCGCTGGTTCAGGACGCCGCCTACCGCCTGGAGCGTTACCGCGCCAATGGCCAGCAACGCGACCCACGCCAGGCAACGCGCAGCTTCGAGCTGCTGCGCGCAATCAACCGCAACCCGCCGCCGGCGCTGCAAATCGAGCGCCCGGGGTTGCCCGAGGATGGCCATGACTCACGCACCTGGCAGCTGGGTGTCGGCACGCGGGAAGACCGCGCCTACGCCGAGTACGGCCTGCGCATGGCATATCACGACCTCAACGACAACGCCTATGGCTTCCCGCTGGGCGCGCAAATCGAGATTCTGCAGCTGAAAGTCCGCCAGTACGAAGGCAACGACTGGCAGGTGCAGCGCCTGGACCTTGCCACCATCCGCTCGCTGACACCCCGCAATGCGCTGCTCAAACCATGGTCATGGCAGGTGACCGGTGGCCTGGAACGGGTGCCGGGCAAGCATGACGACGAAGTGCTGGTCAGCCATGTGAATGGCGGCGCTGGCGGCACCTGGCAACTGGCCGACGAACTGCTGGGCTTCGCCCTGGGCACGGTACGGGTCGAACACCACAATGATTTTGCCGAGTTCATCTCCCCGGCAGCCGGGTTCAACGGCGGCCTGCTCTGGCGCAACGGGCTGGGCAACATGACACTGGAGGCGAAGGGCGACTTCTTCACCAATGGCGAAGTGCGGCGCAGCGTGAGCCTGAATCAACAATGGGAGATCAGCCGCAACCTGGGCCTGCGGTTAAGTGCCTCGCGCGAATTCAGCCACTTGGCGACGGCGCAGAACGAGGTGATGCTGGAGCTGAAGTGGTACCACTACTGACTCTTTGACACTGTTTTGACAGCTCACCGACAAATCGCCCCCTAGACTCTCCAGCATCAATTGGAGGGTCTAGTGTTCATGTCGCGGTACTGGTTAGGCCTGTGCGTTGCCTTTTTGCTGTCAGGGTGCGAAACCACCCACGAACAGATGCTCGACCACGGTTACCCCCCCCGCCTACGCCGATGGCTTCCAGGATGGCTGCAGCAGCGGCCGGCAGGCGGCCGGGGTGATGGCCGGGGACTTCCGCAAGGACGTGCCGCGCTACCTGCACAATCGCCAGTACGAAAGCGGTTGGGACGATGGTTTTCGCCAATGCCACGCCCTGCAGAACAGCGAAGAGCAGCGTCAATACCGTGACCGCTACTGGGACCAACGCGACCGTGACTGGGAGCACGAGAAGGACCGCGATGCCGCACGGGCCTATCGCCACGACTAGGTCGCAAACTGACATCCCTTGAAACCGGCGGCCTGCCATCATGGTCTCCTGCACAAGGAGGCCACCATGAGCCGAGCGTTCGTCAACGAAGACCAAGCTGCCGCCCAGGCCGACCAACCGGTTGAGCGACGGGTGAGCGAGCAGCCCAACTACGTCACGGCCAGTGGCCTGGCGCAATTGCAGCAGCGGGTAGCCGAACTCAATACATTGCGCAGCCAGTTGCAGGCCCAGGGCGAGCGTGCCGACAAGCAGCGCCTGGCCGATGCCGAGCGCGACCTGCGCTACTTCAGCGCACGGGTGCAGAGTGCCCAGGTGGTACCAGCCGCTACCTCGCGGGACAAGGTGCAGATCGGCAGCCGGGTGAGCTTTGTGGATGAGCAGGGCCAGGCGCATGAGGTGCAGCTGGTGGGGGAAGATCAGGCCGATGCGGGCCACGGGTTGATCAACTGGGGCTCGCCGCTGGGGCGGGCATTGCTGGGCGCGGGGCCTGGGGATGAAGTGGTGTGGCGACGGCCGGTGGGGGATCAGATGATCGAGGTGGTCGACATAGGAGGTGAGGCTTGAGGGCCAATCGCCGGCAAGCCGGCTCCCACCCGAACCGTGTAGCCTCCAAGGCTAGCGCCGCACCTGTGGGAGCTGGCTTGCCAGCGATTGGGCCGCAAAGCGGCCCCTTACTGACTGATCAGACCACGCCCTGCGCCAGCATGGCATCAGCCACTTTCACAAAGCCGGCGATGTTCGCGCCCTTGACGTAGTTGATCGTGCCATCCGCCTCTTCACCATAGTGAACACAGGCATGGTGGATCGACTGCATGATGTTGTGCAACTTGCTGTCCACTTCACCGGCCGTCCACAGCAGGCGCATGGCGTTCTGCGACATTTCCAGGCCCGACACGGCCACGCCACCGGCGTTGGATGCCTTGCCCGGCGCGTACAGGATGCCTGCCTCGAGGAAGATATCAACCGCCTCAAGGGTGGTCGGCATGTTGGCACCTTCGGCGACGCAGAAGCAGCCATTGCGCAGCAGGGTGCGGGCGTCTTCGGTGTCCAGCTCGTTCTGCGTGGCGCACGGCAGGGCGATGTCGCACGGCAGGCTCCACGGGGTCTGGCCCTTGCGGAACTCAAGGCCGAACTCGCCCGCCAGCGTGCTGAGGCGGCCACGTTTGACGTTTTTCAGCTCCATCACGGCGTCCCACTGGGCGTCGCTGAGGCCGGCTTCGGCGTACAGGGTGCCTTCGGAATCAGACAGCGAGATGACCTTGCCGCCCAGGTCCATGACCTTGCGCGCAGCATACTGGGCCACGTTGCCGGACCCAGAAATGGCCACGCGACGGCCATCGATGCGCAGGTCACGGCGCTTGAGCATTTCTTCAGCGAAGTAGACGCAGCCGTAGCCGGTGGCTTCCGGGCGAATCAGGCTGCCGCCATAGGTCATGCCCTTGCCGGTCAGCACCGAGGTGAACTGGTTGGCCAGGCGCTTGTACTGGCCGAACATGAAGCCGATTTCGCGCGCGCCCACCCCGATGTCACCGGCCGGTACGTCGAGGTCGGCGCCGATGTGGCGGTACAGCTCGCTCATGAACGCCTGGCAGAAGCGCATCACTTCCGCATCGCTCTTGCCCTTGGGGTCGAAGTCCGAGCCGCCTTTACCGCCACCCATGGGCAGCGAGGTCAGGGAGTTTTTGAACACCTGCTCGAAGGCCAGGAACTTGAGCACGCTCAGGTTCACCGACGGGTGGAAGCGCAGGCCGCCCTTGTACGGGCCGATGGCGCTGCTCATTTGGATGCGGTAGCCGCGGTTGACCTGGACCTTGCCTTGGTCATCGACCCACGAAACACGGAACAGCACCGCGCGCTCAGGCTCGACCATGCGCTCCAGGATACCGGCCTGCAGGTAATGAGGGTTGGCTTCGAGGAACGGCCACAGGGTACGTAAGACTTCTTCCACCGCCTGGTGGAATTCAGGCTGGGCAGGATCGCGTTGCTTAAGGCGCGCGAGGAAATTGTCGACAGATTCGATCATGGTAGACATCTCACCAAGAGGGATTGGACTTATTGGTTTTTTTTCGAATGTACCAAGAAGCAATCGCACGAGAACAGGGCGTAATGTCGTTTTTTTGAAATTATTTGGTGCGTTTTATATAAATGTATACAAATTAGTAGAAATATTGTTAGCAGGATCGGCCTCTTCGCGGGCAAGCCCGCTCCCACAGAGGCCTGTGCAAGGCTGAGATTGCGGGTGATTCTGTGGGAGTGGGCTTGCCCCGCGAAGGGGCCAACGCCGATGCCTGCCAGGCACAAAAATGGGGCCCCGAAGGGCCCCATTCTAGTGCAGCTAAAACCGGCTCACTGGGCCAGCTTCTTGTGCCGTACGCGGTGCGGCTGGGCAGCAGCATCGCCGAGGCGCTTCTTGCGGTCGGCTTCGTACTCGGTGTAGTTGCCTTCGAAGAACATCACGTTCGAGTCGTCTTCGTACGCCAGGATGTGGGTCGCCACGCGGTCCAGGAACCAACGGTCGTGGGAAATCACAATGGCGGCGCCCGGGAAGTCCAGCAGGGCTTCTTCCAGGGAACGCAGGGTTTCGACGTCGAGGTCGTTGGACGGTTCGTCGAGCAGCAGGACGTTACCGCCCTCCTTCAGGGTCAGGGCCAGGTGCAGACGGCCACGCTCACCACCGGACAGGTCCTTGACGAACTTCTGCTGGTCGCCGCCCTTGAAGTTGAAGCGGCCCACGTAGGTGCGCGACGGGATCTCGTAGTTGCCGATGCGGATCTGGTCGGAACCGTCGGAGATCTGCTGGAACACGGTCTTGGAACCGTCCAGGTCTTCGCGGCTTTGGTCGACGCAGGCCAGTTGCACGGTTTCGCCGATTTCGATGCTGCCCGAGTCCGGCTGCTCCTTGCCCATCAGCATGCGGAACAGGGTCGACTTACCGGCGCCGTTACCGCCGATCACGCCGACAATGGCGCCCTTCGGCATGGCGAACGACAGGTTGTCGATCAGCACGCGATCGCCATAGCCTTTGGAAACGTTCTTGAACTCGATGACCTTGTCACCCAGGCGCGGGCCGGCCGGGATGTAGATCTCGTTGGTCTCGCTGCGCTTCTGGAACTCTTGCGACTGCATTTCTTCAAAGCGCTGCAGACGTGCCTTGGATTTGGACTGGCGGGCCTTGGCGCCTTTGCGCACCCACTCCAGTTCCTCTTTCATGGCCTTTTCGTGGGCGCTCTGCTGCTTGGATTCCTGCGCCAGACGGTCTGACTTGGCTTCCAGCCAGCCCGAGTAGTTGCCTTCGTACGGGATGCCGGCGCCGCGGTCCAGTTCGAGGATCCAGCCGGCGACGTTGTCGAGGAAGTAACGGTCGTGGGTAATCGCTACCACGGTGCCCGGGAAGTCGTGCAGGAAGCGCTCCAGCCAGGCCACCGAGTCGGCGTCCAGGTGGTTGGTTGGTTCGTCGAGCAGCAGCATGTCGGGGGCCGACAGCAGCAGGCGGCACAGGGCCACACGGCGCTTTTCACCACCGGACAGGTGTTCGATTTTCGCGTCCCAGGCCGGCAGGCGCAGGGCGTCGGCGGCGACGTCCAGCTGGCGCTCGAGGTTGTGGCCGTCGGCAGCCTGCAGGATCGACTCGAGCTTGGCCTGTTCGGCGGCCAGCTTGTCGAAGTCGGCGTCGGGTTCGGCGTAGGCGGCGTAGACCTCGTCCAGGCGAGCCTGGGCGTCCTTGATCACGCTGACCGCTTCCTCGACCACTTCACGCACGGTCTTGGCGGGGTCGAGTTGTGGTTCCTGCGGCAGGTAGCCGACGTTGATGTCGGGCATCGGACGGGCTTCGCCGTCGAATTCCTTGTCGACGCCCGCCATGATGCGCAGCAGGGTCGATTTACCCGCGCCGTTCAGGCCGAGTACGCCGATCTTGGCGCCTGGGAAGAACGACAGGGAGATGTTCTTGAGAATTTCGCGCTTCGGCGGCACGACCTTGCTCAGCCGATGCATGGTGTAGACGTATTGAGCCAAAACCAAGCCCTCTAAATAGGTAAAGACATCGACCAACGCCCCGGCAGTGGGCCAGGGGGATGTGTTTACGGGGTGTCATTGAACAAAGTCGACCATTCTACGCCAACGCGCGGCGTTGCATAGGAGGGTCGGATGGTGGGGTTACGGGGAAGAAATGCTTATGCCTGTGCTGGCCTCTTCGCGGGGCAAGCCCGCTCCCACAGGAACAGTACAAACCCCAAAGCTTGCGCAGTACCCACTCCCCCAGGGACAGCACAAACCCCAAAGCTTGCGCAGTACCCGCTGCCCCAGGAACAGTACAAACCCCAAAGCTTGCGCAGTACCCACTCCCCCAGGGACAGTACAAACCCCAAAGCTTGCGCAGTACCCACTCCCCCAGGGACAGCACAAACCCCAAAGCTTGCGCAGTACCCGCTGCCCCAGGAACAGCACAAACCCCAAAGCTTGCGCAGTACCTGTGGGAGCGGGCTTGCCCCGCGAAGAGGCCAGAACTGACCTTGAAAAGCTCAGACGTGACGCTGCTTGACCTTGCCCCGCGGCAACCGGCAACGGTCGCCCTGCTCGGCCAGGCGCGCGGCCCAGGCAGACTTGACGCTGAACCCGCCACTGCGAGCAGGCTGCTCAACGGCCTTGGCCGGCTGGGCAGCAGGCACGCTTACGACCTTGGCCGCGACCGCGGGCACTGCCGGTGCTGCCACGGCTACCGGTGCTGCTGCCGCCTTGGCGGTCTTGCGCAGTTCGGCCAGCGACGGGGCCTTGCTTTTCGAGGCGGCGGCCGCCTCCGGTTTGACCAGCGAACGCTGGCACGACTTGCAAGATACGTCCGCGGTCACGGCAGTGCTGACAAGGGTCTGACTGCTGCGCCCACAGGCGGAATCGAGGCCATTGGAGGAAAAGTGAGTAACCAAAACCGAACATCTCCGAAGCGTTGTCATTGAAGCGGGCGGCATTCTCGCACAGGTTGCAGGGGCTTGCCGAACCACAGGGCGCCACCACGACCGTCGGAACGGCGACGATCACCGGACAAGGAGGGGCTGGCACTTTGCCATAATCCTAGGCATGCTAGCCCGTTTAGGGTGTCCGGCCTTATAGTGCGCCACCGCGGTCTGGCAACCAGACACCGGCACCAACCGTGCATGATCAATCCCTGCCATCGCCAGCCCAATCGCAGGACCAACGCTTGACCAATCTCTCTCAACCGTCGTCGCTGCGTCCCGCACCAATGGCCCCCGTCGCTTCCCTGCGCGGGTCGATCAAGGGTGCGCTGGCCCTGTTGGCCCTGATTCTGCTGGGCCTGTTGCTGTGGCAGCTGTTCGCCCAGTTCCGCCACACCCAAGCCGACCTGCGCAAGCAAAGCCTGGAGGCCACTGCGGAGCTGGCCGACCACCTCAGCCTGAACATGGCGTTGAAGGCCCAGCAGGCCGTGAATGTGGTGCAGCCCTACGTCAATGCGCCGACGCCGGCAGCCCTGCCCAGCCTGCTCGTTACCCTGCGCACGCGCCTGCCCGCCCTGCGTGACCTGGCCTGGCTAGACACCAGTGGGCAGGTCCGCGCCGACAGCCTGGCCGGCAGCCCTGACCGCCAATTGATTGGCGAGCTGCTGACGCTGAACCAGGGTCGCCCGTATTTCTTTGCCAACTCGGCGGACAACCGCACCATTTACCTGTTGCTGCGCCAGTCCACCGAGCAGGACCGCGGCTACTGGCTGCTGCGCCTGTCCGACGCGTATTACCGCACCCTCACCGTGCACCTGGACAGCCCAGGCCACCCCTTGTGGCTGCTGGAAAACAGCCGCAACGGCGCGGTGCTGGACCGCCACGCCATCGCGCAGACCAGCCCGGCACCGCTGCAGAGCGTGATGCTGGCGTTCATCGACAACAGCACCTGGCAACTGCGCGGCCTATTTGACGCCCAGCGGGCCCAGCAGAAGCTGCTGCCGGCACTGATCGGCAAGTGCCTGCTGGTGCTGTTCTGTGCCCTGCTGCCGGTGCTGGCGTTGATCAACATGCGCCGCCGCCAGCGCGCACTGCAGGAAGACCGCCGGCGCTATCAAGAAATTTTCGAAGGCACCGGTGTTGCCTTGTGCGTGCTCGACCTTTCCAGCCTGCCCGGCCAGCTTGACCGCTACCACCTGCGCAACCACGCTGCGCTCAAGCACAGCCTGGCCCTGGACCCTAACCTGCGCCGCTCGCTGTTGCAGGAGTTGAAGATCACCGAGATCAACCAGGTGGCGCGCCAGTTGCTCAACGTCGAATGCCACGAAGGTGCCTGGCAGCGCCTGATAGACGGCAGCGGCGATGGCCGCGACAGCATCGGCATGCAACTGATCGATGCACTGATCGAACAGCGCTCGCTGCTGGAACTGGAAGTGCGCCTGCCCGCACCGCTGGGCGGCGAACTGCACCTGTGGCTGATGGCCCGCCTGCCGCTGCAACGCCGCGACTACCAGGCGGTGATCCTCAGCATCAGCGACATCACCAGCCGCAAACAAGTGGAGCTGTCCCTGCTCGAACGCGAGAGTTTCTGGTCGGACGTGGTGCGTACCGTGCCCGACCAGCTCTACGTGCAGGACGTGCCGAGCCAGCGCATGATCTTCAGCAACCGCCACCTCGGCCAAACCCTGGGCTACGACCGCACCGAGCTGGCACAGATGGGCGACCGCTTCTGGGAGCTGCTGCTGCACCCCGAAGACGCCACGCACTTCCAGGCCCTGCGCCAGCATCAACGAGCTACCGGCCACAGCCAGCCGCTGCACTGCCAACTGCGCTTCCGTCACCACGACGGTGGCTGGCGCTGCTACGACATTCGCGAACAGGTGCTGACCCGCGACCACGACGGCCAGGTGATACGCATCATCGGCGTGGGCAAGGACGTTACCGTACAGATCGAGGCCAGCCAGTCGCTGCGCGACAGCGAACAGCGCTACCGCATGTTGGCCGAAAGCATCAGCGACGTGATTTTCTCCACCGACAGCCAACTGCAGCTCAACTACGTCAGCCCCTCGGTCAAAGCGGTACTGGGTTATCAGGCTGAGTGGATCTTCGACAACGGCTGGCAATCGATCATCGCCAACCCGGCCCAGCTGACCGGCATCTACAGCCTGATGGAGCGCGTCAGCAATGCCATGGGCAACGGCGAGCAACTGGCCCAGTTGCGTTGCCAGTTGCCCACCCAACTGTTCCTGTTCGACTGCCTGCGCGCCGATGGCCGCAAGATCCCGATCGAGCTGCGCCTGGTATTGGTGTGGGACGACCAGGAGCGCTTCGAAGGCGTGCTTGGGGTTGGCCGCGACATCAGCCAGCAACGCCGCGCCGAAAAAGACCTGCGCATGGCCGCCACGGTATTCGAGCACTCGACCTCGGCCATCCTCATCACCGACCCGGCCGGCTACATCGTCCAGGCCAACGAGGCGTTCAGCCGGGTCAGCGGCTATGCCGTCAGCGACGTGCTCGACCAGCTGCCTGGCATGCTCACCGTCGAGCAACAGCAGGAAGGCCACCTGCGCTACGTGGTCAAGCAGTTGCACCAGCGCGGCAGCTGGGAAGGCGAAGTGTGGCTCAAGCGCCGCGATGGCGACCACTACCCGGCCTGGGTCGGCATCACGGCAGTGCTGGACGACGAAGGCGACCTGGCCAGCTACGTGTGCTTCTTCACCGACATCAGCGAGCGCAAGGCCAGCGAACAGCGCATCCACCGCCTGGCCTACTACGACGCCCTCACCCACCTGCCCAACCGCACGCTGTTCCAGGACCGCCTGCACACGGCCCTGCAACAGGCCGAACGGCAAAAGGCGTGGGTGGTGTTGATGTTCCTCGACCTGGACCGTTTCAAGCCGATCAACGACTCCCTCGGCCATGCCGCAGGCGATCGCATGCTCAAAGACATGGCCCTGCGCCTGCTGGCCTGCGTGGATGACGACGACACCGTGGCACGCATGGGCGGCGACGAGTTCACCTTGCTGCTGCAACCGCGTGCGACCCGCGAGATGGCGCTGAACCGCGCCATCCACGTGGCCGAGAACATCCTCGCCAGCCTGGTACGGCCCTTCGTGCTGGAGAACCGCGAGTTTTTCGTCACGGCCAGTATCGGCATCGCCCTCAGCCCGCAAGATGGCAGCGAACTGAGCCAGTTGATGAAAAACGCCGACACCGCGATGTACCACGCCAAGGAGCGCGGCAAGAACAACTTCCAGTTCTACCAGGCCGAGATGAACGCCAGTGCCCTGGAGCGCCTGGAGCTGGAAAGCGACCTGCGCCATGCCATGGAGCAGAACGAGTTCATCCTCTACTACCAGCCGCAGTTCAGTGGCGATGGCAAACGCCTGACCGGCGCCGAAGCCTTGCTGCGCTGGCGCCACCCCACCCGCGGCCTAGTGCCGCCGGGCGACTTCATCCCGGTGATCGAAGAGCTGGGCCTAGTGGTGGACGTCGGCGACTGGGTACTGCGTGAGGCCAGCCGACAGCTCAAGGCTTGGCACAAAGCCAAAGTGCGGGTACCGAAGGTGTCGGTGAACATCTCGGCGCGGCAGTTCTCCGACGGCCAGCTGGGCACGCGCATCGCCACCATCCTGGAAGACATCGGGCTGCCGCCGGCGTGCCTGGAACTGGAGCTGACCGAAAGCATCCTGATGCGCGAGGTGAATGAGGCCTTGCAGATTCTCGCCAGCCTGAAGAATCTCGGGCTGAGCATTGCGGTGGACGACTTTGGCACCGGGTACTCCTCGCTCAACTACCTCAAGCAGTTCCCCATCGACGTGCTGAAGATCGACCGCACCTTCGTCGACGGCTTGCCCGAGGGCGAGCAGGATGCGCAGATTGCCCGGGCGATCATTGCCATGGCCCACAGCCTGAACCTGGCGGTGATCGCCGAGGGCGTGGAAACCCATGAGCAGTTGGAGTTCTTGCGTGAGCATGGTTGCGACGAGGTGCAGGGTTACCTGTTCGGGCGGCCGATGCCGGCGCATCAGTTCGAGGCGCAGTTCGCCAACGAAACGCTGTTCATGTTCCAGTAGCTGGCCACTCCCGTCTTTTTTGTAGGAGCAGCCTTGTGCTGCGAAGAGGCCGGCGACCGCACCCTGAATCTTTACTGCTGTCACCGGCCTCTTCGCAGCACAAGGCTGCTCCTACAGGCACAGCGCCAACGCTGTAATTGGCGCCGCAAAAAACGGACCTGAAAGTCAACTCCAGCCCAGGCAGGCTGCGGGATGCAACATGAAGGCCTTTGGTCCGCGACTTGACGTCACTTCATATGCCAGGCCCGAAGCAATCGGTTAGAATGCCCCCCCAATTCAGCCCGATCCTTGAGGACCGCCATGTTCAGCCGTGATTTGACCATTGCCAAGTACGACGCCGAGCTCTTCGAAGCCATGCAGCAAGAAGCTCTGCGCCAGGAAGAGCATATCGAGCTGATCGCTTCGGAAAACTACACCAGCCCGGCTGTCATGGAAGCCCAGGGTTCGGTTCTGACCAACAAGTACGCTGAAGGCTACCCAGGCAAGCGTTACTACGGTGGTTGCGAATACGTCGACGTGGTCGAGCAACTGGCCATCGACCGCGCCAAAGAGCTGTTCGGCGCCGACTACGCCAACGTCCAGCCGCACGCTGGCTCCCAGGCCAACGCCGCCGTTTACCTGGCCCTGCTGTCGGCCGGTGACACCATCCTGGGCATGAGCCTGGCCCACGGTGGTCACCTGACCCACGGCGCCAGCGTCAGCTCTTCGGGCAAGCTGTACAACGCCATCCAGTACGGCATCGACGGCAACGGCCTGATCGACTACGACGAAGTCGAGCGCCTGGCTGTAGAGCACAAGCCGAAGATGATCGTTGCCGGCTTCTCGGCCTACTCGCAGGTGCTGGACTTCCCACGCTTCCGCGCCATCGCCGACAAGGTCGGTGCCTACCTGTTCGTCGACATGGCCCACGTTGCTGGCCTGGTTGCCGCTGGCGTGTACCCGAACCCTGTGCCGTTCGCCGACGTGGTCACCACCACCACCCACAAGACCCTGCGCGGTCCACGTGGCGGCCTGATCCTGGCCCGTGCCAACGCCGACATCGAGAAGAAGCTGAACTCCGCTGTCTTCCCAGGCGCCCAAGGCGGCCCGCTGGAGCACGTCATCGCGGCCAAGGCGATCTGCTTCAAAGAAGCCCTGCAGCCTGAGTTCAAGGCTTACCAGCAGCAAGTGGTGAAAAACGCCCAGGCCATGGCCAGCGTGTTCATCGAGCGTGGTTTCGACGTCGTTTCTGGCGGCACCCAAAACCACCTGTTCCTGCTGTCGCTGATCAAGCAGGAAATCTCCGGTAAGGACGCTGACGCCGCACTGGGCAAAGCCTTCATTACCGTCAACAAGAACTCGGTACCGAACGACCCACGTTCCCCGTTCGTCACCTCGGGCCTGCGTTTCGGCACCCCAGCCGTGACCACCCGTGGCTTCAAAGAAGCAGAGTGCAAGGAACTGGCCGGCTGGATCTGCGACATCCTGGCTGACCTGAACAACGAAGCGGTGATCGATGCCGTGCGTGAGAAGGTCAAGGCCATCTGCAAGAAGCTGCCGGTTTACGGCAACTGATTGGCGCCAGCCTGATGTGAAAAAGCCCGGCCTTGCGCCGGGCTTTTTTGTGCCCGCTTTGCGGAACCTGTTCCAAATGGCACCCCTGCGCAAGACACCCTAGCCTGCAGCCTCCCCCACGCCGAGCCGGAGGCACCCCATGGCAGATAACAAAACACGCTCCTTTACAGCTACCCTGCAGATCGCCGAATCACCGGTGAACAGCCTGGACTGCCTGTGCACAGGGCACGTGAGCCTGGTCACACCCACTGAAGTACCGGGTTACGCCATTGAAGGCGCCCACGCGCTCGGCATGCTCAACGGCACGGACGATGATTGGCAGCACGGTCAGGGCTTTGGGTTGATCCCGTTCGACAAAGGCGACGATCAGTGCGCGATGCTGCTGTATTTTCGCTATAGCGACGCAGGTTATCGACTGTATGTGCGCAGCGGGCCTCATTTCGGTAAAGGCATATTCACCACCGCCGAAGGCCTGGTGGCCGCTCAGGCCATCGAGGCGCAAGATCCTAGCCTGTGGACCTTGGTCGATGCGCAAACCGGCGCCCCGTTCGACCTGGCACAACTTGAAGATGACCGGCGAGAAATCCAGATGATCGCCAGCAACGGCCACCCCATGGAAATTCACAACCTCTACCCGGTGGGCGGCTTTCTGGCGTGCTACGCCGCTGCCCAGCAATGCACCCTGAGCCTGTTGATTGCACAACGCGGGGTGGATTGGCTGAACACCTGATGTCGCCTGCATGGGCCTTCACGTATTACCCTGTGCCGCTTCAAAACCCGCGCGCGCACAGGACCCTGCCTTGACCAGAGAGCAACTCGAAACTCATCAAATTCCGGTCTACTTCGCGGCAGTGCTCGCAGCCCTTGCCTTCGGCCTGCTGGCCACCGACACCGCACACCATCTGCAAGCCCTGATCACCCCCGCCATTGCCGTGCTGATGTACGCGATGTTCCTGCAGATCCCCTTCCTCGACCTGCGCCAAGGCCTGGGCAACCGTCGCTTCATCAGTGCACTGCTACTGGCCAACTTCGTCATCATCCCACTGCTGGTCTGGGCAATCACCCGCGGCTTGGTCGCGCACCCGGCCATCCTGATCGGCGCCCTGCTGGTGTTGCTAACCCCCTGCATCGACTACGTGGTGGTGTTCACCCACATCGGCAAAGGCGACTCACGCCAGACCCTCGCCGCCACGCCGCTGCTGCTGTTGATGCAATTGGTCCTGCTGCCGGTGTACCTGGCGTTGATGCTGGGTGACGACAACGCTGTGGCAATTTCCATCACGCCCTTCGTGGAAGCGTTTGCCCTGTTGATTGTGTTGCCGATGATTCTCGCCGTGCTGACCAGCGCCAGCGCCCGCCGCTCCCGCGTGGCATCGAAGTGGAACGACGCCTGGGCGTGGATGCCGGTACCGGCGATGGCATGGGTGCTGGTGGTGGTGATCGGCTCGCAGATTGCCGCCGTGCTGCGCGATTTCGAGCGCTTGCTGCCCGTGATCCCGGTGTACCTCGGCTTCATGCTGCTGGCGCCGGTGATCGGCTTTGCCACCGCGCGGCTGATGCGTTTGCCGGTGGCCGAGGTGAGATCGGTGACGTTCAGCGCTTCGACGCGCAACTCGCTGGTGGTGTTGCCGTTGGCGTTGGCGTTGCCGGACGACCTGCGCGGGTTGGCGGCGGCGGCGGTGATTACCCAAACGCTGGTGGAGTTGGTGAGCGAGTTAATTTATGTGCGCGTCGTGCCCGCATGGGTGCGAGACAGATGAGGCTGTGAAGGTTCAGCAAGCGCTTAACCTTTTGCTTGCACCTGGCCGAACGTATGCTGATAGAATGCGATGAATTCTCATTAACATCTATCGTATCCCGTGCAATCCACCTCATCGGCAAATCATCACCCGCATCAGGCCATCGATCAGCTCTACAGCCACCACCACGGCTGGCTGCAGAACTGGCTGCGCAAGCGCTTGGGCAGTGCCGCCGATGCTGCGGACCTGGCCCAGGACACCTTCGTGCGGCTGCTCAGCAGTGCAACCGGCGAGGCGCTGAACTACACGGCCCCGCGCGCCTATCTGGCCACAATCGCCAATCGCCTGGCCCTCAACTTCTATCGCCGCCGCTCGCTGGAGCAAGCCTACTTGGCCGCGCTGGCGGAAACGCCAGAAGCACTGGCACCGTCGCTGGAAAATCAGGCGCTGGTGCTCGAAGCCCTCGACGAGATCGACCAGGTACTGGCCCTCCTGCCCGCCCCAAGCCGACAGGCGTTCCTGATGGCGCAGCTGGAAGGCTATACCCAAGAAGAGATCGCCAGCCGGCTCAAGCTCAGCGTCCGTACCGTGCAACGCCACCTGGCGCGGGCGTTTGAAGAATGCATCGTGCTCGCCAGTACGCACAATGAGTAATACCCCCATCGACCGGCGCATTGCCCGCGAAGCCGCCAGCTGGTTCGTGCGTTTGCAGAACAGCAGCGCCGGCGCCGCCGAACATGCCGCCGGCGCCGAATGGCGGGCGCGGCACGCTGACCACGAACGCGCTTGGCAACTGGCCGAGCGCTTCAGCAGCCGTGCCCAGCAACTTAGCGGGGAACCCACCCGCACGGCGCTGGAGCGCCCGCGCAGCCTGGAGCGCAGGCAGGCACTCAAGACCCTCGCATTGCTGATTGCCGCCGCCCCGCTTGGCCTCGCAGCCTACCGGGGGCTGCCGTGGCGCGAGTGGCAGGCGGACGTGCGCACGGCCACCGGGGAGCAGCGCAGCGTGCCCTTGCCGGATGGCGGGCAGCTACGCCTGAACACCGGCAGCGCCGTCGATATCGCCTACGACGACAGCGTTCGCCGCGTGCGCCTGATCGCCGGCGAGATGCTGGTCGAGCTGCCCCGTGAGCCTGCCAGGCGCCCGTTTATCGTCGATACCGCCGAAGCGCACATCAGCCCGCTCGGCAGCCGCTTGCTGGTGCGTCAGTACCCAGGCAGCACGTTCCTCGCCGCGCTAGAGGGCGCTGTCGAAGTGCGTCCTCGCCTGGCATGGGGTGACGACGGCCTGGTGCGCCTGGCGGCCGGCCAGCAAACACAGGTCAGCCTCCAGGCTGTGCAGCCCCCCATGCCGCTGGCCGAGCAGCGCCTCGACTGGCTCAACCATGTGCTGCGGGTAGAAAAGACGCGCCTGGATGACTTCATCAGCGAGCTGGGGCGCTATCGGCCTGGCTTGCTGCGTTGCGACCCCGCCGTGGCCCGGCTGCTGATCTCCGGCACCTTCCAACTGCGCGACACCGATCAGATTCTGCGCGCTTTGAGCCAGACGCTGCCGGTGGACATCCACTACCGCACGCCCTACTGGGTCACCGTCACGGCGCGCGCGTATACGTAACAAGAATCATTGTCGTGTTTTGCTCAGGTTGCGTGTCCCTACCGTAAGCACATCACTTTTACAGGGCGGGACGAACACATGGCGACGACGCAGGGCATGCAACCATTGGCGCGGGCAGTACACGCTGCTGCATTGGGCCTGATCATCACAGGTAGCGGCCTGACTGCAGCCGTGTCGCAAGCCACCGAGCACAGCGCGCAGCAGGGCCGGACCTTTCAGGTGCCCGCCGGCAACCTGAGCAGCGCCCTTTCTAATTTCGCCAGCCAAGCCGGTATCACCCTGCCCATCGAACCAGGCCTGGTCGAAGGTTTGCGCAGCCCAGGCCTGAACGCCGCCACCAGTGTGGAAGGCGGCTTGCAGCAACTGCTGCAAGGCACCGGCCTGCAAGCGTCACCGCAGGGCAATGGCCTTTACCTGCTGACACCGCAGGCCGCGGGCACTGGCCTGGAGCTGGGCGCTACCAGCATTACCGGCCAAGGCCTGGCGGCGACCACCGAAAACAGCGGGTCGTACACCACCGGCACGATGCAGACGGCCACCAAGCTGCCCTTGAGCCTGCGCGAAACCCCGCAGGCCGTCAGCGTGGTCACGCGCAAGCGGATGGACGACAAGGCCATGACCACCATCAGCGATGTGGTCAAAAGTGCACCCGGTATCTTCCTCAGCAACTCCGGCGGTGCCGGCCGCCCCTCTTTCAGTGCCCGCGGTTTTGACGTCGACAACATCATGTACGACGGCTTCCCCACCAGCTTCCTGACTTACCTGCCCAGCGGCGAAGCCAACCTGGCCATGTACGACCGGGTCGAGATCGTGCGTGGGGCCACCGGGTTGGCCCAGGGCGCTGGCAACCCCGGGGGTGCCATCAACCTGGTGCGCAAGCGCCCGACCCATGAATTCCAGGGCACCCTCACCGGCAGTGCCGGCAGTTGGGACGATTACACCGGCACGCTGGACATCGGCGGCCCATTGAATGAAACCGGCACCCTGCGCGCCCGTACCGTGGTCTCCAAGCAAGACGCCAAAAGCTTCCGCGACTCGGTGGAGAGTGACCATGACCTGTTCTACGGCGTGGTCGACGCCGACCTGAGCGAAAGCACCACCCTCACCCTCGGCGCCTACCGACAGAAAAACCACACCAACTACATTTGGGGCGGGTTGCCCATGGCCCGTGGCGGCGGCCACCTCGGGCTGCCACGCGACACCTTTCTCGGCCATGACTGGGAATATTCCGACAACCGCACCACCGGCTATTTCGCCACCCTCGAACAAGGCTTAGCCAACGACTGGACACTGCGCCTGGCGGCCATGCAAACCAAGACCGACACCGATGTGCTGGCCTCGTCGATATGGGAATACGACCGCCACTATCTCTGGACCGAAGCCATGGAGCAGAAGGAAAAAGGCTACGACCTGGCCGTCAGCGGCCCCTTCCAGTTGCTCGGTCAAACCCATGACCTGACCGTTGGCGTCAGCAAGCGCCAGCTGGATTATCGGTCTGGCAAGGCCTGGAGCGATTACATCGACGCCGGCAGCAACCTCTTCGAGTGGAACCCCCGCGGCCATGCCAAGCCGGATTACGTCACGGGCCCCAACGGCCTCCCCGAAACCACCACCCAGGACAGCGTCTACGCCAGCAGCCGCCTGCGTTTGACCGACCCGCTGTCGCTGATTCTGGGTGGCCGTCTCGACTGGTACGAATTCGATGACAGCGAAAGCAGCGAAAACAACTACAAGATCACGCGCAACCTGACCCGCTATGCCGGCCTGGTCTACGACCTGGACACCAACCACTCGGTCTACGTCAGCTACACCGATATCTTCAAGCCGCAGACCAGCAAAGGCCTCGACAGCAAAGTGCTCGACCCTGTGGTGGGCGAAAACTACGAAGTGGGCATCAAGGGCGAATACTTTGGTGGCGCACTGAACGCCAGTCTGGCGGTTTTCCAGATCGACCAAAAGAACCGCGCCCAAGAGCTGCCTGATGTCAAAGGGTGCGGTTCAGGCGCCGCCAGTGCCTGCTACGAGGCCGCCGGCCTGGTGCGCAGCAAAGGCATCGACCTCGAAATCCAAGGCGCCCTGACCGACAACTGGCAACTGGCTGCCGGCTACACCTACACCCAGACCAAATATGTCAGCGACGCCAACAAAGCCCGCGAAGGCGAAGACTTCGACCGCGCCAAACCGCGCCAGCTGTTCAAGCTGTCGACGATCTACACCCTGCCCGGCGAACTGCAGCGCTGGCGCGTGGGTGGTGATATCTACCAACAGAGCCGCATCCGCACCTCGGGGGGCGCCGGTTCTACAGCATGGGAAAACCAGCAAGGCTCGTACACCGTGGTGGGGTTGGTGGCAGGCTACAAAGCCAGCGAGCAGTTGGACCTGCAGGTCAACGTCAACAACCTGTTCGACCGCACCTACTACAGCAGCGTGGCCAATGGTGGGTGGAGCCCGTATGACATTTATGGCGACCCACGGAACGTGAAACTGACTGCGCGGTATAGCTTCTAGGAGGCGGCGCTTCGCCATCAGTAGGCGTATTGGACACATCTGGAAAATCTGCAGATGAGCCTCCACGCTGCAAAGTCTGCACAATGATCCTCATAAGCGCAGACAGCGCTCGATGAGTTCAGGGTGGCGAATTCAGTGGCTTGCACCAGCGCGACGTGAAGTCGGGCAGCCTTGCAGGCTGGTCGACGCACGCATCGGTCAGCAATTCCCAGACACGCACTTTGAGCATTTGTATTGGTCACGATTTACGCTAAGGCAGAGCGTGCCAACATCAGCCCCGCTGAAATCAGCAAGGTGGTATGACATGCGTGATATCGATATTGAAAGTGTTGCAAAAGCCATTGAGGCCGACGCAGGCGAGCCGTTGCCTGACCTACGCCAAGCGCTAAACGAAGCCAAGCAGGGGGTTGGACGCGTTACGACACCGGAGCAAATCCTGGTTCGCCAAGCTCGCGAGCGCTGCGGACTAACTCAGGTCTCATTCGCCGAGCGAATTGCCACACCCGTAGCGACTTTGCGCGATTGGGAACAGGGCCGCTTCGTGCCTCCAGGCGGGGTATTGTGCCTGATGCGCTTAATTCTCAAGCACCCTGAACTGACTCAGGAACTTGCGACGCACTAACTTTACTTCTGCGCACTATCGCCGGCCAGACCGCCGGCGATAGCACCCTCCCGCCGGTCACAGAGCATTCATTTCAGCAATATCCCGCACCACCTGATCCGCAGAGTGGTCAAACATCGCCTGCTCCTGCGCATCCAGCGGCAACTCGATCACCCGCACAATCCCCTCCTCCGCCAGCACACACGGCACCCCCATGGCGATGTCGGTTCGCCCATACTCGCCCTCCAGCACCACCACCGCCGGCAAAATGCGATTTCGCCCATTGGCGATGGCATCCACCATCTGCGCAATCGCCACACCCGGCGCATCGCAGGCACTGCCCATTTTCTTCAAGCCCAAAATCTCACCGCCCCCCTTGCGCGTGCGTTCCACAATCCGCTCTATCTGCTCGCTGGACAGGAAGTGCGACAACGGCACCGACCCCACCTGGCAGTAGCGCATCAACGGCACCATGCTATCGCCATGCCCGCCCAGCACCAGCGCCGTGATATCCCGAGCAGAAAAACCCGTTTCCTCGGCAATGAAGCACTTCATGCGCGCGGTATCCAGCACCCCCGCCTGCCCGAACACCTTGTTGCGGCTCTGCCCGCTGAGCGACCAGGCGCGATAGGTCAGCACGTCGACAGGGTTCGACACCACCAGCACCGTCGCCGCTGGCGCATGGCGTTTGATATCCCGCATGACGCCATCGAGAATCGGCAGGTTGATACTCAGCACATCCTGCCGCGACTGCCCCGGCTTGCGCGGCACACCTGCGGTGATCACCACCAGCTCAGACCCCTCCAGCATTTCAGCCTTGGCCCCGCCGTAAACCCGCGTATCGGACCCAGCCTCGACCGCCGCCTGCCACACATCCAGCGCCTTGCCCTGCGCCAACTCACCCTGCACATCGATCAACGCCAGCTCACGGCAGAACTCATCCCGGGCGATGATCTGAGCCGCCGCCTCGCCCACCATCCCGGCACCCACGATTGATAGTTTGTTCACCTGACACCTCCCAGCGGCGCGTGCCACCAGGAACACGCCTGCGTATAGAGAGAAGTATTGCCTGCTAATGCCCAAAGGCCACCCTGAGGTGGCCAGTGGTCGTTTTAGAGGGGGGACGGTTGGCTTTCAGGCACTACGCCGGTTAATCGGCCAGGCTCTGCTCGCGCTGTGACATCACCTTCCCGCACTGCTCACTGGCCAGACGGCTGATGATCTGGATGGCTTGATGGATGCCAGCCGTGTTGCGGAAGCTCAGGCGCGGATTGTGTTCGCATTCCAGCATTTCGTCGTGCTGGACCAAGGCTTCGCCGAGCAGTTCTAGGGTCCAGGCGTAGCTTTGAATGGTGGAGAGGCGTTCGTGGTCAGTCATGGGGGGCCTCCTGGGGTTTGGAGGTGGGGTGGGATTGGGTGTTGAGGGGGTA
>NZ_JABWRW010000037.1:0-41908 GCF_014269095.1 Pseudomonas sp. SWRI50 | reverse complement strand
ATGCATCGCCGATGGTAGTGTGGGGTTTCCCCATGTGAGAGTAGGTCATCGTCAAGATTCATTTCGCAAAACCCCTATCTGCGCGAGCAGGTAGGGGTTTTGTCTTTTCCGGCTGGCAACTGGCCGTGATGATGAAACATGCGTCATCCATGCCTGATAAAACCTGAGGTAATGCTACCCTCGCGGAAATACTCAGCATGGATACCCATCATGGAAATGAACTGGCACCAGGCCTTGCAAGAGAGCCTGAGCTGGCTGGCAATCGCCTCGTTCATCACCCTGGTCTGCTTCACCGCAGCGGCGACACTCGCAGTGCGCTTCACACGCTGGGGCAGCCAATTCTGGCAGCTCGCCGGGTCGTATTTCAGCTTCAGGCGCAGCTGGCGGCCGCTGTTGGTGTTTGCCCTGTTATTGGTGATGACGCTGTTCTCGGTGCGCCTGAACGTGCTGTTCTCGTTCTGGTACAACGGTTTCTACAGCGCCCTGCAAGGCCTGGATCAGAGCGCCTTCTGGTACCTGCTAGGCGTATTTGCGGTGCTCGCCACCATCCACGTGCTGCGCTCGCTGTTCACGTTCTACGTGACCCAGGCCTTCAGCATTCACTGGCGAGTCTGGCTCACCAAGCGCCTGACGCGCGACTGGATGCACGGCGATGCTTACTACCGCGGCCAGTTCCTCGCCGAGCCCGTAGACAACCCCGACCAGCGTATCGAGCTGGACGTCAATGCTTTCGTCACCAACTCCGTGTCGCTTGCCCTGGGCGCAGTCAGTGCGCTGGTGTCGTTGGTGGCATTCACGGGCATCCTCTGGGGCTTGTCGGCACCGCTGGCAGTGGCCGGGTTCGAGGTCCCACGGGCGATGGTCTTTGCCGTGTACCTGTACGTAATCGTTGCCACTTGGATTGCCTTTCGCCTTGGGCGCCCGTTGATTCGTCTGAACTTCCTCAACGAGAAACTCACCGCTAACTTCCGTTACGCGCTGATGCGCCTGCGTGAAAATGCCGAGAACATCGCCTTCTATCAAGGCGCACGGGTAGAGCGGGGCACATTGTTGGGCCGCTTTGGCGCATTGATTGTCAACGCTTGGGCATTGGTCTTCCGAAACTTGAAGTTCAGCGGCTTCAACCTGGGTATCAGCCAGGTTGCCGTGGTGTTCCCCTTCATCCTTCAGGCGCCGCGTTTCTTCAGTGGCGCTATAAAGCTTGGCGACGTAATGCAGACCTCCCAGGCCTTTGGCCAGGTGCAGGATTCGTTGTCGTTCTTCCGCGAATCCTACGACGCATTCGCCCAGTACCGCGCCACCCTCGATCGTTTGACGGGCTTTCTCGATGCCAATGAACAGGCCAGTTTGCTGCCGCGCGTCACTACCGAGGAACAGGCGCATGCCTTGGACATTGCCGGTTTGCAGGTATTGCGCCCCGATGGCCATCCCCTTATTGCCGGCCTCAATCTGAGCCTACGCGCTGGCCAGGCGCTGTTGATCAAAGGGCCTTCAGGGAGTGGTAAAACCACCTTGTTGCGTGCACTGGCTGGGCTCTGGCCTTACGCTGAGGGTGAGGTCAGGCGCCCCGTGGGGCACCAGGCGCTGTTCCTGTCTCAGCGCCCGTACCTTCCACTAGGCGACCTGCGCACCGTTATCGCCTACCCATCGGCCAGCGCAGCCGAGCATGAAGTGCGCATGCAGCAAGCCCTGCGCCAGGTCAACCTGGCCCACCTTGTCGAACGCCTGGACGTCAGTTGCGACTGGTCGCACATCCTCTCGGTGGGTGAGCAACAGCGCTTGGCGTTTGCCCGGGTGCTGTTCAACCAGCCCCAAGTAGTGTTTCTCGACGAGTCCACCTCGGCCATGGACGAAGGGCTGGAGCATACGTTGTATGGGCTACTGCGCAGCGAGATGCCGCAGGCCCTGTTGGTGAGTGTTGGCCACCGCAGTACGTTGGCGGCGTTCCACACACATCGGCTCGAGGTGGATGGGCATGGGGGCTGGTCGGTCATGGAGCAGCAACCGGCGCACGTTCCGGTTTAGCGGAGGGGTAGGAGGGTAATGACAGCGCAGCGTCAGGGTTGATGCTCGGCATCCTGCATCACGATCAACTCGGCCCCGTCGTTGCGCACATTTCCGACAGCCTTGCTCACCGGGAACCACTCGAACGCCTCGACCGGCAGGCACCGCTCTCGTGCCAGGCGCTCGGCCTCCTCGGCGGGTACGTCAGCGTCAATCCATATGCGCGCATCTGCCGGCTCAAGCACCAGTGGCCGGCGGTCATGGATGTCGACCATGCCCTCGTCACTGGCAGCGGTGATGATCACGAAGCCATCGCCTTCGTTAGGCGCCATCCCCGAGTGCACTTCGGCCAACGCGGCCATGAACATCGGTGCCTGGGTTTTCAGGCGGATGTAGTACGGCTGCTTGCGTTTGGCGTCATGCGGGTCGGCCACCCATTCGTACCAACCATCCGCCATCACCAACGCCCGCCCCTGCGGCCACAGGGCTTTGAAAAACTTGCCGGTGGTAACCGTCTCTACCCGGGCGTTGATTGGGGCGGGGCGTTTGCCGGTGGCCCAGAACGGTGCCCAGCCCCAGTGGCAGGGGTCGACGCGCAGCCCGTCATCGACACGGTGCAGGATCAGCACCCGGCTGCCGGGGGCGACGTTGTAGCGACCGATCGGCAGGTTGTCATAGCCGCTGATCACGTCCTGTTCGGCGTTCAGTTCACGCAGGTAATCGGCCAAGCCTTGAGACTGGGCGAAGCGTCCACACATGGCATGTACCCCCACTTGTCGAAATGTCCTACGCCGAAATTGACCTGATGCTCGGTAGATCGATACTGTATCTATATACAGTTAAATTCAAGGCCGTGCCATGACTTCCATCCTGGGTCCCATCACCTGCGGTAGCGGTGCTGTTTCGCGTTATCTGTTCCGCATCCCGGCTGGCTTTCCGTCGCCGGCGGCGGACCACATGGAGCAGCCCATCTCGCTCGATGAACTGTTCAACCTGCGTGCCCCGCATATGTATCTGGTCAGGATAGACGGCGACAGCATGCAGGGCGCCGGGATCTTCGACGGCGACCTGGTGCTGGTCGACCGCTCTCTCGAAGCGCGGCATGGCCAGATCGTGATCGCAGCGGTCAATGGCGAACCGCTGTGCAAGCGGCTGCATAAGGTGGGTGGGCAGGTGGTGCTGCGCTCGGAGAATCCACGTTACCCCCCACGTTACATCCTTGAAGGCGATGAGTTGACGATCTGGGGTGTAGTGACCTTCAGCGTGCGCAGCCACGATCCGAAATAGCGGCCGTTCAGCGCAGCAAGCCAACCCCAGTCAGGGTAATCCCAGCGAACACTGCGCCCAGCAGAAAGGTGGCCTGGAACCCGACCCCATCCCACATCAGCCCGGCCACCACGCTGGCGACCAGCAGCGCAACGCCGGTCAGCAGGTGGAACAGGCCGAACGCGGTACCGCGCAGGTTGGCCGGGGCGCTGTCGGCGATCAGCGCGGCAAAGACGCCTTGGGTGAAACCCAGGTGCAGCCCCCAGGCCACTACCCCCAGCGCCAGCCCGGCCCAGCCGGGCCAAAACGCCAGCATCACGTCAGCCAGCAGCAGCAGCCCCAGCCCTGCCATCAGTACACCACGGCGGCCAAGCCTGTCCGACAGCACTCCGGCGGGGTAGGCCGACAGCGAATAGGCCAAGGCCATTACCACCAGAACCGCCGGTGCCCATAACGCGGCCAGGCCCATGTCCTGGGCGCGCAGCAACAAAAAGGCCTCACTGAAGCGTGCCAAGGTAAACACCATGGCCAATGCGATCAGTCGCCAGTAGCCGGCGCCAAGCCGCCTCAGTTGGTGCAGGGCCAGCGGCGAACGTACCGGTCGCGACGTGGCCGTGGCCTCGGGCTCGTGCACGAACACCACAAGCGTGCCGACCGCCACAAGCGCAGGGATCACCGCCACCCAGAACACCGTCTGGAAATGACTGGCCGTGAGCCACATCAGCAAGATCGCCAGCAACGGCCCAAGGAAGGCGCCGACAGTGTCCAGTGCCTGGCGCAGGCCGAAGGCGGCGCCGCGCAATTCGGGGGGCGTCACGTCGGCCACCAATGCATCCCGCGGCGCCCCGCGGATGCCCTTGCCGATACGGTCGACAAAGCGTGCCGCGATCAACCAGTCCAGGCCCGAAGCCAAGGGGAACACGGGCTTGGTCAGCGCGCCCAGGCCGTAGCCCACGACCGTGAGTAGCTTGCGCTTGCCCAGCCGGTCGCTCAGTGCGCCGGAAAACACCTTGGTGATCGATGCGGTCGCCTCGGCGATGCCTTCGATAAAGCCGACCGCCACCACCGAGGTGCCGAGCACGGTCACCATGTAAAGCGGCAGCAGGGCGTGGATCATCTCCGAGGAAATGTCCATGAACATCGACACGAAGCCCAGCGCCCAGACACTGCGCGGGATCTTTGGCAGGCCCTTGGCGGCAATCGTATGGCCGGTTTTTTCGGTGGTGCGCATTGGCCGTCTCGCGGGGGTTGCTACGTTCAGAACTGTAGGAGCCAGCGCGCAGGATGCAAATCGGATGAATGGGGGAGGCGACAGCGCGCTTATATGAGTTACTGTATGAATATACAGTCAATGTAAGCCTTCCAGATGAACCCACAGCCCGTTTATGCCCTGATCGACTGCAACAGTTTCTACGCCAGCTGCGAGCGCGTGTTCCGCCCCGATCTGCTGCGCACGCCCATCGTCGTGCTCAGCAACAACGATGGGTGCATCATCGCCCGCAGTGCCGAGGCCAAGCAGTGGGTGAAGATGGGCCAGCCGTATTACCAGGTGAAGGACCTGTTGCGCCGCCATGGCGTGGTGGCTTTTTCGTCCAACTATGCGTTGTACGGTGACATGAGCCAGCGGGTGATGGCGGTAATCGAAGGCATGGTCCCGGCACTGGAGGTGTATTCCATCGACGAAGCCTTCGCCGACCTGACCGGCGTACCCGGAGACCTCGACTACCTGGGCCGCTGCATACGCGAGCGGGTGCTCAAGCACACCGGCATCCCCGTCGGCGTCGGCATCGCGGGTACCAAGACCCTGGCCAAGCTGGCCAACCACGCGGCCAAACGCTGGGCCGTTCACAGCGGTGGGGTGGTCGACCTGCGCATCGCTTCGCAGTGTGAGTGGGTGTTGAAGAAGTGCGACGTGTCCGAGGTCTGGGGCATCGGCAAACGCCTCACCGCGCACCTGCAGGGCATGGGAATCCGCTCCGCCTGGGACTTATCACGCGCCGATCCAGGCCTGCTGCGCAAGACCTTCAGCGTGGTGGTGGAAAAGACCGCGCGCGAACTGGCGGGCACGCCGTGCCTGCAACTGCAGGACATCGACCCGCCACGCCAGGAAATCTGTTGCAGCCGCATGTTCGGCAAGCGCCTGACCGAGCTGGCACCCATCAAGGAAGCGGTGGCCACCTACGTGATGCGCGCCTCGGAGAAGTTGCGTAGCCAGCGCTCCCTGGCGAGCAAGATGCGCGTCAGCATCCGTACCGGTATGTTCAACCCGGACGAGGCCAAGTACGCCAACGGCGTGGTGGTGCAGTTGCCGTATCCGACAGATGACGTGCGGCTGCTCACACGCATGGCCCTGGAGGCGGTGGGGCGTATCTATCGGCAGGGCTTTCGCTACAGCAAGGCAGAAGTGTTGTTGCTGGAGCTGTGCCAGCGTGGGCAATTCACCGGCGACTTGTTTGCCCCGTCGCAGACGGTACAGGCGGAGCGGGTAATGGGTGTGATTGACGGTGTCAACGCACGTTGGGGCAGGGGCACGCTACGCAGTGCAGCGGTGCCGGCGGCAGCGGAATGGGCAATGCGGCGCGAGTTGATGAGCGCAGGCTTCACGACGCAGATGGCCGGGTTATGGCGGGTTAATCGCTGAACACGGATTGCAACGTACCTCCTGTAGGAGCGGGTTCACCCGCGAACCAGGGCGTAGCCCTGGCCAGGCACCCTGTCCAAATTATCGCAGGTCAACCCCACAGGCCTGGGCGCCTAGATACTCAACCGCACCGCCAAAGCCGCCAATGTCACCAGCAACACCGGCACCGTCAGCAACACCCCGACCTTGAAGTAATACCCCCAGCCGATGCTGACCCCTTTGCGCGCCAGCACATGCAGCCACAGCAGCGTGGCCAGGCTGCCAATCGGGGTGATCTTTGGCCCCAGGTCACAGCCAATGACGTTGGCGTAGATCATCGCTTCGCGCACCACGCCTTGGGCCTCGCTGGCATGGATCGACAGCGCACCGATCAGCACGCTGGGCAGGTTGTTCATCACCGACGACAACAGCGCGGCAATCAGCCCGGTACCGAGCGAAGCCGCCCACACCCCATGGCCGGCCAGCCAGTTCAGCACGCTGCCCAGCGAGTCGGTCAGGCCGGCATTGCGCAACCCGTAGACCACCAGGTACATCCCCAGCGAAAACACCACGATCTGCCACGGTGCTTCGCGCAGTACGCGGCGTGTGGAAATCACGTGACCACGGGCAGCGACGGCGAACAGTACGGCCGCGCAGGCCGCGGCCACGGCACTGACCGGAATACCCAACGGCTCGAGCACGAACAGGCTGGCCAGCAGCGCCAGCAGCACCACCCAACCGACACGAAACGTTGCGCGATCGCGGATGGCCATGGCTGGCAGCTTGAGCTCATCGGTGGCATAGCGCAGCGGGATGTCGCGGCCAAAGTAAACCCTCAGCACCAACAAGGTGGCTGCCACGGCCACCAGGTTCACCGGCACCATGACCGAGGCATAGGCGTTGAAACCCAGGCCGAAGTAGTCCGCCGAGACAATGTTCACCAGGTTCGACACCACCAGTGGCAGGCTCGCAGTATCGGCGATAAAGCCCGCACCCATGACGAAGGCCAGGGTGGCGGCTGGCGAGAAGCGCAGCGCCAGCAGCATCGACATGACGATGGGGGTAAGGATCAACGCCGCGCCGTCATTGGCGAACAGCGCCGAAACAGCGGCGCCCAGCAGCACCATGAAGGCGAACAGGCGGCGCCCGTCACCTCCCGCCCACCGCGCCACGTGCAGCGCCGCCCACTCGAAGAAGCCAGCTTCGTCCAGCAGCAGGCTGATGATGATGAGGGCGATGAACGTCGCCGTGGCGTTCCAGATGATGGCCCAGACCGTGGGGATGTCGTGCAGCGACACCACCCCGCACACCAGCGCGAGCACGGCGCCCAAGGTGGCGCTCCAGCCGACGCCCAGGCCTTTGGGCTGCCAGATAACCAGGGTCAGGGTGAACAGGAAAATCAACGCGGCTGGGAGCATGAACACAAGGTCTCGAAGGGCCAAAGAAGCCGCCACAGAGTAGGGCAAGCACGGGCGTTTCCGCAAAGTTCCGTTACAAACATGTAAGTTTCGTAAATAAGATTTAAACTCATTTGAGAATCACTATATTTACCACCCCTGTTGGCCTCCACTTTGTCGTTGCGAGGCCGGTGGGCGAGGGCTCGCCGGCTTCCTGGCAGGGATGCGCCTTTTCGCTCATGAATCGCAGGAGATGTACCGATGCAATCCAGACCTTCACCCAACAGCCTGGCCTTGGCGTTCGTTGCGTTGGCCTCGCCGGCCATGGTCGCGACTGCCGCCCAGGCCGACGAGCAGCGCGCCGGTGAAGTGCTGGAGGTGCCTGCTGCGCAAAGCGCGCTGGTCATTCAGGACACCCTGGTCACCGCCGAACGCGAAGCGCGGCAGGCACTGGGTTCGTCGATCATCACCGAAGAGGACATCAAGCGTCATCCCCCGGCCAATGACCTGTCCGAACTGATCCGCCGCGAACCTGGGGTCAACCTGACCGGCAACAGTGCCAGCGGTGCGCGCGGCAACAACCGGCAGATCGACCTGCGCGGCATGGGGCCGGAAAACACCTTGATCCTCATCGATGGCAAGCCTTCCAGCGCGCGCAATGCGGTGCGCTATGGCTGGAACGGCGACCGCGATACCCGTGGCGAAACCAACTGGGTGCCGGCCGAAGCGGTCGAGCGCATCGAGATCCTGCGGGGGCCGGCGGCGGCGCGTTACGGCTCTGGCGCCATGGGCGGGGTGGTCAACATCATCACCAAGCGCCCGACCGATGAGCTCAAAGGCAGCGTCAGCCTGTACACGCAGATGCCCGAAGACAGCGCCGAGGGGGCCAGCCGTCGTACCAACTTCAACCTGGGGGGTGGCCTCACCGAAAACTTGGGTTTCCGCCTATACGGTGGCCTGGCCAAGACCGACGCCGACGACCTGGACATCAACGCCAGCCATGCCAACAGTGCGCTGTCGGCCGGCCGCGAAGGCGTGCGCAACAAAGACATCAACGGGATGCTGAGCTGGAAACTCAACGACGAGCACCGCTTTGAAACCAGCGCCGGCTACAGCCGACAAGGCAACATTTATGCTGGCGACACCATGAACAGCAACGGCGGCAGCAATGTCGATCTGATCTCCAGCCTGTATGGCCACGAGACCAACGTGATGCAGCGCAACACCTACGACCTGACCCACCTGGGCGATTTCGCCTGGGGCACCAGCAAGACCACGCTGGCCTACGAGTACGTGCGCAACTGGCGCCTCAACGAAGGCCTGGCCGGGGGCCCGGAAGGCGCGATCAACGACAGCGGCGCCGCCATGTCGCGGCTGCGCAATACTCGTCTGAGCAGCGAAGTTAACCTGCCATTCGCCATGGGCAGCACCGAGCATGTACTGACCCTGGGTGGCGAATACCTGTACGAGTCGCTCAACGATCAGGGCTCGTTCCGCCCGCAGAGTTTTGATCCCAGTGGCGGTGGCGACGACGCGATCAGCGGCTTCGACCGCAGCAACTCGAAGCTGACCGCCAAGAGCTACGCGCTGTTCGTCGAAGACAACATCATTGTCGGCGACACCACCGTCACCCCAGGCCTGCGCTTTGACCACCACGAGACCTTCGGCGACAACTTCAGCCCCAGCCTTAACCTGTCGCACAAGCTGACCGAGGCGCTGTCGGTCAAGGGCGGTATCGCCCGCGCCTACAAGGTGCCGAACCTGTACCAGTCCAACCCCAACTACCTGCTCTACAGCCGTGGTAACGGTTGCAGCGTGCAGCAGACCAACTCGGGTGGTTGCTACCTACAGGGCAACGCCGACCTCAAGCCAGAAATCAGCGTCAACAAAGAGATCGGCCTGCTGTACGACCGTGGCACCTGGCGTACCAGCGCGACCTACTTCCGCAACGATTACAAGAACAAGATCATCGGCGACACCGATGTGCTCTACACCATCAACAGCGGCCGCCGCGTGACGCAGTGGGAGAACGCCGGCGAAGCGCGCGTGGAAGGGATCGAGGGCAACTTCTTCATCGCGCTGAGCCCGACCCTGGACTGGAACACCAACCTGACCTGGATGCTCGACAATGACAACCGCGAGACGGGCGAGCCGCTGTCTGTGATCCCGGAGTACACGGTCAATACCACCCTCGATTGGCGCGCCACCGACAAACTGTCGTTCCAGGTGGCAGGCACTTACTTCGGCAAACAGAAGTCGCCGACCTACAACTACCGCACCCAGGAAAGCTACGACCAGGAGGCGCAGCAGGATGTCGAAGCCTACGGCCTGGTGGACGTGAGCACAGGGTACAAGTTCAACGCCAACTATGACGTGCGGGTGGGGGTGAACAACGTGTTCGATAAGCAGATCCTGCGCGGTGGCAATGCCAGCAGCTCGGGGGCCAACACTTACAACCAGCCGGGTCGGGCGGTGTTTGCTTCGTTGAATATCACCTTCTGATCCCGGGGCCGCAGTGCGGCCCAATCCCCTGTAGGAGCAGCCTTGTGCTGCGAAGAGGCCGGTATTAGCAGCGAAGACTCTCGGGCTATCACCGGCCTCTTCGCAGCACAAGGCTGCTCCTACAGGGCGATTGGGTTGCGCAGCTCCCACCCAAGACCCTCGAGGAGCTTCCGATGATCCAAGCCCCCGCCTGGCTGCAGATCTTCTCCCGCAGCACCGCGGCGTTGCTGGGCGGTTATGCGTTCAGCTACGCCGCCAGTGCCTGCCTGGCCCGGTTGCTGCCGCTGTCGTCCGCCGACGCGGTCATTGTCGCGACCCTGCCAGCCTTCATCTTCTACACCGGCGCAATCCTCTGGGCCTTTGCCAGCCGTGATGCCGTGCGTGCCTGGGCGCCGCTGGTGCTTGCTGCACCGCTGGCACTGATCGGCTTCTGGCCGCAGGCACTGAGGTGGCTGGCATGAAGAATACCTTCACTCAATCGATGGCCTGGTTGCACACCTGGGCCGGGCTGATTTTCGGCTGGCTGCTGTTTGCCATCTTCGTCACCGGCACCCTGGCGGTGTTCGACAAGGAGCTCGATCACTGGATGCAGCCGGAGGTCCCGGCAACCGAGGTGTCCCAGGCCGATGCCGCGCGGCGGGCCGTTGCCTATCTGCAAGCCCACGAACCGAAGGCCGGCAACTGGGGCATCAGCCTGCCCACCGAGCGTTCGCCCGGGTTGCGGGTATCAACCGGCGAGCGTCGCCATGGCGGTGGCGTGCTGCTCGACCCGCGTACCGGCGAGGCCATCGAGGTGCGTGACAGTGTTGGCGGCAACTTCTTTTTCCGCTTCCATTTCACCCTCGACTTGCCGCGCAACTGGGGCATCTTCGTGGTCGGTGCGCTGGCGTTGGTGATGCTGGCGGCACTGGTCACGGGCATCGTGATCCACAAAAAGATCTTCAAGGAGTTCTTCACCTTCCGGCCCAACAAGGGCCAGCGCTCATGGCTGGACTTTCACAATGCCAGCGCCGTGCTGTTGCTGCCGTTCCACCTGATGATCACCTACACCGGTTTGGTGATCTTCATGCTCATCTACATCCCGGCAGGGGTCGATGCATTGTTCGAAGGCGACAGCCGCGCGTACTTCCAGGCGCAGGGCAATGCCCGCCTGGAGCAGCCACGGCAACTGGCCAGGCAGCCGGGCGAACTGGTTGATGTGGCGCCGTTGCTGGCTCAGGCCGAGGCGCGGCTGGGGCCGATTGGCGGCTTGAACATCCGCAACCCCAACACCGCAGGCGCGCGTATTGAAATCCGCCCCGAACTGGGCAACCGGATCGCCCTCGCCAAAGGCCAGGCGATGGTCTTCGATGGCGTCAGCGGCGAGCTGCTTAGCGATGTGCCTGAGTGGCGTGCGGCCCCGCTGACCCAGCGGGTGATGGTCGGTTTGCACTTTGCCCAGTTCGGCGGCTACCCGATGCGTTGGCTGTACTTCATTTGCGGGGTGGTCAGTTGCGTAATGATCGCCAGTGGGCTGGTGCTGTTTTGCGTCAAGCGTGGGCGCAAATATGCCAGCGCCACGGCGCAGCCTTCGGCGCGGCGCTGGTACCGGGTAGCCGAAGTGTGCAATGTCGGCTTCGTCAGCGGGTTGTTACTGGCCTGCGTGGCCCTGCTGTGGGCCAGCCGCTTGTTGCCGGTTGAGCTCGTGCAACGGGAAAGCTGGGAGGTGCGCGCGTTCTTTGGCACGTGGCTGCTGGCGCTGCTGCACGCGGGGGTGAGGCCGGCACGGCGCGCCTGGGTCGAGCAATTGCTGTTGGTGGCGCTGCTGTGCATCAGCTTGGCCGCGTTGGGTGGCATGGCTGACGCGATGCGCCTGGGTGTGGTGGCGTGTGCGATGGTGTTGGGCGTGTTGCTGGGGCTGGTGGCTTGGCGGGTACGTCAGGCTGCGTCGGCGCCGCAGAAGACCAGGGCAGGGCGAAGCGTGGAGGCGGGCGCATGATGATGTGGGTTACAGGCGGTATGTTGTTTGCCTACGTCGGGATGCTCGGGTTGTGCCAGGGCTTGGAGCGGCATTACAAGCATGTCTGGAATCGGCCCTGCCCACGTGGCCTACGCCTGGGGTTGCGTGGGGCAGGGTGGCTGGCGCTGCTGGTCAGCCTGCTGCTGTGCGCCCAGGCCTGGGGTTGGGCCATGGGGCCGGTGGCGTGGTTCGGGGCGCTGTCGCTGGCAGGGATGCTGCTGGTGATGCTATTGCCCTACTGGCCGCGGCTGGCCGTCGGCTTGTCGGCGGCAGTGCCGGTGTGGGGTGTGATGTTGCTGCTGGCTTGATCTGCACAGGCCAGGCGCATTTCGTCGCGCAAAAAAAGTGACGGCATGCTAAACCATCCGCTCCCGCCTGCCATGAAGAGAGCACCGGTGAAAGCCGTTCGCCTGACCCTCGTTTGCCATGCCCTGACCCACGCGCAGAAGACCGGCTGCCTGCCCCGGCCGGAGGACGGCATCCTGGCGCTTGAGCAACCGCCCGTGTCAGCTGGGCCTGCCGTGCAGGTGCTGAGTGCGCCGGAGCGGCGGGCCTGCGAGACGGCGGCATTTTTATCGGCGCAAGCACGGGTCGAACCGGCATTGGCGGATTGCGACCTGGGGTGTTGGCAAGGCTTGTCGCTCAAGCAGTTGCAGGCAGCTCATCCACAGGCGTTGTCCGAATGGCTGGAAAACCCCGACAGCACACCGCATGGCGGCGAATCGTTCGCCCAGCTGTGCCAGCGCGTAGCGGTTTGGCTGGCGGCGTTCGACACGCCGGGTGAATGGCTGGCGGTGACTCACCCCATGGTCATCCGCGCCGTACTGGTCCAGCTATTGGGGTGTCCGATGAGCGCCCATCAGCGCATTGATGTGCTGCCGCTATCGCGCCTTGAACTCAGCTTCGCCGGGCAGTGGCGTCTGCGTCTGGGTTGATAGCGGTGGCAGTCAGAAGGCCAGTTTGTAGCCGATCAGCAACAGCATCGCGGCCAGGCACGGGCGCAGCACGCGGTCGGAAATCCGCCCGGTAAGGTGGCTGCCCATGTAGATACCCGGCAACGAACCGAGCAGCAGGTAACCCAACAGCGACCAGTCCATGTTGCCCATGCCGGCGTGGCCCAGGCCCGCGACCAAGGTCAGCGGTACCGCGTGGGCGATTTCGGTGCCGACCAGGCGGCGGGTCACCAGGAACGGGTAAAGCAGGAACAAGGCCACGGTGCCCAATGCGCCAGCGCCGATGGAAGTCAGGGTGACCATGACGCCCAGCACGACGCCGGTGAGCACGGTCAGCGTGTTCAGGCTGCGGTCGCTGAGGTGATAGTGGTCACCGGCATGACGGCTGGCGAATGCCTGCAGGCGCGATTTGAACAGAATGGCCAGTGCGGTGAGGATCAACACCACGGCCAGGCCTTGTTTGATGATGGCGTTGAGCGCCGAGGTGTCGGTATGCAGGGTGCTGAGGAACCACAGGGTGAGTGCGGCGGCGGGCACGCTGCCCAGGCTCAGCAGGCCGGTGATTTTCCAGTCGATGTTCTTGTTGCGGGCATGCACCCAGACGCCACTGGCCTTGGTGATGGCGGCATAGAGCAGGTCGGTGCCGACAGCAGTGGCCGGGTTGATGCCAAACCACAAAAGAATAGGGGTCATCAGCGAGCCGCCACCTACGCCGGTCATACCGACGATGAAACCCACGACCAGCCCGGCAAGGGTGAAACCGAAAGAACCTACATCCATACGCTACTCGACTGCCCAACTTTGCCCGTTATCGGATGGAAGCCAGCATATAGAATTTTTAATAGCCAAATAGACTAGTTCGTTATTAGGTTATAACTGCGTGTTGCCTGTACGGCACCGCTCAGCGGTCCGTCATGACCACCATCACCTGCGCATCAGCGCCGTCTTCGCTTTCCGACAGGTAGATATGCCCCACCTGGCTATTGAAGTAGGCCGTCTCTTGCGGGCCGATGCTGACGGCTTCACCCGTCTCGAACTCGATGCGCACACGCCCGCTGAGCACCAGTGCGAACTCTTGGCCTGGGTGGCGGATAAAGTCGTCGAACTGCCCGCGCTCGCGGGCGATGATGCGGGCATAGGCGGGTGTCATGCGCCGCTCGGGGAATGCACCGGCGATCGGGTGGTAGTCGTAGGTACCCGTCGCGTAGCCTGCCACCGCGGCCAGTGAGTCCACCACCACGGTGACCGGCACCGGCGTATCGGCCGTGCCGCTGGCACGGAACAGCTGCGCGATATCGACATTCAGCGCGCGGGCAGCGGCGGCCAGTTTTTCGTAACTCACCGAGACCTGGGCAAGCTCCATTTTCGACAAGGTCGACACCGGCACGCCGCTGGCTTCGGACAATTGCTTGAGGGTCAATTGGCGCGCCTTGCGCACTTGGCGCAGGCGCCTGCCGACGGCGGCGCGGTCTAGCAAGGGCAGTGCATCGGGACGGTCATCGGGCATTCGGGGCACTCGGCATACGGCGTTGGTCGGGCATATTACCTTGGACCCTTGCGCATTTCTAAATTCTCATATATTAGAATTCTCATAAATGATAATTATCGAAGCAGGAGCGTGCATGACCCCGATCTACGACACCCTGATCATCGGCGCAGGCATTGCCGGCGCCTCCTTGGGTTATCGCCTGGCTGGCCAGCAACGGGTGCTGCTGCTCGAGCGCGAGTCACAGCCGGGCTATCACTCGACCGGGCGCTCGGCTGCCATGTTCATGGAGGCCTACGGCACGCCGCAGATTCAGGCACTGACCCGTGCCAGCCGAGCGTTTTACGAAGCGCCGCCCGCAGGCTTCTGCGAACACCCTTTGCTTGAGCCGCGCGGCTGCCTCTATGTCGCCAGCCATGAACAACAGCAACTGCTCGAACAGACCCATGCACAGAACCTGGCCAATGGCACCGAAGTCAGCCTGCTCGACCGCGACGCGGCGCTGGCGCTGGTGCCGAGCCTGCGGTCCGAGGTCGTGGCCGGCGCGGTGCTGGAGCCAGGCGCCATGGACCTGGACGTACACGCGCTGCACCAAGGGTTTTTGCGCGGCTATCGGGCTGCCGGGGGTGAACTGCGCTGCAACGCGGAATTGGCCAAGGCCCGCTTGCTCGATGGCGTGTGGCAGGTGGAATTGAGCGATGGCAGCTGTGTCCAGGCTCATCAACTGGTCAATGCGGCAGGTGCCTGGGCCGACCACGTCGCCGAGCAATGCGGCGTGGCGCCCATCGGCCTGCAGCCGTGCCGCCGCAGCGCGTTTACTTTCCCCGGCCCCGCCGAGCAGGACTTCGCCCGCTGGCCAGCGGTGATTGGCGTCGACGAGAGCTTCTATTTCAAGCCCGACGCCGGGCAACTGCTCGGCTCGCCCGCCAACGCCGACCCGGTCGAACCTCAAGATGCCGCGCCCGAAGAGCTCGATGTGGCGGTGGGCATCTACAACATCGAAGCCATGACCACGCTGACTATCCGCCGCCCAAGCCACAGTTGGGCCGGTTTGCGCTCGTTTGTTGCCGATGGCGACCTGGTGATTGGTTTCGATTCGCGCATGCCTGCGTTTTTCTGGCTGGCGGCGCAAGGTGGCTATGGCATCCAGTCGGCCGCAGGTGCTTCGCGCCTGGCAGCTGACCTGCTGCTGGGCCAGCCGCTGTGCCCTAGCCTTGTCAGTCAGGGGGTGGCGCCTGAACGCCTGTCCCCGGCACGTTTCCAGCAACCGTGAAAGGAGCTTTCCATGAGCAATGATATCCAGCGTTTTCCCAGCAGCCTGCCATTTCCGTTTTCCCGTGGGGTAAAAGCCGGCGGCTTTCTGTTTCTGTCTGGCCAAGTGCCGATGAGTGCCGGCGGCGAAGTGGTACGGGGTGACATCCAGACCCAGACCCGAGCGGCCTGCGAACGCATCGCCGAGAGCCTGGAGGCGTGCGGGGCACGCTTCGACCAGGTGGTGAAAGCCACGGTGTGGCTGTCGGACATGAGCCACTTCGCCGGCTTCAACGAGGTTTACAAGGAATTCTTCGGCGCCGCCTTGCCCGTTCGTTCAACGGTGGCCTCGGCGTTGGCGCTGGGGGTGGATGTGGAGATCGAGGTGCAGGCGTTTATCGGCCAAGCGTAACCGTTCACTGATCCAGCAGGAAATTGTAGGCGCAGCCTTGTGCTGCGTAAGGGCCCGGATTGCCCATGGCATTGCTGTGGTGCTGCTGGCCTCTTCGCAGCACAAGGCTGCTCCTACAGGGGTTCTTTGCCGCAGTGACACACAACAACAATAAAACCAGAGGTTCACATGCAAGAGCAGCTGAAAATCGCCGGCGCCTTCGTTGGCGTGATCGTGGGGGCGGGCTTTGCTTCGGGGCGGGAACTGTTGTTGTTCTTTGTCGATTTCGGGGTGTGGGGGCTGGTCGGCGCGCTGGTCAGCGCCGCCTTGTTCACCTTCCTCGGCATGGCCCTGGCGGGCTTGGGCAACCGGCTGCGGGCCACATCGCACAAGGATGTGATACAGGCCATCTGTGGCCGTCACCTGGGCCTGTTCGTCGACTGGCTGATCACCTTCTTCATGTTCGCCGTCACCGTGGTCATGCTGGCCGGTGGGGGGGCACTGCTGGAGCAGCAGTTCGGTATCCCGGCGTTGACCGGCAGCGTGCTGATGACGGTCGTAGTGGTCGGCATCGTGTGCCTGGACGTGCGCAAGGTGATCCTGGCCATCGGCGCGATCACCCCGTTGTTGATCCTGGTGGCGTCGGCGATTGCACTGTACGCAGTGTTCACCCGCGAGCAGAGCTTTGCCGACCTCGATCACCTGGCGAGCCAGCAGCAGGCCGGTACCCGTCATTGGCTGTTGGGCGCGTTCTTGTATGTGTCCTACAACATCGTTGCCGGTGCGCCGATCCTGGCCATTCTGGGGGGCTCGGCCAAGGGCGAGAAGACTGCGGTGTGGGGCGGGTTGCTGGGCGGTGCAGCGCTCGGTGGCCTGATGTTGGTGATGAGCGCCGGGCTGTTGTCGCGCCTGGACAGTGTTGCCGATCTGCCGATGCCGATGCTGTCGATTGCCAATGAGGTGTCGCCACTGTTGGGGCTGGTGATGTGCCTGATCATTTTCGGCATGATCGTGAACACGGCGGTGGGCACTATGTTCTCGTTCCTTTCGCGGCTGTTGCCGGCGGGCACGGCGACGTTTCGCTGGGGCTCGGTGGTGACCGGGGTGGTGGCGTTTGGCTGTAGCCTGGTGGGGTTCATCAGCCTGGTGGGCGAGGTGTATCCGCTGTTTGGCTACCTGGGTTTTGTGCTGATGGCGGCGGTGTTGCTGGCCTGGGTGCGGCGGGGTAAGGCGGTAAAAGCGGTGGTGGTTTAGGGGGGGGCTGTTGCGCAGCCCATTCGCCAGCAAGCCCGCTCCCACAGGGGGAGAGGGCTTGCTGGCGAACGTGACACTTAGATTCTGAAGCTGCCCACCAGCTGCTTCAATCGGCCAGCCTGTTGGGCCAACTGATCGCAGTGCAGCAGTGTCTCGTTCAGGTTCTCGACGCCTTGCTGGTTGAGGGCGTTGATCTGGGTGATGTCCAGGTTGAGGCTCTCGACCACGGCAGTCTGCTCTTCAGTGGCAGTGGCCACCGACTGGTTCATGCCATCGATCTCGCCAATGCGCTGGGTCACGCTGGCCAGGCGCACACCGGCCTGGTTGGCCACCTGCACGGTCTGTTCGCTGGAGACCTGGCTGGTGTTCATGGTGTGCACCGCCTCGCGCGAGCCCACTTGCAGGCTGGTGATCATGCGATGGATCTCTTCGGCCGACTCCTGGGTGCGGTGCGCCAGGTTGCGCACCTCGTCGGCGACCACGGCGAAGCCACGGCCGGCTTCACCGGCACGCGCGGCTTCAATGGCGGCGTTGAGCGCCAGCAGGTTGGTCTGCTGGGAAATGCCTTTGATCACATCGAGAATCTTGCCGATTTCGTCGGTGCTGGCGTTGAGCGTTTCAATCTGCGCGCACGATTCGCTGATGCGCTGCGACAGGGCGGTCATGGCACTGATCGCTTCCTCGACCACTTCGCGGCCACCGTGGGCCTGCTCGCTGGCGCCGCTGGCATGCTGCGAGGCGTCGGCGGCGTTGCGCGCGATCTCTTGGGTAGCAGCGCCCAGCTCGTTGATGGCTGCCGCCACACTGTTGGTGCGCATGCTCTGCTCTTCGGAGCCGATGATCGAAGCGTTGGAGGCGTTGACGACCTTTTCCGACAGGTCATGCACCAGCCGCGTAGCCGACGACACTTCACTGATCGAGGCATGGATGCGTTCAACGAACCGGTTGAACGACATCGCCAGTTCGCCGAACTCGTCCTTGTTCTGCACAGCCAGGCGGCGGGTGAGGTCACCTTCACCTTCAGCGATGTCGCGCATGGCACGGCCCATGGTGGTCAGCGGTTGCATCAGCACCGGGATCAACAAGCCCAGCAGGCCGGCGATGGCGGCCACGGCGATGAGCATGGCGATGATCGCCGAGGTGCGGAATTGGCTAAGGGCGGCGTAGGCCTTGTCCTTGTCGATCGACAGGCCGATGTACCACTGGGCCGACGGCAGGCCGTTGACCGGGGCAAAGGAGATCAGGCGGTCCTGGCCATTGAGGGTGACATCCTGCATGCCCGAGGCGACGCGCAGGCCACTGCCGGGGTAGATGTCCTTGAGGTTTTTCATCACCTGGTCTTTGTCCGGGCTGACGATGACCTGGCCATTGCTGTCAGCAAGGAAGGCATGGCCGATGCCGCCGAAATCGACCGAGTTGATGATTTCGACCAAGGTGTCGAGGGTCACGTCGCCGCCGACCACACCGATCAGTTCACCGTTGCCTTTGCCCTTCACGGGGGTGGCGATGGTGACCATCAGGCCGCCGACGGCGCCTTGGTAAGGTGCGGTCAAAACGGTCTGCCCGGCGCTTGCCGCGGTGCTGTACCACGGGCGTTGGCGGGGGTCGTAACCAGCGGGCATCTGCGCGTCTGGGCGCTGGGTGAATGCACCGTTGGCCTGGCCCAGGTAGGTGAACAGGAAATTGCGCGTATAGGACGGCTGCTCGACCAGGCCGTTCAGGGTATCACCGGCGCCTTGCTGGCCGATGTCCTGGGCCAGGTTTTCCAGCACCAGGATGCGCCCGCTCATCCAGTTCTGCACGCTGCTGGCGGTCAGTGCGCCGGATTGCTGCACCGAGGACTCGATATTCTGGCGAATGGTGTTGCGTTGCAGGTAGTCGTTGTAGAGGGTGAACAGGGCAAAAGCCAGGACCACGACGCCGCACGCGCTGAGCAGGATCTTGTGGCGAAATTTCAGGTTCATGTTTCGAGACCTTGAGCCAATCAGGGGGGAGGGCACAGCGCACTCATGACGCGCTGCGCCCTGTCGTCTGGCTATCGGCTTGAGGGGTAAAAAATTGAAACACTTAGCGAAATTTCTTTAGGCCGTTTCGACGAACGGCATTCAGCGTTTACACAGCTGCTCGATCAACAGCCGCGCTGCCTGGCGCAGCGGGTGCTGCTTGCGCCACAGGATGTGCACGGGCAACTGCAGTTCATTACGGGTATTGCGAAACTCTAGCTGCACCAGCCGCCCGGCCGCCAACAGCGGTGCAATGCGCGAAAGCGGCAGGTCACCCCAGCCCAGGCCGGCCTCGACCATCTGCAGGGCGACGTCAAAGCTGTCGGTGGACCAGTGCGTGGCCCCGATCAGGGCGCGCGGGTCGGTCAGCGGCAGGTCGCGGCTGCGCACCAGGATCTGGCGCACATTGATCAGGTCTTCAAGGTAGTGAATGCGTGCGTCGAGCAGCGCCGGATGGGTGGGTGACAGGGTAGCCACCAGCGACTCCATGCCGATGTACTGGAAGCCGCGACGGGCATCGACCTGCAGGCCGGCGAAGGCCACGCAGAGGTCGGCGCGGCCACTGTCGAGCAAGTGCAGGGCTTCTTCCTGGGGGGCGCTGAGCAGCGCGATGTCCAGCAGCGGGTAGCGCTCACCGAGCTGGGCGATGGCGCCTAACAGCGGGCGATGGTCGACGTCGGGGACCACCGCGATGGTCAGGCTGCTCTCAAGCCCCTGGGACAACTCCAGGGCATGCACCTGCAGCAGCCCGAGTTGTTCGGCGATCAACCTGGCGTGGGGTTCCAGGGCCAAGGCCTGGGCCGTCGCCCGCACTTCGCGCGGGCCGCGTTCGAACAGGCTGTAGCCAAGCTCTGCCTCAAGGTTACCGATGGCCATGCTCACGGCCGACGGCACCCGGTGCAGGGCGCGTGCGGCAGCGGAGAACGAACCGCGGTCGAGCACGGCGAGAAACAGTTGAATATTGTCGCTGGAAAAGTTCATGGCAGCCTCCTGTCAGTGGATCTGACAGCTGCTGACTTTTACTGTCAAGAAGATTGAAGCATGCTCGCCCCTTCGTTTTTTTTGACTTTGGAGGCAAACCCAGGTGCAAGGGCTCAAACGCAAACTGGTCTATGTGACTTTCTATGAACTGATCGGGTTGTGCATGTCCACCCTCGGGCTGGCGTATCTGTCAGACACCCAGGCTTCCCACACCGGGCCATTGGCCGTGATGATCACCACCATCGCGATGCTCTGGAACTTGATTTACAACACCCTGTTCGAGCGCTGGGAGGCCCGCCAGGCCAAACGCGGGCGCAGCGTGGCCCGGCGCGTGGCGCATGCCATCGGTTTTCAACTGACGTTGGTGGTGTACCTGATTCCGCTGATTGCCTGGTGGCTGGACATGAGCCTGGTCGAGGCGTTTCTGGTGGACCTGGCGTTCATCATCCTGGTGCCGTGCTACACCTTTGCCTACAACTGGGCATTCGACAGGCTCTTCGGCTTGCCCACCTCGGCGCTGGCCACTGCCTGACAGGTTGCTGAAACGCCCCTTGTAGGAGCAGCCTTGTGCTGCGAAGAGGCCCGCACAAGCAACCCCTAAGGCGGCAGGCGTATCAACAAAGGCGCCTGCCGCTGTTCCGCCTGCGGCGCTATCGGCTGCTCCACCGGCCGCGGCGCACTGGCCAGCAAACTGTCCTCGACCTGCCCCGACAGGTAATACACCCCCGCCATCGCCCCGCTCTGGCGGTTCTCCATCAACTCCTGCCATTCCTGGTTCAGCGCCACGTTGAGGATCACCCGCAACTGTTCGACCATCTGCGGTTGTTCACGGCCGTGGGTGATCATGCCGTACCCGGTTGCCGCCACCGAGATCATCGCCCCAGCCACCTTGCCCACCGCAGAGGCCACGGCACTGGCGATGCCGCGTGGGGCCAGGGTGGCGCCGAGCTTCTCGCTGGCGCGGGTGGCCACCGACGACAGGCCCACGTCGGTCTGCCCCGGGCCTTTGCTGGCTTGTTGGTGCAAATGCTCACGCATGGCTTGCCAGGCCGGTTGTTGGTCCAGCGACTTGGCCCGCAGCAGTTGGTAGAGGCTGGCGTTGCGTGCAGCGGGCGGGCCCAGAGCGATGGCAGGTATCCGGTTGAGGCGCTGGCTGAATTGCTCAGCCGGTGCGTTGTAGCGGGCGATGATGCCAGGCAGTTGCTGGCCGAACAGTTGCACGTACAGTTCACAGGCGCGGTCGCGAATACCCTCGGGGTTGATCTGCTCGGCCACGTGCTCGATCACCCGTTCGTGGTACTGCTCCTGCAGGTATAACGCCAGGCGTTTTTCTGCAGGCTCACGGCCCTCGCCACTGTCGATCTTGTACCAGGCGACCTTGAGGGTCAGCCATTGTTGGGTCCAGTAGCCGGTGAACCAGGGGATGAAGTCGCTCTCGGTGCGTTGCTGCACCTGCTCCTTCCACACCCGCATCGAGCGGCGGGCGTAGTCGTTGGCCGACCCGGCGGCACCGACCGAGGCCTCGATCAGGTCCTGGTCGATGCGCTGCCAGGCAGCGGGGGTGAGCACGGCGGGCGGTGGCGGGGCGGGCGGGCGCTTGCTCGCACAGCCGCCGAGGGCCAGCAACAGGCACAGTAGCAGTAAGGGGATACGCGAGCTCACGCGGCCGCCTCCCTGGGTAGAGGCTGGGGTGGTTTCTCGAGTATAGAGAGAAGGCTGCCAGTAGGAGCGGCCTTGCGTCGCGAAAGGGCTGCGAAGCAGCCCCAGGATTTCAGCCTCACCGAAACATTGCAGGGGGCCGCTTTGCAGCCCATTCGCGACGCAAGGCCGCTCCTACAACGACGAAAAACTCAGCCCAGGTCGAGCTTGTCTTGCAGCCGGTCCAGGTGCTCGTGCATCAACGCCAACGCTGCGGGGGCATCACCTGCCTCGACCGCATCGATGATCGCCGCATGTTCTTCCCAGGCACAGTGGTCGCAGCAGGGCGACTCATAGCGGGCGATGATCAGCGAGGTCATCGGCACCAAACCGTTGAGAAACCGCGCCAGCGGGGCGTTGGCGGCGACCTGCGCGAGCTTCAGGTGAAACTCGCCGCCCAGGCGGATGGCCGCGCAGCGCTCACCGTTTTCGTGGTGCTGGCGCTCCCGCTCGACCAGCAGGCGCAGCTGGCGGATCTGCGCCGGCCGGGCGCGTTGCGCGGCGAGGGTGATCAAGGTGGTTTCGGCCAGGCGCCTGGCACTGAGCACCTGGCGCGCCTGGTCGGGGTCGGGTGCGGCCAGGTGCGCGGTGTGGCTGGGGCGCTGAACCACCACCTGTTGGTCCGACAGGCGGCCGAGCACCCGGCGTATCACCGTGCGGCTGACACCAAAGGCATGGCCCAAGGCCTGCTCGGGCAGCAGCGCACCTGGCGGCAAGCGCTGTTCAAGGATTGCGTCGAACAGCCGTGGGTAGATCTGGTCGGCCGACAGGCGAGTTTCGCCGGCGGCGAGCAAGGCAGGCAGGCGGGGGGCGGCGTGGGCGCAGGCGGTCATGGTCGCTCTCCTGGGTCAAGGGCGGGGGTGTTCGTCCGGGATGTTGAGTTGGATGCCCATGCGCTGGCCTTCGGCAAGGATGTGCTGGCGCATCTGGGCGCTGGCCTCGGCGCTGTTGCGTTCGCGGATGGCGCGCACCACGGCATCGTTTTCCTTCAGCCGTGCGGCCAGGTGTTCGGGCGAGTTGCGCAGCATGTCGGCGCTCTGCTTGAGGGCGTTGCTGGTCTGCTGCACCACGCTCTGGAAGATCGGATTGGTGGTCAGGGCGAACAGCGCCTCATGCAAGGCGATGTAGGCTCTGACCCCGGCTTCGCTGTCATCGGCCTCCAGCGCTTCGCGCATGTCCATCAGCGTCAGGCGCAATTGGCCGATGTCGTGGCTGTTGGCCGATTGCGCGACCAGGCCGACGATGAAGGGCTCGAGGGTGTAGCGCAGCTCCAGTACATCGGCCAGGCTGGCCGACGCGCTGGTGTCGATGCTCGGCTCCTGCATGGCAGCATCGGCATCCAGCACCAGCACGCCTTTACCGGGCAGCGCGCGCACCAGGCCCAGGGTTTCCAGCACGGTGACGGCTTCGCGCAGGCTGGGGCGGCTGATGCCCAGTTGTTCGGCCAGTTCGCGCTGGCCAGGCAGCATATCGCCGGAGCGCCACTGGCCTCGGGCCAGGGCTTGGCGGAGTTTTTCCACCACTGAGTTGACGACGGTCGATGAGCTGATCACGGTTCGCTCCTGGAAGGGCCGGCGTCATCGCCGGCCGCGTTCGATCAGAATTCCTGTTGATGGATGTTGGGCTGCTTGCGGGGCGTGTGGGCAAAACCGGGTTTGCCAGCGAGTACGTTCTGCGCGCGCTCCAGGTCGATGTCCTTCTCCCAGCGCGCGATGGCCACGGTGGCCACGCAGTTGCCGATCAGGTTGGTCAGTGCCCGGCCGATACCCATGAACCAGTCCACCGCCAACACCAGCACCAAGCCCACCACCGGAATCGCCGGCACGGCGGTCAAGGTGGCAGCGAGGATCACCAGCGCCGAGCCTGGGATGCCATGAGCGCCCTTGGAAGTCACCAGCGAGACCAGCAGGATGGTCAACAGGTCGGTCATCTCCAGTGGCGTGCCGGTGGCGTTGGCGATGAACACGATGGCCAGGGTCAGGTAGATGGAGAAACCGTCGAGGTTGAACGAGTAGCCGGTCGGGATCACCAGGCCGACGGTGGAGGTACCGATGCCCAGGTGCTCGAGCTTGCGCATGATCTGCGGCAGCACGGCGTCGGAAGAGGCGGTGCCGAGGACGATGGTCAGCTCTTCACGCAGGTATTTGATCAGGGGCAGCAGTTTCAGCCCCGACAGGCGCATGACTGTACCGAGGACAATCAGCACGAAGCCGGCGCAGGTCAGGTAGAACAGTGCCACCAGGCCACCCAGGTGTTGCAGCGACTCGAGGCCATATTTGCTGGTGGTGAAGGCGATTGCGCCGAACACACCAATGGGCGCCAGGCGCACGATCATGCCCATGATACGGAAGATCACGTGGCTAAGTTCGTTGATCAGCCGCGAAATACCTGCCGCCGAGTCGCCCACCAGGTTCAGCGCGCTGCCGAACAGCACCGAGAACAGCAGCACCTGCAGGATGTTGTTGTCAGCAAAGGCGCCGATCACCGACGTCGGGATCAGGTCCATGAAGAAGGCGGTGGCACCATGGATGTGCTGGCCGCGCTCGGCCAGGCTGCTGGCGTCGGCGCTGGACAACTGGTCCAGGTGGATGTTGGCACCGCTGCCAATGCCGCTGGTGAAGGCGAACACCAGGCCGATCACCAAGGCGATGGTGGTCAGTACTTCGAAGTAGATGACTGATTTCAGGCCGATCCGCCCAACCTTTTTCAAGTCGCCAGCACCGGAGATACCGCTGACCACCACACAGAAGACGATCAAGCCGATGAGCATCTTGATCAGCTTGATAAAGCCGTCACCGAGGGGTTTGAGTTGCAGGGAGACTTCGGGGAAGCTGAGGCCGCAGGCAATGCCGAGGGCAAGGCCCAGCACGACTTGCAGGAAGATCGAACGCGAGCACCATTTGAGCATGGGAGTGATCTCTGGTCGGTGTCCTTGCTTCGATGCCGCGAGGGTCAAAGAGCGCAGGACTTAATTATTGTGGTCTTACCGGTTTGTTCAGCGCGAGGCCATAAAAGCGCGAAAAATCCTACATTGCAAGTGATTTTGGCCTTACCGGTCTGACCAGTTGTGGGGCAATTGGCCCTGCCAGGCTCTAATTCGGTGCATGCCATTTATCGGGGCTGAACAGCGCCCCCAGGTTAACCGATGAATCAGGTCAGGGCTTGGCCAACGCCTGGTCCACTGCTGCAATCAGCTTGCCAAGATCTTTGGGCGGGGCGTTGTGGATGACACCGAACAGATAGGCGCGCTGCTCCTCTTCGTCGTCCGGTTCGGCGAAGAAGTCCTTGGGTTTGATACCCAGTACGCCTGCGAAGGCCATGAGCGCATCGACGCTGGGGGTGTAGGCGCCGGTCTCGAAACGGCTGATGGTCTTGGGGTCGAAGCCGGTTCGCTCGGCGAATTGTGCCTGGGTCAGACCCGCCAGCTTGCGGTAGCGGCGCAGGGCAAAACCCAGAGCTGATCTCGTCATCACTTAATTCCCATTTAGAATCAAGAACTTAACGATATCTATCCGCATGGCGCAACGCCATGATCGATCACCTTTATTTGATTTATGTGATGAATTTCGTAGAATTCGCGGCTTGACCGGACAGTCATCGTCGAGTTTCCAGTGTCATTCGGCCTCATGCCGGTATGGCTGGAAGCGCATGTGCACATTGGAGCGGATCGCTGCGTATCGGTTCCGATGGTCGTCGATGGGAAGGGTGCCGGTTCGTCAGTGAATGGAGTCTCATCGTGCGTCTCAATCTCCCGGTAACCCCGGTCGAGCAACGTTTCCCCTCGGGTCAGCGGCTGATTTCCGCCACCGACACCGCCAGCCACATTACCTACTGCAACCCCGAATTTGCCGCCATCAGCGGTTACAGCGAGGCCGAGCTGATCGGCAGCCCGCACAACCTGGTGCGCCACCCCGACATGCCGCCAGCGGTGTACGCATTGATGTGGCGCTACCTCAAAGCCGGCAAAAGCTGGATGGGCATCGTCAAGAACCGCTGCCGCAATGGCGACTTCTACTGGGTCAATGCCTACGTCACGCCGATCCTTGAAGACGGCCGGGTGATCGGCTACGAATCGGTACGGGTCTGCCCGACTCGCGAACAAGTCAGCCGTGCCGAGGCCCTGTATGCGCGACTGCGTCAGGGCCAGGCGCCGCTGTCGTACGGCCGCCGCCTGGCGTTGCTGGGCCAGGCCATGGCCTTGCCGCTGCTGGGTGGGGTGTTGGCGGTGAGCGCCAACCAGTTCTGGCCAGGCTGGCCCGGGCAGGGCCTAACCCTTGCGTTGTTCGCGGCCTATGGCCTGTGGATGCGCAACGACTTGGGCCGCCAGTTGCGGCGGGTCATCCAGGGCGCCGAAGGCACCTTCGCCGACCCCACCGCGGCGTTGACCTACAGCGACCTGCCGGGCGCCGCCGGGCAACTGCAGCTAATTTTGATTGGTGAAGAGGCGCGCCTGAAAACCGCGTTGACCCGGCTCAGCGACCTGGCCACGCAGATGGCAGTAGCCGCGCACGATGCTGGGCGTCTGTCGCGCGGTACCGAAACGGCCCTGCTGGAGCAGCGCGCCGAAACCGACCTGAGCGCAACCGCGATGGCCGAGATGACCGCCTCGATCGGCGAGGTGGTCAACCATGTGCAACTCACCGCCGCCGAGGCGCATACCGCGCACCTGCTGGCCGAGCAGGGCAGCCGCGTGGCCGATGCCAGCGGCACGGCGATCCGCGCCCTGGCCGGCACCGTGGACCAAATCAACCAGGCGGTCACCCACCTGGCTGGTCAGACCGGCGCCATCGCCGAGGCGACGGGGATGATCCGGGGCATTGCCGAGCAAACCAACCTGCTGGCGCTCAATGCCGCTATCGAGGCCGCCCGTGCCGGTGAGCAGGGCCGTGGCTTTGCCGTGGTGGCCGACGAGGTGCGGGCGTTGGCCGACAAGACCCGGCAGTCGACGTTGCATATCCAGGCCATTATCGATGGCCTGCGCAGCGGTGCTGAAGAAGCCGTGGCCATTGCCAGCCAAGGCATTCAGGGCGCCGAGCAGGGCGTTGCCCAGGTGCAGGAGGCCCAACAGGCGCTGCACGGTATTCGTGAAGCGGTGCAACGCATCAGCGGCATGAGCCAGCAGATGGCCACAGCCTCGCAGCAGCAGTCTGCCGTGGCTGAAGAGGTGTCGCGGCAGATCAACGGTGTGGCGGGCATTGCCCAGCACAGCGCCCATAGCGCCAACGCTGCCGCCTCGCGCGGTGCCGAGCTGGAAGAGGTGTGCGCCGGATTGCGCGCCCTCGTGGAGCGCTTCAACCGTTAGGGCAGGATGCTTATGGACGATAACTATCGCGCGGCCGTGGACGCGGCCGCGATCTTTTCCGAAACCGACCTGCGTGGCTGCATCACTTACGTCAACCAGCAGTTCTGCAGCATCTCCGGTTACAGCCGCGACGAACTGCTGGGCGCCAACCACCGCATTCTGAATTCCGGCCTGCACGAGCCGGAATTCTTCCTCGGCATGTGGCGGGCGCTAACGGCGGGCAAGGTGTGGAAGGGCGAGATCTGCAACCGCGCCAAGGACGGTTCGTTGTACTGGGTCGACAGCACCATGGTGCCGCTGGTCGACCCGCTGACCGGCAAGGTGCGCAAGTATGTGTCGATCCGCTTCGACGTCACCGAGAAGCGCCAATTGCTGCACACCTTGCAATGGCGGGTGGGGCACGATGTGCTGACCGGGCTGCCCAACCGCGCCTACCTGTCCGACCTGCTCAATCAGGCACTGGCGTTCTCGCGCCGTGAAGACATCCCGCTGGCGGTGTGCATGCTCGACCTGGATGGCTTCAAGGCGGTCAACGATGGCTACGGGCATGCCACTGGCGACCTGTTGCTGGTCGAAGTGGCGCAGCGCTTGAAGGGCATCTTGCGCGGGGGGGATGCCGTGGCCCGGTTGTCGGGTGACGAGTTTGTGCTGATCCTGCGCAATGTCAGCGACGACCGCCAGTTGCATGCGGCCCTGTGCCGGGTGCTGCGGGCGCTGGCGGCCACCTATGTGGTGCGCGAGCACACCCTCTCGTTGAGCGCCAGTATTGGCGTCACGCTGTACCCGCTCGACGATGAGGACGCCGATACCCTGGTGCGTCACGCCGACCAGGCCATGTATGTGGCCAAGCAGCGTGGGCGCAACCGTTACCACGTGTTCGATGTGTCCCAGGAGCAGGAACTCAAGGCCACCCACCAGACTGTGACACGGGTGCGTCGGGCACTGCGCAATCGCGAGCTGTGCCTTTACTACCAGCCCAAGGTCAACCTGCGCAGCGGTGAGGTGCTGGGTTTCGAGGCGTTGCTGCGCTGGCAACGGCCGGGCCGTGGCCTGGTGCCGCCGGGCGAGTTCCTGCCGTTGGTGGAACAGACCGACCTGATCATCGAAATTGGCGAATGGGTGATCCACCAGGCGCTGAGCCAGTTGCAGACCTGGCAAGGGCAGGGGCAGCCGTGGTCGGTGAGTGTCAACATTGCTGCGCGGCATTTGCAGCGCAGTGATTTCGTCGAACGCCTGGAACAGTTGCTGGCGGAGCACCCCGGGGTTGACCCGGCCCGGCTGGACTTGGAAATCGTCGAGTCGGTGGCCATCGACAACCTGCAGCATGTCAGCCGGTGCCTGGATGCCTGCCGGGCCTTGGGCGTGCGCTTTTCGCTGGACGATTTCGGCACCGGCTATTCGTCGCTGAGCTACCTCAAGCGCTTGCCGACCCAGACCATCAAGATTGACAAATCGTTCGTGCGCGACATTCTCCATGACCAGGATGACCTGGCCCTGACCGGGGCGGTGATCGGGCTGGCGCGTGCGTTTGGCCGCGAGGTGGTTGCCGAAGGCCTGGAGAGTGTCGAGCATGGGCGGGTGCTGATGGCACTGGGTTGCGAGCTGGCGCAGGGGTATTTCATCGCCAGGCCGATGCCGGCGAGTGAAGTGCTGGCCTGGGCGCAGGGGTATCGGCAGCCTGAGCAATGGCGCAGCGTTAAAGGCTGAAGTCCAAGCGCTTGCAGCCGAATCGGCTGCGGGCGACACGCCCTGCAGGGGGCCTGCCACCCGCTGTACGTCAGGCGGCCTGGAACAGAGCCTGGGTCAACTGCCGGTAGAGCTGGTCTCGCGCCTGCTGGCGGGTGCTGAGCAGCAGGCGGCCAGCCAGCGCGTAAAGCTCGTCTTCGCCACTGTAGCGCCCCGACACCAGGTCGATGCGCTGCAAGGTGCCCTCCACCCGCCATGCCAGCCCCGGTACGGTGTGGGTCTCGCGCTCCAGCGCGGTGATGAACGCCAACGGAACAGCGGGCCCGCGGTAGGCACCGGGCGCGGTGGTGGGTTCACTCAACTCGGTGTAGTACTCCGAAGCAGCCTCCCAGTCACGTGCGAGCGTTTCGAATGGCTCAGGCCGTAGCCGCCGAACCCAGGCGCGCCAGAAGGGTTGCTCACTCGTCCAGCGTGCCAGGAAGGCAGCATCCGCCTCAGTTTCGACTGCCAGGGCCAGGCGTTGCAGGGTGGCCTCGCTCAGTTGCGCCAGGTAGCCAAAGGCGATCTGCCCAGGTTGTTCGGGCAGGCCCAGGCGTTCGCGCAGGGCGATGCGTGCGACCAGGGCGATTTCAATTTCGTCGGGCGGTGTTTGTGGGTCGCTCAGGTGTGCATCGCTCAAATCGTCTTCCGCCACCAGGGCTGGTGCGGCCTGGCGTTCGCTGTCGTTTTGCGCATCGCTCAAGGCCTGCCGGCGTGCCCGGCGAGCGTTGTACAGGGCGCCTATGCGTTCATCCAGGCGGCCCTGGCGGGCCAGGCCAGTGGCGACGGACACAGCGACCGCTTCGTCGGTGGCGCCGGGGTGTGCGGCAGCCACGCTACGCCACACCGACACCTGCGTTTCGACCCGCTGGAACAGCAGGCTGGCCTGGTCCACGCAGGCCTCGGCTGCGTCGTTGATCTCGGTGAGTACTTGCTCACGCAGTTCGGCGAGGCCCCAGCCCGCGTCACCGACGTCTTCGCGGGTGAGCGTGCGCAGTACATGCACGATGCGCTCACGCGTGCGCACCGGGTTAGCCAGGTACTCCGGCGTTTGCGCCATGCGTTCGGTCAGGCGGTACACGGGCGCCCACTCAGCGTCTTCGGCATTGGCCTCGCGGTGTGCCTCAAGCTCGGGGGGCAATTCGATCACCCAGGCCTCGTCCTCCAGGGCTTCTATGTCCGGGATGGCCGTCAGCCCTGCGCCGAACAGGCTGCGTTGAGCCTGCTCACTGAAGGGGTTGTCGTCGAAGTCGTAATAGGTGCCTTCATCCCCGCTACGTATCGCTTCAGCGAACGCCGTGTCGTGCAATTCGGGTGCATCGACCAACCGGTTGCCACTGAGGTCGAGCGAGCGCAGCACGAGTGGGCGTTGATTCATCAAGCCTGGCAGGCCTTCGGGCCATTGGGTGATACCGGCGCGGTCGAGGTCTAGGGTTTGCAGGTGCTGCCAGCCGGTCACGTCGGGTGCCAACTGCAGTGGGTTTTCCCCTAGGCGCAGCGAGTGCAGCTGGTTGAGGCGGCCCAGCGCCGCGCGGCTTTCTGCGGTGAGGGTGATTTCGCACGAGCCCAGGCTCAATTCGGCCAGCGCGGGCCAGCCTTGCAACGCCTCGAAGTGTTCGGTTTGCAGTGCGAGCCTGTTCAAGTCGGCCCTCAGCGCGTACAGGTGCTGCAACTGGCCGAGCCGCTGCAGAGCGGCGACCGGCAGGCTCTCCAGGCCGCCAGAGAGGTTGAGCCGCTGCAGGCGGGGCAGGCGCGTCAGTAGATCGATATTGTGTGCCTCCTGCAAAGCCACGACGTTGCACTGCAGGTCCAGGGTTTCCAGTTCCGCCATCTGGGCCAGGGCGCCGGGCAGCAAACGCAGCCTGTTGCTGGCCAGGTCCAGGTTACGCACGCCAGGGAAGGCCTGCAGGAAGCCATCGAGGTTGATCGCTTCGCCATGGGGTGAGTCGACGACCGTCAGCCACCGGACGTGCTCCAGGCGCGTGGGTAAGGTCGGCAAGGCGCCCAGGTCCTGGGCTTCCAGTGCCAGTTCCAGCTGATCGGCCTCCACGCCTTCCCTGCGCCAGGCCTGGCGTATGCGCCGTGCGGCCTCCGTCCGCGCAGCGGTGCGTTGTTCGAGGGTGTCCATCGCCAGGCCTTCTGTGTCATTTACCCAGCCATCCAGTGTGGTGTTCAGGCGCTGGTACTCTTCGCGCAACTGTTCGAGCAGCCGGGTGAAGGCGCCTGGGCTTTCACCGGCCTCCAGGCGCAAGCGCTGGCGCAGCCACTCGCGGTCACCGGGGTGGCGGCTGGGGTACAGCGTGTCGAACAGCTCGTCGTCATTCAGCCAGCCCCGGCCACGGCCGCTGAGGGGGTAGCCGACACGGCCGCCCGGCGCGAGCCGTGTGGGCCGCCGATACAGGGTGCGCACAGGCGCCATACCTAATTGCTTGGCGGCGTACGTGCGGTTGCCGGCGGCCTGTTCGAACAGGGCGTCACGCAAGGGCAGCGGGTCATGTATCTGCAAGCCAAGGGCGATGCGCTCGCTGTCAGGCAGGGCGTTGAGAATGGCCTGGTAGAGCGTCGTGTGGCCGGCCAGCGGTTGGCCGTGTTCGTCGTAGGGTTGGTAGCCCCGATCATCGCGCACCACGGTTTTGCCGTCTCGTCCCTGGGCGTCAGTGCCCTGCAGTCGTGGGCCTTGCAGGTTGCCCTCTCGCAATTCGAGGTACACCTCGCCCGTCCAACCCGCTAGCCGTCGCAGAAAACCCACGGCCAGGGCATCACGGTCCTGCACCGGGCCGCTGTGCTGATAGAAGCGCAGCAGCGCACGGTCCAGACGGGCTTCGTGCTGGTAGGCACGGGCTGTTTCGGCTACCGAGAGCGGCAATCGGCCCCTTCGTTGGCCAAGGGCCAAATCCTTGGTACGGGTGTTGGCAAGGATCTCGGCCTTGGCTCTGCGGCTAAGGGACGGGAAGTCCCGGCCAAGCAGCAAGGTGGCGGCGTCAGTGCTGGCTGCCGAGGGGGTATCGGTGGCGCCCAGTGCTTGCAAACAGTCGAGCAGCAGGGCGGGGGCGGCTTCCTGATCGACCACCACGCGGCGCACGGCTGCTTCGCTGAAACCACTGCAGTGCAGTGCGCGCAGCAGGGTTTCATCACTCACCGCTGGGCCGCTGTTGGCGATGCGCCGCACCAGTTTGGCCGCGTCCCACGCCAAGGGCTGTTCGTGCTCCAGCAACCACGGCACCTGGCCATTGCCGAGCAGGCGAGGGGCGCGTTGATGGCCTTTCGCGTGTGCCAGCTGCCAGCGACTGTCGGGGGCTTTTTCCAGCGGCATGGCCTTGCCCTCCAGGTTGATCCACGGTTGGCCCTGCCAGTGGTGCAAGCCATCCGCTCCAGGGGTGCCTGGCGGCCAGGGCGCCTCGCGGGTGAAGGGGCGCAGGTCGCCGTGCCACAGGCGCTGGCCTGTTCTGCCGGGGAGGCGTGTCCAGTTTTCAAGGGGGCCTGCCAGCTGGACCGCGCTGTGCACGGCACCCAGTGCCGCAACCTGCAGCAGGCTGTTGAGCACACCGAACAGATGGCTGATGGCGGCCTCGGTTTCGCCTTCGTTCAGCGCATGGACGCCTTCGAGGAACTCGCCCACGATTTGCGCCCCGCCGACCACTAGCATCACCTCGCCCAAGGCAGGCACGAAGAAGCTGGCCACATTCAGTACAGTCAGCCCCACACCCAGCCAACCGAGCAGCCGGGCAGTTTGCGCCGCCGCGTCGAACTGCGCCGTGGGCACAGCCAGTGTCACGGCATCTGCCAAGGTGGTTTGCACCTGGTTGCTGGCCCTGGCGGTGAAGCATTCGCCGGGCCACGGCGTGAAGTCCAGTGGTAGGCGGGCGTTCTTATCCAGGGTTTCTTGCCACAGGTCGTGGGGCGAGGGGAACAGCCGGTTGATCCAGTTGAATGACTCACCTTTCTCCAGTGTAGGCGGGGTCGGGTACAGCGCTGCGTAGGGGTAGCGCGGGTAGAGTATGTGCCGCAAGCGGGCGGCGAAGGCGGGTTGCTGCGCGTGGCTGACAAAGCGTTTGAAATACACACGAAAAGGCTCCTCCCATAGCCGCTTCGTGAGTGCTGTGCCGACGGCCTGCAAGGACGAGTACTGGTGCAGGGCGCCTTGGGTGTCCCCGGGCAGGTAAAGCAGGCACGGTTCGGTCTGCCCGTGTGGCTCGAGTCGCAGCAGCAGGGCGCCACTCAGCGGGAAACCGAGCAGGCTCAGGTAGCCACATTGCAGGCGTCTCGCCCCGCCGAGCGTCTGTACCTCGCGCGCGCCAGCAAGCGCGGCCTCGCCCAAGGCTTCGCCGCGGCTGTCGATGTGCCCTTGCAGCTGCGCTGATAACAATTCGGCCGCGAAGGCGGCGCGGTCCTGCTCACGCAGCAACGCGCGAAAATCAGCGGTGTCGACGTGCTCGCGCAGGTGGTCCAGGTAGCGCTGGCCAAGGTCGAGGCGCCGTACGCCTTTCACGAATCGCACGGTGTCGAGCTGTTCCAGTTCAGGCGCATCCTGATTGGCATAGAGGCGTACCGGCGTGTCCGCTTGCAGGTTCTGCAGGGCGGCTTCCAGCCAGGACCGACTGCGCAGATGGCCCGTGGTGCGCTCGGTCAACACGGTGGTATCGAGTGGGGGCAGCGACACGCCGGGGTACCAGTGAGCGAGTGCGTCCTTCAACAACGGTCGGCAGAACGCCTCTACCGATTGCAGCGGGGCAAGGGCCTTCTGCAGTGCGCGTGTGGCGCGGTGGCTGTGCAGCAAGTGGGTTTTCAGGGCCTCGCGCTGATGCGGGGAAGTCTGGCGAAGCCAGCCGGGCAGGCGCTGTTGAATCAGGCCTACGTGATGGGGGTGCAAGTGGCTCATGGGCTGCTCCTGACAGGTTGGAGCAGCGAGGGTAATGACCCGCATTAGCCCGGCTTCAGTATGCTGATAGCACCTTCAGCGCCCACCCTGCAGGTGGGCGGGTTCGAGCCCCTGTTCACGCAAGCGTTTGTACAGGGTGGTGCGGCTGATGCCGAGCAGGCGTGCCAGCGATGAGATATTGCCGCCACAGCTGTGCAGCAGGTTGGCCAGGTCCGTGGCAGGGGCGGGTGGCGGGCAAGCGCGAGGTGTGCCAGCCTGGGCAAGGAAACACGCTGAAAAGTGTTCGGTGCCGATGGGCTGGCTGCCAGCGAGGGCCAGCGCCACCTGCACTACGCTGTTGAGCTGGCGCAGGTTACCTGGCCAGGGGTGGTGCAACAGCAGGTCGAGTATGTGCGGGGGCAGTTGCCGGGGTTGCCCGGGGGCGAGGTGCCGGGCGTGCACCTGCTCAATCAGCGCGCGCCGATCACTGCGTTCGCGCAAGGCGGGCAACACCAGGGTCAACCCGGCCACGCGGTAGTAGAGGTCCTCGCGAAACTGCCCGTTGCGCACGGCTTCGGCCAGGTCGCGGTTGCTGGCCGAAACCACGCGGATGTCCACGGTCACCGGCTCACCGCTGCCCAATGGCTGGATGCTGCGCGATTGCAGCACACGCAGCAGCCGGGCTTGGGTCGGCAGCGGCATGTCGCCGATTTCGTCGAGAAACAAGATGCCGTGGTCGGCCTTGCGGATCAGCCCGGGGTTGCCCTTGTGGTGGGCGCCGGTAAAGGCCCCTTTGTCATAGCCGAACAGCTCCGACTCGACCAGCTCGGCGGGGATCGCCGCGCAGTTGACTGCAATCAGCGGCTGCCCGGCGCGGCGGCTGGCGCGGTGCAGGGCCTCGACGAAGACTTCCTTGCCAACCCCGGTTTCGCCCTGGATCAACACCGGAATGTCTTTTTCCAGTAACAGGCTGGCCTGGGCCAGGGCGTTGTCCATACGTGGGTCGACAGGGCCAGGGGCCGGGCGCTTGGGGCTGTGGCGCGGCGCTTGCCACTGGCAGTGGAAGCGGTGGCGCCCGGCGGCCTGCAAGGCGAAGGGTTGTTGCGGCGGCTGGGCTAGCAACTGCTGCAACGGGACTTGGAACAGTTGCTCGAGGTTTTGCCGCAGCGGGTTGTCGCCGAGCAGGCTGTCGGCCCGGTGATTGGCCGCAATGACCTGGCCGCGCTCATCGAACACCAACAAGCCCGCCCAGGGGCTGTCGAGGTTGTCGGAGGCGCTGTTGAACAGCAGTTGGGCGTGGTGGTCGGCATGCTGCGCCAGTATCAAACGGTTCTCCAGGCTCTGGCCCATCATCCGTACCAGGCCGAGCGTCTGGCTGGCAGGCAAGTACCCGTCGCTGGCCACATCGAGCGCGCCGACCAGCTGCCGTTCGCCATCGAACACCGGCGCCGCAGCGCTGCACAGGTAGCGGTTCTGGCGCAGGAAGTGTTCATCCTGGCCCACATGAATTGCCTCGGCGCAGACCAGCGCCGTGCCGAGTGCGTTGGTGCCCACACCGCGCTCGTGCCAGTGCGCGCCGGCACTGAAGCCGTGGCGCTGGCGCGGGTCGACGAAGCGCCGCGAACCCCAGCTGTCGAGCAGGCAGCCACCGGCGTCGGCCAGCATCACCAGGTAGCTGGCGTTGCCCAGCAGGTGTGCGTACTGCGGCAGCACCTCATCGCGTGTCAGGCGCAGCAGGGCCTGGCGGCGCTCCAGCAGGGCGCTCAGTTCGGCCGGCGGCAGGCAATCGAAATCGGGTGGGCTTTGCGGTTGCAGGCCGTGGTCGCGACAACGCGCCCAGGATGCCTGGATCAGTTGGGCATGCGGCGAAGCGGATGCGGCCATGGGCCTGTCCTGTGTGATTGTTGTTATCAGCCGACCGCTGTTCAGTGTTGTCCACCGTTGTTCATTGTCAAACCTTCGCGTGTTCAGTTGTGCAGCGAATGTGTTCAGCTGTGAACAGGCCATGGCTGACCTTGCGCGGTGAAGGCGCGCGGCAGAGCGTTCAGGCCGGGCTGGCACGAAACTCGCTCTGCCCAGCGGACAACAATCCTAAAAAGGCCACGCCATGTCCTTGGTGCTGGAGCAGGTCAGCCGCAGTGTCGATAACCAGGCCTGCATCGTCGATGCGTCCCTGCGTTTCGAGCCGGGTTCGTTCAACGTTTTGCTCGGCCGCACCCTGGCCGGCAAGACCAGCCTGATGCGCCTGATGGCCGGGCTCGACCGCCCGGACCTAGGCCGTGTGCTGCTGGACGGCAACGATGTCACCGGGGTGCCGGTGCGCCTGCGTAACGTATCGATGGTGTATCAGCAGTTCATCAACTACCCGACCTTGAGCGTGTACGAAAACATCGCCTCCCCGCTGCGCCAGGCGCGCCTGGCCGAAGCGGAAATTCGCCGGCGGGTGCAGGAAACCGCCGAGATGCTGCGCATCGAAGCCTACCTGCAGCGGTTGCCGCTGGAGCTGTCCGGCGGCCAGCAGCAACGCACGGCGATGGCCCGGGCGCTGGTCAAGGACGCCTCGCTGATCCTGTTCGATGAGCCCTTGGTCAACCTCGATTACAAGCTGCGCGAAGGCCTGCGCCAAGAGCTGCGGGCGTTGTTTGCGGCGCGTAATTGCATTGCCGTGTACGCCACCACCGAACCCAACGAAGCGCTGGCGCTGGGCGGCACCACGACGATCCTGCATGAGGGGCGCATCGTGCAGAGCGGCCCGACCGCTGCGGTCTATCAGCAACCCAGCAGCGTGCTGGCCGCCGAGCTGTTTTCCGAGCCGCCGATCAACCTGGTGCCTGGGCGCATCGCCGGCAACGAGGTGAGCCTGGCGCAGGCGGTACACTTTGCCCGCAATGCCGACCTGCAGCGCCTGGGCGATGGCGACTACCGCTTTGGCGTGCGGCCCAGCCACATCACCCTGGTGCCGACCCATGATGATGACCTGGAGCTGGCGGTGCTGGTGGAGCTGGCCGAGATCAGTGGCTCGGAAACCTTCCTCCACGTGCGCAATGAACACTGGCGGATGACCCTGCACCTGCCGGGTGTGCACGAGTACCAGGTGGACACCCCGATCCGCGTGTTCATCCCCACGCACAAGCTGTTTGTCTTCGACGCTGCCGGAGCCTTGGTGCAGGCTCCAGGCGTGCGTCAGGCGAGGAGTCGCTGATGGCCGAGATCCGCCTGCGCCAGCTGGCGCACAGTTACAGCCGTCAACCGACCTCGGAGGCGGACTACGCCCTGCACGCGCTGGAGCATGTGTGGGAGCAAGGCGGCGCCTATGCCTTGCTCGGGCCTTCCGGGTGCGGCAAGTCGACCTTGCTCAATATCATTTCGGGGCTGCTTACGCCCTCCCATGGCGACGTGCTGTTCGACGGCAAGCCCGTGAACGCGCTGTCGCCGCAGGCGCGCAACATCGCCCAGGTGTTTCAGTTTCCGGTGGTGTACGACACCATGACGGTGTTCGACAACCTGGCCTTCCCCCTGCGAAACCAGGGCGTGGACGAGGGCAGGGTGCGTGCCCGGGTCGAAGAGATCGCCGAGGTACTCGACCTGTCCGCTGTGCTGAAAAAGAAGGCGCGCAACCTCAGCGCCGACGAGAAGCAGAAGGTTTCGATGGGCCGTGGCCTGGTGCGCGATGACGTGTCTGCGATCCTCTTCGACGAGCCGTTGACGGTGATCGACCCGCACCTGAAGTGGAAGCTGCGGCGCAAGCTCAAACAGATCCATGAGCAGTTCAACATCACCATGATCTACGTCACCCACGACCAGTTGGAGGCTTCGACCTTCGCTGACAAGATCGCGGTGATGCACGGCGGGCGCATCGTCCAGTTCGGCACCCCGCGCGAGTTGTTCGAGCGCCCGCGGCACACCTTTGTCGGCTACTTCATTGGCAGCCCCGGCATGAACTTCATCGACGTGCGTGCCGAGGCCGATGGCGTCAGCTTTGATGGCTTGCACCTGACGCTGCCCGAGGGCCTGCGCGAACGCATGGCGGCAACCGCCGGCGGGCGCCTGCAAGTGGGCATCCGGCCGGAGTTCGTGCAGCTTTGGGACGGCCCGCTCGACAACGCGTTTGCCGTGCAGGTGCTGGATATCGAAGACCTGGGCACCTACCGCATCGTCACCTTCCAGCTCGGCAGCGCCACGCTCAAGGCGCGCCTGGGCGAGGATCGCCCGCTGCCGGCGGGGCAGGCCTGGGTCACCCTGCCGAGCCAGTGGCTGATGCTGTATGTCGACGATGTACTGCTGGAGGCCGGACCATGAACAAGGTGCGCAACAACAAGGCGTGGTGGCTGGTACTGCCGGTGTTCGTGCTGGTGGCGTTCAGCGCCGTGGTGCCGATGATGACCGTGGTCAACTATTCGGTGCAGGACATCTTCGACCAGTCCAACCGCTATTTCGTCGGTGCCGACTGGTACCGCCAGGTGTTGCGCGACCCGGCCTTGCACGATGCCTTGCTGCGCCAGTTCATCTATTCCGGTTGCGTGCTGTTGATCGAAATTCCACTGGGCATCGCCATCGCCCTGACAATGCCGACCAAGGGGCGCATGGCCTCGGTCTGCCTGATCGTGATGGCTATTCCGCTGCTCATTCCCTGGAACGTGGTCGGCACCATCTGGCAAATCTTCGGCCGCGCCGACATCGGCCTGCTCGGTGCCACGCTGGCCAAGCTTGGGGTCAACTACAACTATGCCGGCGACCCGTTCGATGCTTGGCTCACGGTGCTGGTGATGGACGTCTGGCACTGGACGTCGCTGGTGGCGCTGCTGTGTTATTCGGGCCTGCGCGCCATACCGGATGTCTATTACCAGGCTGCCCGCATCGACCGGGCTTCGGCCTGGGCAGTGTTCCGCCATATCCAGCTGCCAAAGCTGAAGAACGTGCTGCTGATTGCAGTGATGCTGCGTTTCATGGACAGCTTCATGATCTACACCGAGCCGTTCGTGCTGACCGGTGGCGGGCCCGGCAACGCCACCACCTTCCTCAGCCAGACCCTCACGCGCATGGCGGTAGGGCAGTTCGACCTGGGGCCGGCCGCGGCGTTTTCGCTGGTGTACTTCCTGATCATCCTGCTGGTGTCGTGGCTGTTCTATACCGCCATGACGCACGCCGACAAGGACTAGGCCATGAGCGCGCGCAAAGCAGTGCCACTGTTGCTGTACTTCTTCTTCCTGCTGGTGCCGATCTACTGGCTGCTGAACATGTCGTTCAAGAGCAACACCGAAATCCTTGGCGGCCTGACCCTGTGGCCGCAGGCATTCACGCTGGACAACTACCGGGTGATCTTTACCGATGCGAGCTGGTACAGCGGCTATATCAACTCCCTGTACTACGTGTGCCTGAACACAGTCATTTCGCTGGCGGTGGCGTTGCCGGCGGCCTATGCCTTCTCGCGCTATCGCTTCCTCGGCGACCGTCATCTGTTTTTCTGGTTGCTGACCAACCGCATGGCACCGCCGGCGGTGTTCCTGCTGCCGTTTTTCCAGCTGTATTCCTCGATTGGCCTGTTCGACACGCACATTGCCGTGGCGCTGGCCCACTGCCTGTTCAACGTGCCGCTGGCGGTGTGGATTCTTGAAGGCTTCATGTCGGGGGTGCCGAAAGAGATCGACGAAACGGCCTACATCGACGGGTACAGCTTCCCGCGCTTCTTCGTGAAGATCTTCATCCCGCTGATCGGCTCCGGCATCGGTGTGACGGCGTTTTTCTGCTTCATGTTTTCCTGGGTCGAACTGCTGCTGGCGCGCACCCTGACTTCGGTGAACGCCAAACCTATCGCAGCGGTGATGACCCGAACCGTGTCCGCTTCGGGGATCGACTGGGGCGTGCTGGCGGCGGCCGGGGTGTTGACCATCCTGCCCGGCATGCTGGTGATTTGGTTTGTCCGCAACCATGTCGCCAAGGGCTTTGCCCTCGGCCGAGTGTGAGGAGGGGAGCACATGGAATGGATGGCCTGGACCTTGCCCACGGCGCTGTTCTTCGCGGCCGTCGGCGTGCTGCTGTTGTGCATGACCCTGCTTGAACTGCGCCGCCCCTGCGTGGAGCGGCGCGGCTTCCTGCCGATCGTCACCAGCCGTGGCGACCGGTTGTTCATCGGCCTGCTGGCCAGCGCCTACCTGCACTTGCTGGTAGTCGGGATCAGCGACTGGCCTTTGTGGGTGGCCTCGCTGCTGTCGCTGGGCTGGCTCGTGGTGGTGTTGCGCTGGGGCTGAGCGACGGCTCCGGGAATAACTCAATCGGGAGATCACAATGTTCCACAACAATCACAAACGGCGACATTTGACCCTGGCCGCGTTGCTGGTGCTGGCCAGCGTGCACGGGATGGCGTGGGCCGACCAGTACGAAGACGCGGCGAACAAGTGGATCGGCAGTGAGTTCAAACCGTCGACCCTGACCCCTGAACAGCAGTTGGCCGAACTCAAGTGGTTCATCAAGGCTGCCGAACCGTTTCGTGGGATGAAGATCAACGTGGTGTCGGAAACCATCACCACCCATGAATACGAGTCCAAGGTGCTGGCCAAGGCATTCAGCGAGATCACCGGCATCCAGCTGACCCACGACCTGCTGCAGGAAGGCGACGTGGTGGAGAAGCTGCAGACACAGATGCAGTCGGACAAGAACATTTATGACGGCTGGGTCAACGATTCGGACCTGATCGGCACGCACTTTCGTTATGGCAAGGTCGAGTCGATCACCGACCTGATGGCCAACGAGGGCAAGGCCTACACGTCGCCGACGCTGGACTTGAAAGACTTCATCGGCATCTCCTTCACCACCGCGCCGGATGGCAAGGTCTACCAACTGCCTGACCAGCAGTTCGCCAACCTTTACTGGTTCCGTGCCGACTGGTTCGAGCGGCCTGAGCTAAAAGCCAAGTTCAAGGAAAAGTACGGCTATGAACTGGGCGTGCCGGTGAACTGGTCAGCCTACGAGGACATCGCCCAGTTCTTCACCGAAGACGTCAAGGAAATCGACGGCAAGCGCGTGTACGGCCACATGGACTACGGCAAGAAAGACCCCTCGCTGGGGTGGCGCTTCACCGATGCCTGGTTCTCGATGGCCGGTGGTGGCGACAAAGGCCTGCCCAATGGTTTGCCAGTGGACGAGTGGGGGATTCGCGTCGAGGACTGCCACCCGGTGGGCTCGAGCGTTACCCGAGGCGGTGACACAAACGGCCCCGCGGCGGTCTATGCGACGCAGAAGTACGTGGACTGGATGCGTGCCTACGCGCCCAAGGAAGCCCAGGGCATGACCTTCTCTGAGGCGGGCCCGGTGCCGGCCCAAGGCAACATTGCCCAGCAGATCTTCTGGTACACGGCTTTTACCGCCGACATGACCAAACCCGGCTTGCCGGTGGTCAATGCCGACGGCACGCCGAAGTGGCGCATGGCGCCGTCGCCGAAAGGGCCGTATTGGGAGGAGGGGATGAAGTTGGGCTATCAGGACACGGGGTCGTGGACCTTCTTCAAATCCACCCCGGAGAAGCAACGCCTGGCCGCCTGGTTGTATGCGCAGTTCGTAACTTCCAAGACCGTGTCGCTGAAAAAGACCATCGTCGGCCTGACGCCGATTCGTGAGTCGGACATCAACTCCCAGGCCATGACGGACCTGGCGCCCAAGCTGGGTGGGTTGGTGGAGTTCTACCGCAGCCCGGCGCGGGTGCAATGGACGCCCACCGGCACCAACGTGCCCGATTACCCGCGGCTGGCGCAGTTGTGGTGGAGCCATATTGCCGAAGTGGCCAGTGGCGAAAAGACCCCGCAGGAGGCGCTGGATGGCCTGGCCCGCGATCAGGACCGCATGATGGAACGGCTGCAGCGTTCCAACGCACAGGCGACCTGTGCACCGAAGCTCAATCCAGAAAAGGATGCCCAGTACTGGTATGACCAGCCGGGTGCGCCGAAGCCGAAGCTGGCCAACGAGAAGCCCAAGGGCGAGACGGTGAGCTACACCGAGTTGCTGAAGTCGTGGGAGGCAGCGCGCAAGTAATCGGCTGATGACCGCGTTGGCCTTTTCGCGGGGCAAGCCCGCTCCCACAGGTTCATCGCTGTCTTGAAGCCAGGTGCCGAACTTGGACTGCCCCCAAGAAGTTGGACACCAATCCAACCCTTGGGGGATCTATGGGCAAGTACACCGAGCAGTTCAAGCTCAAGGCGATTGCAGCCTACCTTGATGGCAGCCA
>NZ_JABWRW010000036.1:0-45776 GCF_014269095.1 Pseudomonas sp. SWRI50 | reverse complement strand
CCTGATGAATGGCCTCAATGTAAACGGCACGCTGCGAGCTCACCACGATGTTGGCCAGAAGCAAAAAGCTTCCTCGAATAGGCCTGATACATAGATGCAACCGGGTTCCTATGTTCAAAAGCAGCTAGACAGTGTGGGCGAGTCCATACATAGGAGCAGCCTTGTGCTGCGAAGAGGCCCGTGATTACTGCGAAGATCTGCGGTTCTTTCACCGGCCTCTTCGCAGCGCAAGGCTGCTCCTACAAGGGGCGCGCGTCTGACGCGAGGCGATGAGGCCAGTACCCGCAGCACAGATTTTGGCATTTGTTCATAACAACAAAAACAACCCAAGCCAGATACCCGAGGAGGCAGCATGGCCACCTATCACACCGGTGCGACGGACCCAGGCACGGATACATCACTGGGCATCCCCCGGCGCTATGCCTGGATCGTCTTTGCCCTGACCTTCGGCCTGTTGATCTCCGACTACATGTCGCGGCAGGTGCTCAACGCCGTGTTCCCCCTGTTGAAGCAGGAATGGCAGCTCAGCGACAGCCAGCTCGGCCTGCTCAGCGGCATCGTCGCCCTGATGGTCGGGCTGCTGACCTTTCCGCTGTCATTGCTCGCCGACCGCATCGGTCGCATCAAGAGCCTGACCTTCATGGCGGTGATGTGGAGCCTGGCCACGCTGGGCTGCGCAGTCGCCGAAAACTACCAGCAGATGTTCATCGCGCGCTTTCTGGTCGGTGTCGGCGAAGCTGCCTATGGCAGCGTCGGTATTGCCGTGGTGGTGGCGGTGTTCCCGCGTGAGATGCGTGCCACCTTGGCCGGGTCGTTCATGGCCGGTGGCATGTTCGGCTCTGTGCTGGGCATGGCCCTGGGCGGGGTGATGGCCCAGCACCTGGGTTGGCGCTGGGCGTTCGCCGGCATGGCGTTTTTCGGCCTGGCCCTGGCGCTGCTCTACCCGTTGATCGTACGCGAGGCGCGCATTGCCCCGAAAAATCAGGCAAGCGCCAGCGACAAGGCCGCCTTGAAGGCTTTGCGCCCGCTGCGCACGCTCTATTCAAGCCGCTCGGTGATCAGCGCCTATGTCGGCAGCGGCTTGCAGCTGTTCGTCGGCGGCACGGTGATCGTCTGGATCCCCAGCTACCTGAACCGCTACTACGCCATGAGCACCGACCGGGCCGGCGCCGTGGCAGCAATCATCGTGCTGTGCAGCGGCGTCGGCATCGTGCTGTGCGGCATGTTGTGCGACCGCATGGGGCGCGATCGCCCTGATCGCAAGATCAGCCTGGCCATCGCCTACTGCCTGGGCAGCTGTGTGCTGCTGTCGGTGGCCTTCGCCATGCCGGCGGGCCTGCCGCAACTGGTCCTGATCTGCCTGGGCATGATGATTGCCGCAGGCTCCAATGGCCCGTCCAGTGCCATGGTCGCCAACCTGACCCACTACACGGTGCATGGCACGGCATTCGCCACCCTGACCCTGAGCAACAACCTGCTCGGCCTGGCCACAGGCCCGTTGATCACCGGCAAGGTGTCCGACCTGATCGGCCTGCAAGCCGCCTTTCAACTGGTGCCGTTGATCAGCATCGCCGCCGCCGCGGTGTTTTTCTACGCCAAGCGCCACTACCACCCTGACATGGCGCGCCTGGCCTGTGGCAATAGCCCGCAAGCGCCTGTCGAGCCCGTACTGGAGGCCCGTACGTGAAGCATTCGCTGTCGATTGACGTGTATTTCGATTTCATCTGCCCGTGGTGCCTGATCGGCAAGCGGCAACTGCAAACCGCGCTGGCTCAGTTGCGCGAAGTCCGGCCGGAGGGCGAGGTCACCCTGGCCTGGCACGGCGTGCAGCTGTTGCCCGACCTGCCCGCAGCCGGCCAGCCGTTCGCCGACTTCGACCGCCGCCGCCTGGGCAGCGACGAGGCGGTGCGGCAACGCCAAGGGCAAGTGCAGGAGGCTGCGCGTGCCGTGGGCGAGCTGATCGACTTCAGCCGGATCGCGCGCATGCCCAATACTGCCGACGCCCATCGCCTGCTGCTGCATGCGGTCGAGCTGGGCAGCGAGCAACAGGTCGAGGCGCTGCTGGAGCGGCTGTTTGCCGCGTATTTCCGCGAGGGCGAAGACTTGGGCGATCGCGACACCCTGTTGCGCATCGCCGAACAGTGCGGCTTTACGCCTGCCGCGCTGGCCGGGAGCCTGAGCGCTGATGGCCGGCCATTCATCAGTGCCAGCGCCGACATCGCCAGCAGGGGCGTGCCGTGTTTCGTCTTCGACGATCACCTGCGCGTGTTCGGTGCCCAGCCGGTAGAGCAACTGCTCGACGCCATGCACCTGGCGCTGTCGCGTTCGGCGGGGGTGCAGGCGTGAACGGGCGTATCGAGGTACCGGCCCAGCGTGTGCCAGGCGTCGGCGAGCGTGTGCTGTTCGAACACGGGGGCAAAAGCCTGGCGCTGTTCAATGTCGACGGGCGTTTGCTGGCCATCGACGACAGCTGCCCGCACCAGGGTTCATCGTTGTGCGCCGGGCAACTGGACGGCGCCGTGATCCAGTGCCGCGCCCATGGCCTGCGCTTTGACCTTGCCAGTGGCTACCTGCTCAATTCCAAGGCACTCAAAGTGGCCAGCTACCCGGTGGAGGTGGAGGGCGACCAGGTCTTTATCGTCATCGCCGGCCAGGAGGTGGTGTCATGAGCACCCTTGCGCTTGCCCAGGTCAACCACCGCGCGCGGGAGTTGGCGCCGGGGCTTAGCGTCAGCCTGATTGCCGCTGGGGCGGCGAGCTTTCTGGCGGAGCATTATGGCGCGCCGGTCATGCTGTTCGCCCTGCTACTAGGCCTGGCGCTGAACTTTCTGGCCAGCGATGGCAAATGCAAAGCCGGCATCGAATTCACCGCACGCACGGTATTGCGCCTGGGCGTGGCATTGCTGGGCATGCGCATCACCCTGGAGCAGATGGCAGGTCTGGGCTGGAAGGCCGTCGCACTGGTGGTGATCCTGGTGGTGGTGACCATCGGCGTGTCGATGGTGGCGGCCAAGGCCCTGGGGTTCCAGCGCCTGTTCGGCATGCTCACCGGTGGCGCCACGGCGATCTGCGGCGCCTCGGCGGCGTTGGCGCTGGCCGCTGCGCTGCCCAGCCACCCGCAAAAAGAGCGGGCGACACTGTTCACCGTCATCGGTGTGTCGGCGTTGTCGACCCTGGCGATGATCCTCTACCCAATGATCGCCAACGCGCTCGGCCTGTCGCCACAGGCTGCCGGGGTCTTTCTTGGCGCGACGATCCATGACGTCGCCCAGGTAGTGGGGGCGGGCTACAGCATGTCGCCCGAAACCGGCGACACCGCCACGGTGGTCAAGCTGATGCGCGTCGCCATGTTGGTGCCGGTGATTGTTGTCGCGGCCATGATCTCGCGCCGCCAGGGTACCGACACCGCAGGCAAGCGCCCGCCATTGTTGCCCTGGTTCGCGGTGGGGTTTCTGGCGCTGGCCTGCATCAACAGCACCGGGTGGGTGCCGTTGGCCGTGCAGGGTGGGGGCAACGAGCTGTCGCGCTGGTGCCTGGTGGTGTCGATCAGTGCCCTGGGCATGAAGACTCAGCTCAAGGAGCTGGCCGCCGTGGGCATCAAGCCGATTTTGCTGATGGTTGGCGAGACGGTGTTCTTGGTGGCGCTGGTGCTGGTGCTGTTGCACGTGGGGCTCTAGGTTTTGTACGAAGCAGTGCTGTAGGTTTCAGCTCCGCTTTTCGGCTTCAGAAAGAGTCATAACAGTTGCTGGTCGACCTATGTCGATACACAACGCTTTCCCGATGAACAGTGGGGTGAGCGGCCGATTGCCCTGGTGGTCCGCGCGCCCGGTGACAGCCTTGACCAGCCGATGCTCGAGGCGCACCTCAAGCAGTTCGTCGACCGGGGCCAGATCAACAAGTGGGCGATCCCCCGGCAGGTGCACTTCGTCACTGACATCCCCAAGACCAGCATCGGCAAGATCAACAAGAAGCTGATTCGCGAGATGCACATGGTGTAAGGACCAGTCATGGCACCGGCTTCGCCGGTGATCGCTGGCAAGCCAGCTCCCACAGGTCCCTGCTAAACCCATAAGTTATGTGCTGTCCTATGGAAGCCGGCTAAACCAATGAAGTCTATTTTTGTGTAGGGATTGGACTGCCCCTCCATAACCTGCACAATTGCCGGCTTTTTTCGCGACAGGAAGCCGCCATGCAACGGATTGTGATTCTGGGAAATGCCGGCAGTGGTAAATCCACCCTTGCTCGTGCCGTGGGCAAGCGGCTCGGCGTGCCGGTGGTTCACCTGGATACCCTGTTCTGGGAGCCCGGCTGGGTCGAACCGGACGCCGAGCTGTTCCGCCAGCGGGTCGGCGAGGCGACAGCAGGAGACAGCTGGGTGTGTGAAGGCAACTACGCCCGGCGCACATTCGACCTGCGCCTGCCCCGTGCCGACCTGGTCATCTGGCTCGATACGCCCCGGCTTACCTGTTTCACCCGGGTGATCCTGCGCAGCGTCATGAACCGGCCCCGTCCAGACCTACCCGCCGGTTGCACAGAGAAACTCGACCGGGCGTTTCTGACCTTCCTGAACTTCGTGTGGAACTTCGATCGCGGCTACCGCCCAGGCATCGAGGCGCAGCGCCTGGCGAAAGGGCCGCAGGTGCCTGTCGTGCACGTGCGTGGCAGCCAACAGATTGCCGCATTTCTCGACAGCTTGCCGGCTGCCGGCAAGCTGGCGTCAGCCGGGCAGTAGCGTACGCAGCGCAGCGGTCACGGCGAGGGCGAACAGCATCACTGGCAAGATTGAAAACCGTGAAGCGGCATAAGCGGTAAGTGCCAGGGCGATGAGGTCTGCGGGATGGCCAGAAACGAAGGCGGGCGTGATCACGGCAACCAGCACGCAGCCAGGGGCGGCGTTCAGCACCCGGCTGAATGGCTTTGCCCACAGGTACGCGCTGACCAGGCCGGCCAGCGTGCCCGCCAGCACGTACCCGCCACCGGGAATCAGCAGGTAGAACAGCCCTGCAGTCACCAGGCTGAACAGCCAGGGCAGGGCGGCGTGCACCCCTTTCCACAGGCCCTTGAGCAGCACCAGCAAGACGGCGGCAAATGCCATGTCCAAGCCGTAGGGGTGCAGGTCACCCAGCAGCGGCCCGATCAGCGCGCCGAGCGTGATGAAGCTGACCCAGGCCACCCACTGACACCCCCTCGAAGTGGAGCCGGTGCGCGGGCTCGATTGGGGTGGCGATTCGGTGGTCGCGGCAGCGGGGCATTCGCGGTCTGGCGTTGCAGGGGGATCTTCAACTACGGATTCAAGGGCATTCATGGTCACCTCCAGTGGGGGAAAATTATTCCAATGAATCGCTGAAATAGGGTTGCGTAGTGGCTCTACTGGCGTGAGTATTTGGCATCTGCTGCCGAAATATTCCAATCAAAGGTTTTCAATGCCAATCAAGCTCGACGCCATCGATCGACGTATCCTGCGGGCGCTGCAACGCGACGGCCGCCTACAGAACCAGGAGCTGGCCAAACAGGTGGGGTTATCGCCCTCACCGTGCCTGCGGCGGGTGCGCCTGCTGGAAGAAGCCGGCGTTATCGAGCGCTATGTGGCGCTGGTGGACCCGGCCAAGGTAGCGCTGGGCCTGACCTTGTTTGTGCGGGTGTGGCTCAAGCGCCAGGACCAGGACACCACCGATGAGTTCGTCGAAGCAGTGCGGCTTTTGCCCGAAGTGGTGGAGTGCCACGTCATGGCGGGTGACTGCGACTTGCTGTTGCGGGTGGTAGCCGCGGACCTTGAGGCCTATCGCCGCTTCCAGATCGCTCACTTGACCAGCCTGAGTGTGGTGCAAAACGTCAAAACCGAAGTGCCCATGGAGAAAATCAAGCTCACCACCGAGTTGCCGGTGTAGGCGGCTTCGATTCGCAACGCGCCAGGCAATCTTGGCCTAGAGTTAGCGGCACGTGCGATGGCGCAATGCAATTATCGGACCTTAAAAGCCGCTTCCTGTCCTACATGAGCCACGAGTTCCGCACGCCGCTGGGCTCGATCCTGAGCATCACTAGCCTGTTGGCCGACGAAGTGGACGGGCCGCTGAGCAAGGAGCAGCAATTGCAGGTGGCCTTCGTCAGCAACGCCACGCGCGAACTCAGCGACATGGTCGACGACTTGCTCGACCTGGCCAAGATCGAAGCCGGTCGCATCACCATCTCGCCGGCCTGGTTCGACATGCTCGACCTGTTCGCTGCCTTGCGCGGGATGTTCCGCCCGATCGTCGACATGGGTTCGGTGGACCTCATCTTTGAGGAGCCACACGGGCTGCCGAAGATGTATACCGATGACAAGAAGCTGGCGCAGATCCTGCGCAATTTCATCTCCAACGCGCTGAAGTTCACCACCCGTGGCGAAGTGCGGGTGTCGGCGCACTTGCAGGGCAACGACCAGATCCGCTTCGCGGTCAGCGACACAGGCATCGGTATCGCACCTGAACTGCTGGGCGGGCTGTTCGAAGACTTCGCCCAAATCGACTCGCCGCTACAGAAACGCCTGCGCGGCACCGGCCTCGGCTTGTCACTGTGCAAGCGCTTCGCGGCCTTGCTGGGCGGTGAAGTAGGGGTGGACAGTGTGCCGGGCGAAGGGTCGTCGTTCTTTGTCATCATCCCGCTGGCGCTGGCCCAGGAGAGCGCTGATGAACCCTGACATTCGCCTGCTGATCGTCGACGACAACGTCGCCACGCGTTATGCGCTGCGTCGCCGCCTGGCCCTGCATGGCTACCAGGTGCTGGAGGCGGGCACCGGTGGTGAGGGGCTGGCCATGATCGGCAGCGAGCAGATCGACGGGCTGATCCTCGACGTCAACCTGCCGGACATGAGCGGTTTCGATATCGTCCGGTTGCTGCGCGCGGACCCTGAGACTGCATTGTTGCCGGTGATTCACGTGTCGGCGGCGTCGATCCAGACCGGTGACATCATTACCGGGCTCGACGCCGGTGCCGACGCTTACTTGGTGCATCCAGTGGACCCGGATGTGTTGGTGGCGACCCTGCGGACCTTGATGCGGGTGCGCGATACCGAGCGGGCGCTGCGCGCAAGCGAGGCCAACTTTCGGGAAATCTTCACCAATGTCTCAGCACCCATCGCCGTGCTCGATGCCGAGCTCAAGGTGCATGAATGCAACCATGCATTCGCCCAGCTGACCCAAGACAACCGTAACCCCAAGGCGCTGCAGGAGTGTTTTGTCGACGGTCAGCAAACCGCCATCGCCGCCTTGCGCCAGCACCTGGCCGCTGGCCAGCGCTGGCGTGGCACGCTGGGCATGAGCGTGCACGGCCAGCCACGGGACACCGAGTGGCAGCTTTCGCCCTACCGAGCGCCAGGGTTCTGCCTGGTGTTCGTCGAGGACGTCACCGAACACCGCCACCGCGAACGCTCGCACCTGGCACGCCTGGATGACGCCAACACCCAGCTGGCGCGAGAAATGGCCCAGCGGGCGCAGACCGAGGCGCAACTGCTGCAGTTACAAAAGATGGACGCTTTGGGCAGCCTGACAGGGGGGATCGCCCACGATTTCAACAACCTGCTGACCGGCATCATCACCAGCCTGGAGCTGATCCGCAAACGGGTGGCGCAGAACCGTCTGGAAAAGATCCCGAGTTACGCAGACGCCGCGCTCAGTTCAGCCATGAGCGCCGCTTCGCTGACCCACCGGCTGCTGGCATTTGCCCGTCAGCAGCCGCTGGACACCCGCCCGGTGGACATCAACGAGCGCGTGCGCTCGCTGGAAGAGCTGATCACCCGCACCATCGGCGAACGGATCGTGCTGGTATTAGAGCTTTCCAGCGAGCCGACCATCGCCCTGGTCGACCCGATCCAGCTAGAGAGTGCGGTGCTCAACCTGGTGATCAACGCCCGCGATGCCCTGGCCAAAGGCGGGCATATCTGGATCAACACCGCGGCGAGCTGGTCGCATGGCAACCCTTACCTGCAGGACGGCCCCTATGTGGCGGTGAGCGTGCGCGATGATGGCGGCGGCATCGAACCGGAGGTGCTGGAGCGGGTGTTCGACCCGTTCTTCACCACCAAGCCGGTAGGCCAAGGGACCGGGCTTGGGCTATCGACCATCTATGGCTTCGCCCGCCAGTCGGGTGGGCATGTGTCGATCTGCAGCGTGCTAGGGCAGGGGACCGAGGTGACGTTGATGTTGCCGGCCAGCAGCCACCAGGTCACCTGTGAGGCACAGGTGCCACAATTGGACCAGCGCGGCGCTGGCGAGCATGTGCTGGTGGTCGAAGACATGGCCTCTGTGCGCCTGTCGGTGGCAGAAGTGCTTGCTGACGCGGGTTATCGCTGCACCCTGGCCGAAACCATCGAGCAAGCGCTGGACCACCTGCGCGAAGATGCCGACATCGAGTTGTTGCTGACCGATGTCGGGCTGCCGGGCATGAGTGGCCGCGAACTGGCCGACATGGCGCGTACTTACCGCCCAGGGCTGCCGGTTTTGTTCATGACCGGTTATGCCGAGACCGCGCTGGATCGGCAGGCGTTTCTGGACACTGGGATGGACCTGTTGATCAAACCGTTCCAGATCGGTGATCTGCTCGACAAGGTGCGGCTTAACCTTGGCTAGCACAAGTCGAACAACTCGATGCGCGGTCATGACATAAAGGGAATTTAAAGTTGGCATGAAAATCTCATGCTTAACCGTTATGCGACCCATCCTGTCGACCTGTAAACAACTTCCCACGCCAAAAAGAGCATAAGGGGGCTTCATGAGTTGTCTGATTTGCGCTGGACATGCTGATTCCGTCGAATGCCCGCTCGGGTGGGAAGAGCGACGCTGCTCGCAATGCGGGTGTTACAGAATGTCTCAATCACTCATTCTAGTGATGATGGAGGAGGGTCAGATTTTCGATACCGAGCGCATGCGGGCGTGGCTTGCCGCCCGGCGAGAGGAGGTATCCATACCCTCTATCGAACACCATCAGGCCATCTTGGTGAGTTGAACAGATGAACTGCCATGTGTTCGGCGTGCATGAGCGGCGGGGTTAGACTGATTTCGTTGTTGCATCAGGGCAATGCGCGGTGTAAACCACAGTGCTGACGCACTGGCGAAAGCGCTTCAGCGTGCATCTTTATCTCGTTTCTGGAAATAGTCCCCATGCAGCATCAATCTCCCGACGAAACCATTCGCGCCGCGCTGCAGAAGTCGCATGCCAGGCTGCGGCGGCAGCACGAACTGGTCGTCGAGTACGGCGTCATGTCACTGAAGTCGTCTAACCTGGATGCGCTGCTGACGCTGGCGTGCGATGTCGTGGCCAAGGGCATGGAGACGCCATTTGCCAAAGTGCTCACGCCCATAGCGGACAGCGACGAGTTTTTGCTGTCCCATGGTGTGGGTTGGGATGAAGCTGACATCGGGCATGCCACGGTGGGCGGGGACATCGCCAGCCCCGCAGGCTATGCCATTTCCACCTACCGGCCGGTGCTGTCCAACCACCTGGGCCAGGAGCAACGCTTCAGAACCCCCTCACTGCTTAAAAAATACGGCATCGAGCGTGCGATCAACGTACCCATTCGCGGGCCATCCGCCCCGTTCGGCGTGCTCGAAGCCGACAGCAGCAATGGCGAAGACTTCATCGAAAGCGACCTGGTGTTCCTGGAGGGCATCTCCAACGTCATCTCCATGGCGGTCGAGCGGATTTCTGCAAGCTCGGAGATGCATTCGTCCGACCCTTATTCGGAGAGCGTGCTCAACGCCAGCCCCGATTGCGTGAAGATCCTGTCCGCGAGCGGCGACATAGAATTCATGAACGATGCCGGCATGTGCCTGATGCACATCGGCGACCTGGCCCAGGTTCGCGGTGTGGCGTGGTCGCAGCTCTGGCCTGACGAATCCCGAAACCTGGTGCTGGAAGCGATCAGTAAAGTCACAGGCGGCGAGTCGACCCGGTTCGAGGCTTTTTGCCCAACCCAGCAACAGGAGCCTAAGTGGTGGGACGTGACGGTTGCGCCGATTTTTGGCGAGCAAGGGGACTTTCAAAAGATGATCGCTGTTTCACGCGACATCACCGAGCGACGTCATCATGAAGCCCAGTTGCTGTCGTTGATCGACGCGCAGAACATCAAGCTGAGCAAAAGCGACCTGTACCTAGAAGAAATCCATCACCGGGTCAAAAACAGCCTGCACCTGGTCAACACGTTGCTGTTGCTGCAGGCAAACATGGCCCAGGATGAAGCGGTAAAGCTGCAGCTTGAGACGGCGGCGACTCGGGTTTTGACTATCGCCAGCGTGCATGAACGCCTTTATCAGAACGCCGAGGCCCAAGCCGTGCGGGCCTGTGACTACCTTGCGGCGTTATTGGGGGATTTGGGCAAAGCTTTGGCCGAGCGCAGAATCTTGCTCAACGCGGACACGTTCGTCTTGCCCTCCGAACGGATGGCGCCTCTGGGTTTGGTGATTTCCGAACTCATCACCAACGCCTTGAAGTATGGCAAAGGCACGGTGGAAGTCAGCGTGAGTGGCCAAGGGGATCATGCGCTGATCACCGTAACCGACGAAGGCGATGGTTTTCCGGAGTCTTACCCAAAACCAACGGGTACCGGCCTGGGTATGCGTTTGGTCAAAAGCTATTCGGGTTATGGCAACCAGGCGATCACAGTTGACCGTGCGCAAGCAAAAAGCACGATCCATGTGCGTTTCAAACTTTAGCCCCAGGGCAGTAGTGCAACCCCGGGGCCAAAGGCATCAGCGGTCTTCATCCCGTTGCTGAGTATCCCCGTGGTCGGCCTGGCCACCCATACGGCCCTTGTCGGCGGGGTCTTGGCGGTTGGCTTGGTCAGTGCCGGGCTGCCCACCTTGGCGCCCTGTGTCAGTTGAGCGATCCCAGTCCTTGTTCATCTTGTCTTCAGGTTTCTGTCCTGGTTGCTGGCCGCCTTTCTGTTTGTCGGGCATGTCGCCCCCGGCACCCTGGCCGCCTTTCTGACCGGCATCGCCGGCACCGGTATTGGCGTTGCCGCCTTGGTTTGCACCCCAGTCTTGATTGTTCGCCATGACTGTATACCTCTGTTCACACACAGGAAGGTCTGTGTTCAGTTGTGACTTCGAGGCAATCTTGGCTGGTGCATTTATTGTTGGGGATTCTGACAAAACGCCTGAACAACCGCCGGCCCGGTATTTATGGCTCCAATAATCCTAAGCTTTTTGGGTTTAACCTCATTCTTTGCATGAGCCAGCTTGAGTCTTTCCCATATGCAGACTAATACTAAAGAACTGCCGGAGAGGGCTGATCATGCACATGCGCTTCGTTGTGGTTCCCGCGGTACCTCGCCATAAAGAGATCTTTCCTCGGCGCATTGGTTTTCCCAGTGCCTTGGGGGAGGGCTATGACCTTTACGATACGCAAGAAAAGGTGCGTCTCAGCCTGAGCTTTTCGACGCGCGCCGAAGCCGAGTTTGAATGTGCGGCGCGTAATAGCTGCCAAGGTCCCCAGCAAGCAAATTTCGCCTGAACAAGGTGCTTGAGCAGATTGCCGACCCGTTGTCTACGCTATCTGCCAGGTAAGCGCCAATTCGGGGGGCATGCATGGCCCAGGCGGATGATGTGATCATTTGCGAGTACTGCGACGCCGTGTACCGGCGCACGCCATTGCACCGTCATCAAAGTGCCTGCTGCCAGCGCTGCGGCGGCGTGCTTTATCGCCACAACCCACTGAATGTGCAGCAGCGTCTGGCGTTGTGCATCACCGGCGGGGTACTGCTGGTCTTCGCCAACGCCTACCCGGTAATGACGATCAGCATGAGCGGCTTGAGCAATTCGGCCACCTTGTGGGATTCGGTGCAGATCCTCAGCCACGGCAGCATCACCTTCATCGCCCTGGTATTGGCGTTGGCGATCATCTTCGCCCCGGTGCTACAGATCGCCCTGTTGTGCTGGGTGCTAGGGTTTGCCCTAGGCAACCGCCGCGCGCCGGGGTTTGCCGCTTGCATGCGGGCGCTGGAGGGGTTGCGGCCCTGGAGCATGCTGGAGGTGTGCTTGCTGGGCGCCATGGTGGCGGTGATCAAGCTGGCAGGGTTACTTGAGGTGATCCCGGGGATTGGGCTGATCGCGCTGGCGGCGTTGAGCGTGTTGATGATCTTCATTGCCGGCCGCGATATTCGCGACTTGTGGGTGCAGGTATGAGCGCCCCGGCGCTGGCCGAGCAACTGCACCTGTGCCTGTGCCACGGCTGCGGCCAGGCCTGCGACCTGCGCCAAGGCCAGCACCAGTGCGACCGCTGTGGCGCGCCGCTGCACCGGCGCAAGGCCAACCCGATCGCCCGGGGCTGGGCATTTCTGTTTGCCGCGCTGATCTTCTACGTGCCGGCCAATGCGCTGCCTGTGATGCGCACCGAGATGCTCGGCCAGGGCAGCGACAGCACCATCGTTGGCGGGGTGCTGGAGTTCTGGGAGGCGGGCGCCTGGGACATCGCGCTGATCATCTTTATCGCCAGTATCGGTGTGCCGGGCATCAAGTTCGTGTCCCTTGGCCTGCTGCTGTTCACTGCCCAGCGCCGCAGCCAGTGGGCGCGTCGCCAACGTTCGCAACTGTTTCGCTTCGTCGAGCTGATCGGCTACTGGTCGATGCTCGACGTCATGGTAGTGGCGTTGGTAGCCGCGCTGGTGCAACTGCGCGGGCTGGGCACCATCGAGCCGCGGCCTGGCATCCTGTTCTTCGGCCTGGTGGTGGTACTGACCATGCTCTCGGCCATGAGCTTCGACCCACGCCTGATCTGGGACGACCAACCACACCACGGGGAGCACCACGATGGCGCTGGAGACTGAGAACCCTGCTGGGCCCGGCCAGGCGCAGGTACGCACACGCCGCTTCAGTGTCTCGCTGGTGTGGATCGTGCCGATTTTGGCACTGCTGGTGGGCGCCTCGCTGGTGGTGCGCAATTGGATGGAACAGGGGCCAGTGATCTCGATTTCCTTTCGCAGCGGCGAGGGGCTGGTGGCGCACAAGACCCAGGTGCGCTACCGCAGCGTGGTGATCGGCGAAGTCACCTCGGTGGAGCTGGCGGCGGACCACAAAAGCGTGGTGGCCAAGGTGGAGCTGTCGAAAGAGGCGGAGTCGTTTGCCACCGAAAGCGCCCGCTACTGGGTGGTGCGCCCGCGTATCGGCGCCGGTGGCATATCTGGGGTCGACACCTTGCTGTCGGGCAGTTTCATCGGCGCCGATGCCGGCGAGTCGAATAAGCCCGCGAAAACCTTCGTCGGCCTGGAATCACCGCCGGCCATCACCTATGGCGAGAAGGGCAAGCGCTTCGTGCTCAGCGCCAATGACCTCGGCTCGCTGGATATCGGCTCATCGATCTATTTTCGCCGGATCCAGGTGGGCGAGGTGGTGTCCTACGCGCTGCAGCCCGATGGCAGGGGCGTGGACATCGACGTTTTCGTGCAGGCCCCCTACGACGCCTTCGTCACCCTCGATACGCGGTTCTGGAACGCCAGCGGCATCGACATGCAGATTGGCGCCAACGGGCTGAAGGTCGAGACGCAGTCGTTGTCGTCGATCCTTATGGGCGGCTTGGCCTTCGGCACGCCCGAATATGCCGTTGCAGCCGAGCCCGCCGCCGACCAGCAGGCGTTCGAGCTGTTCGTCGACCGCGACGCGGCCCTCGCACCGCCAACGGGCAGCCCGCAGTACTTGCGCCTACGCTTCGACCAGTCGATGCGTGGGCTGACGGTGGGAGCGCCGGTGGAGTTCAAAGGGGTTGAATTTGGCAGGGTGACGTCGATCACGCTGGATTACGACCCTCAGAAACAGATATTCCCTGTGGTGGTCGATGCGGCGATCTACCCGAAACGCTTGGGGCCGGTGCACCAGAAAATGCTCAAGGTGTTCAACCATGCAGAAGGCGACGCCGCCGGTGCCCGGCGCCTGATAGGCACCTTCGTCGAACACGGCCTGCGTGCCCAGGCGCGCAGTGGCAACCTGATCACCGGGCAGATGTACATCTCGCTGGACTTCTATCCGGACGCCCCGAAAGTGGCCTTCGACATGAGCGCCGAGCCCATCGTCATCCCCACCGTGCCCGGCAGCCTGGAAAAACTCCAAGAGCAGTTGCAGGGTGTGGTCGAGCGTATTGGCAAGCTGCCGCTCGAAAGCATTGCCGGAAATCTGGACGGTACGCTGCGCGAACTGCGCAGCGCGGTCAAACGCGTCGATGGGCAAACCCTGCCTGGGCTGACGACCACACTGGATGAACTGCAGAAAACCCTGCGCACGGCCAATTCAGCGATCTCCGAGAACTCGCCGCAGCGGGAGAAACTCGGTGACACGCTGCAGGAGTTGGAGCGCATGTCCCGTTCGCTGAGGGACCTGGCGGATTACCTCGGCCGTCATCCCGAATCGCTCATTCGCGGCCGGCCAAAAGCGGCAGGCGCGGACGACGTGCAACCCTGACCACGCCCAAGGAGTGAGAGCCGATGCGCACGTTGCCTACCCTGTTGCTGGCCACGCTGGTGGTGCTGACCGCGGGCTGTCGCAGCGCGCCCAACAACTACCACACGTTGGTCGCTGCGCAGCCCAGCCACGCGGCGGGCGAGAAGATCCTGGTCGAGCGGGTCAGCATGCCGCCGCAGGTGGACCGCCCGCAGTTGGTGATCCGCCAGGGCACGAGCAGCCTGGTGATTCTCGAAACTGAGTGGTGGGGCGCCAACCTGGTCGATGAGTTCCGCAGTGCCTTGCAGGACCAGCTGGGCGGGCCGGTCGGCGGCACGCCCAGCACACTGCTGCGGGTGGATGTGCAGCGCTTCGACTCAGTCCCTGGCCAGTACGCACTGCTGGAGGCGGTGTGGCGGCTGAAGCGCCCCGGGCAGGACGAGATGACCTGCCGCACCTCCGTGCAGACCCCCGCGCAAAACAGCGTCGGCAGCTTGGTCGGCGCCCAGCAGGCCAACCTGCAGAAGCTCGCCAGCGCCGTGCGTGCCAGCGCGTCGGGTTGCCCTAGGTCTTAGGCTTTGTTGCGCAATTTCTAAAAATTGACGCACGTGGGAGCGGGCTTGCCCCGCGAACACCGGCGAAGCCGGTGCCATGCACCGCGTAGCCCCATTCGCGGGGCAAGCCCGCTCCCACAAAACGTTTCGTACAGAGCCTAAATAGGCGGCGTTCAGCGCAGCCGCAATACGCGGTCCAGTGACAGCGCGCCAGCGCCCTTGGCCACCAGCAACAGCAGCAGGCCCGCCCAAGACAGGTGGGTAGGCCAGGCGTCCGGGTAGACGAACACCTCGATCACCGTGGTCATGCCCAGCAGGGCCAGCGCCGAAAGCCGGGTAAACAGGCCAAGCACCAGCAGCAGCGGGAACAGGTGCTCGGCATAGGTCGCCAGGTGGGCCGCGAGCCAGGGTGAAACCAGTGGCAGCGCATACTCGCTCTGGAACAACTCATAGGTACTGGGCGTGATGCTCAGAAGGCCCTCCACCTTGGTCCGGCCAGACATGAAGAACACCGAGGCGATACCCAGGCGCGCGACCAGGCACAGCACGGTGTCGTTGAGCAGTAATTGCAGGCGTTCGGCTAGGCTGTTCCAGCGTTGGCGCAGGCTGATTGCCGGGGCAGTGGGGCGCAGGGTGTCCATGGCCATTCCTTCATGCGAATGAGAGTGGGCGAAAGACCCGGGCTTGCATCAGGCGGCCGAGCAGGTCGCTGAAGTCCAGGTCGGGCTGGCGTTGCTGGGCGCATTGCGACGCGGTTTCCAGCGTATGGCCTGCCGCGCAGGCATCGAGAAAGGCGCAACCCCCGGCTTCCAGCGGCTGATAGCTGACGCCGTCGAGGCCGCCGCAGAGCAGCACGCCTTCGGCCACCCACGGTTGCGCGCCCGACCACGGCAGGCCTTCACGGCTGCATCGCCACAGGCTGAGCACCGGGTGCGGATCGAACCACTGCCAGCGCACGCTCTGGCGTGGGGCCAGGTAGCTGTGCATCAAGTCGTTGGCGGTCATGCCAGCCAAGTCGGTGAGCGCCAGGCAAGGGTCTTCGGTAGCGCTGAACGCTTCACACCAGTAAAAATCCAGGCGTGCCACATCGGCCAGGTAGGGCAGCCCATGGCTAGCCTGCAACTGTTCCAGAAACGCCGCAAAGCCCGCACCGTAGTGGATCAGCCGGGCATCGTCCGGGGGAAACTGCTGGGCGTAGGCGGTCGCGGCCTCCAGCATCCAGTCGGCGCCGACCAAGGTCTCGACGCAGGGGAAGTTGGCCCGCAGCGCGTCGACGCAACCGGCCAGCACGGTATTGCGGTAGACCGCGAATGCCGTTTGCCCAGTCAGGCTTTGCAGCGCCGGGGCAGGGCGCTGGTAGAGCGCGTCGATGAAGGCGTCCTGGAACTGGCCGAGGGGCATGTTCATGGCAAGGCTCCCGCAGACGTGAGGGTGGTTTGGGCGATGCCGCGTTCGCCAAGCAAGTCATCGAACGCCGGCAGGTTGCCGTCGCGCTCGATCAGCGTCGGGCGTGGGCCGATACGCGCAATCAAGCGGCGAAACAGCGCCCATACAGGTTCGGCAATCGCGGCATCGTGCGAGTCGATCAGAAGCGCGCCCTGCGTGTCGTGGCTGTGCCCGGCCAGGTGCACTTCGCTGATGGCCTGGGCAGGGAAGCGGTCGAGATAGGCTGCGGCGTCGAAACCCAGGTTGTGTGCGCTGACATGCACGTTGTTGACGTCCAGCAGCAGGGTGCACCCAGTGCGGCGCACCAGCTCGTCGAGAAAATCGATCTCGTCCCAGTCATGCCCTTGCACCTGCAGGTAGTGGCTGGGGTTTTCCAGGGCGATTGACCGCCCCAGTGCCTCCTGGGTGCGCAGGATATTGTCGCTGATGCGCGTTAGCGCTTCGCGGCTGCGGGGAAACGGCAGCAGGTCGGGGTGGTACTGGCCGCGCCAGGTGGACCAGGCCAGGTGCTCGGACACCAGCGCCGGCTTTACCTGGTCGATCAGCGTGCGCAAGCGGCGCAGGTGGGCGGCATCCGGCTCGGCGTCCGCTGCCAGTGACAGTGCCACGCCATGCAGCGACAGCGGATGGCGCTCGGCCATGCGCTGCAGCCAGGCCAGGCGCGGGCCGCCGACCATGTAGTTTTCCGGATGGACCTCGTACCACAGGCCTTCGGCGTTGCACACCAGGGCCTGGGCATAGTGCTCGGCCTTGAGCCCTAGCCCAGCGCCCAGGGGTAAGTTCCGGTTCATGGTCGGCGGCCTCTGCTCAGGACTTGATCGGGGTCAGCGACCCCATGCCGTTGGGGGTCTTGATCGACGTGCAGGTACCGGCTGGGACGTTCTTCCAGTGCATGCCGTCGTAGTCCTTTTTCGCGCTGCCGGCGCAGGTGGTGCCAGCGCCGGCCTTGCAATCGTTTTTGCCGGCCATGGCGACGCCGTAGCATTTTTCCATGGCGGTACCCGTGCCGGCGGTGGTGCCGGCGAAGGCGACACTGGCCATTGAAGCGAGGGCCAGGGCGGCGGTGGCGAGGGCGAGGGTTTTCATGAGAGTGTCTCCAGAGGATGGGGCCAGGGTGTTGTACCGAAGGCTCATTGAGTAGTTCGCGGCGATCGCTGCCCGGGTTACAGGCCGACGAAATTTTTTTTCCAGTGGCTGTGGCTCATCTAAGGTTCGATAAAACAAACCTTCCGACGGTGTAACCCTGGCGCCCAATGCAACGAACTAACCCACAGGACCTCCTCGCCGCTCGCGAGACGCAGTTGCAGGGTTTGCTGCTGCGCGGGCTGGCGGGTGATGCGCAGGCCTACCGCGAATTTCTCGCGGCACTGGCGCTGCATGTGCGGGGTTTTCTCAAGCGGCGGCTGCAACAGCGACCGGCCGAGGTCGAAGACCTGTTGCAGGAAGTGTTGCTGGCCGTGCATAACGCGCGGCATACCTATCAGCCGCAACAGCCGCTGACGGCCTGGGTGCAGGCGATTGCCCGCTACAAGCTGGCGGATTACCTGCGCCGCTACGCGCATCACGATGCGCTGCACGACCTGCTGGACGACGACAGTGACCTATTCGCCGCCAGCGACGAAGCGCCCGCCCAGGCCAGCCGAGACCTGGGTAAACTGCTGGGGCAGCTGCCGGAGCGCCAGCGCTTGCCGATCGTCCACGTCAAGCTCAAGGGCCTGTCGGTGGAGGAGACCGCGCATATCACCGGGCTCTCCAGTTCGGCAGTCAAGGTAGGCATACACCGTGGGCTCAAGGCCTTGGCCAGGCTGATTCGAGGCAGTGAAGACGATGAAAACCGATGACCTGATTACCCTGCTGGCCGCTGGCGAAGGGCCGGTGGACCGCCATGCCCTGGCGCGGCGCCTGGCCCAGGCGTTGCTCGCGGGCCTGCTCGCCGCAGTACTGATGACAGTGGCCCTCTATGGCGTGCGCAGCGACCTTGCCGACGTGGCACGAACGCCGTTGTTCTGGGCCAAGCTGGCCTTGCCTGGCAGCCTCGCGCTGCTTGCGCTATGGCTTACGCAACGTTTGGCCCGGCCGGGTGTGAAGGGTGGGCTGGCCTGGGGGCTGTTGGGGCTGCCGTTGCTGCTGGTCTGGGTGGGTGCGGCGATCAGCCTGGCAGGCGCCCCGGTCGAGGCCCGTGCCGAGTTGATCTTCGGCCGTACCTGGCGTACCTGCGCGTTGAATATCTCGCTGCTGAGCGTGCCGGTGTTCATCGCCGTGCTCTGGGCATTGCGCGGCCTGGCCCCAACACGGTTGCGCCAGGCCGGTGGCGCCGCAGGGCTGCTAGCCGGTTCGACTGCAACCTTGGCGTATTGCCTGCACTGCCCGGAAATGCAGGTGCCGTTCTGGGGGGCTTGGTACCTGTTGGGCATGCTGGTCCCCACGTTGGTGGGGGCGTTGGCGGGGCCCCGGTTGTTGCGCTGGTGAGAACAGGCGAAAACGCTAAAACCCGCGCGAATGTGTTAACAAATCGGCGGTTCTTCGCGAAAACGATAACGGTCAAAACAATCAAAGAGACTATGTGATCCCCCTGTTGCGAGATTTAGTCGCGTGTCATCTGCAGGGAACGTACAGGCGTTGATGACCTGTCACTCAAATCAGAATGTAATCGCTCCGTTGCACAATGCCGTAATGCTCCCCCTCAACCAGGTGCACATAGCGCCCTTCCAGCAGGTCAATCGGTAAGCAATCGTCGACATCGAGCACCGCGTCGGTATGGGGCTTCAACCAACCCGCCGCCATACGCTGCTTACCCAGTTGCTTGGCTGCGGCTTTGTCCGGAGCAGCCACCAGTAAGTAGCGATGCGCTTCGCCAAACACCTGCCGCTCATAGCCCCCCAGGTTCAGGAAGAACAGGCGCAGGGCCCCTGGCTGGGGCGCAGCCTGGCTGAATTCGATGCGGTAACCCTCCACCCCATGCACTTCCAGCCAGGAGTCGATGTGCAACCCTTTGGGGCTGCCGAACCAGGCGTTGCGCAAGAGGGGGTAGGTTTGCTCCAGCGAGTCGGCCTGGGCAAATACCACATCGTGAACTTCAATGCTGGCGCGAGGATGGCGTCCGCCGAGCATGACAACGTAGAGCATGGATGAGCCTGCGATAACTGAAATCGTCCTATTGTGCTGTTTTTGCGCCGCAGGTGTGCAGCTGATTGCGATCTCACGCTCAATTCAGGCCACAGCCTGCCCCGCTCAAGACTTGCGCTGAACGCATTCTGCTGCCCTCCGGGGCCCGGCAGCAGGTCGATGCCCAATGCCACCGGACCGTGAGCGCGTGTCACTGCATCGCGCAGGGCGCACTTGTTCAATCGCCATCAGCGCAGGCAAGTCGAGGATCTCGACAAGCCGCCCGCGCATCGTAACAATACCCTGCGCGCGCAAGCGGGCGACCGACCGGCAGACGGTTTCCAGGCGCAAGCCCAGGTATGACGCCATGTCCTCGCGGGACATACGCAGCATGAAGCCATGGGCGGAATAGCCGCGATTGTAGAAGCGTCTGGACAACCCCAGCAGAAAACTCGCCAAGCGCTCTTCGGCCGTAAGGTTGCACAGCATCAGCACGCGCTCATGCTCGCGCACGATTTCTCGGCTCATCAGGCGATTGAGGCTTTGCTGAAGCATGGGGACGTCACGGGCCAAGGCTTGCAGGCGGCGATAGGGTACGGGGCAGACTTCGCTGTCTTCCAGAGCAACGGCGTCGCACACATGGTGTTCGGTGGCGATGGCATCAAGCCCCATCACCTCACCTGGCATCCAGAAGTTGATCACCACGCCTTGGCCTTCGGCATTGTTCAGGCTGGTCTTGAAACTGCCGCAGCGCACCGCATACAGCGTTGTCAGCGGGTCGTTGGCGTTGAACAGCGCCGCCCCCTTGCGGATGCGAAGGCGAGGGCCGATCAAAGCGCCCAGGCAATCGTGATCTTGCGCGGGTAGGCCGGTCGGCAAGCACAAACCGTTGACGCGGCACTCTTCGCACAGCGTCGAGAGGGGTTTGAGGTGGATGGGCGTTGCCCGTCGCATCGGCGCAGGTTGATCAAGTGCTTTGACATCGATTAGCCCTGACATGTCAAGCTTCCCTGGCGCATCGGCGCTCTGCGTTGTCGGGGCTGCCAAGCGGTTTATCCCCCTCAGTCAAGCCCGCACGAGGTTGCCAGCCAGCAATCATGTTCAGCGGGTGCGGTGCGTTCAGCCGGGTAGATAGCCGTTGCACGAACTCTTCAGCTTCACGCGGGCTAGTGAAACTCACCCGCCAGTCATCCATGTGAACCCACCAGCGATGCTGTTCGGGGATTTCCTCGACATAGACGTTCATTGGAACCTCCAGAGCCTGTCAGACAAAGGACTGCCTATCGATGCAAAGCGAAGGCTTCCTGCCTGCAACGGCGGACGTCAGGGGGTGATGGCCACCTTCATCACGCCGTCGCGCTGATGGGCGAATAACTCATAAGCGGCCTCGATGTCATCGAGACTAAAACGGTGGGTAACCAACAGGCTCGTGGCCCACGGTCAAGCCTTTGGCTACCGGGTATTCGCCGCGCAGGATATGCACGTCGGTGCCACACAGGGTGGTGGTGGTAATACGCACCAGCGCGTCCAGCGGGCCGATGTCCGGCACTGGTTTGTCCTCCAGTACGATACGATTCTTCTCGACAAAAACCGCTGCTCTCATGAGGGTCATCGCACGCCTCCGGGCAATACTGATGATTGTTGGCTAGGGGTAGCGTGCGCGCAAAAAGCCTCGAAGCATTGATCTGGGTCAAATGCCTAGCGTGCAGCGCTGGCCGTTGGTCAGGGCATTGAAGTTGATAAACATCAAGCCCGTTGCGTGACGTTGGCAGATGATCGAGTGGCCCATCCATAATGTAGAGGTGTGCCATGTCCAACCCGCAAAGACTTCTCTTCATCGCCTCGCCCTTGATGCGCCGGACACCGATCTACGACCGGGCTGCAGCGCTGGCTAAAGCCAAGGGGATGGCCTTGCACATTGTCGCTTTCGACTACCTCGAAGGCCTGGCCACCGCGGGCTTGGTCAATGAGCAGGCGCTGGCGGTCATGCGCGAGGGGTATGTGCAGCAACACCGTGAATGGCTCGAAACCCAAGCGGTGCCGATGCGCCGCAATGGCGTCACCGTGACCACCGAAGTGGTGTGGGTCCAGCACCCGCTAGACGAGATCCTGATACACCTGCGCGAACAGCCCTTTGCCATGCTGATCAAGGCGTTCGAGCATGAGCCTTGGTGGATGCGCGCGATGTTCACCTCACTGGACATCCAGTTGCTGCGCGAAACCCGGATCCCGCTGCACCTTGTGCACAAGGCCAGCAATGCCCTGCCGAGGCGGATATTGGCGGCAGTCGACCTGTCTCGGCCGGAGGACCAGTTCGAGGGGTTCAATGACCAGATCATCAGCGAAGCGCTAAAGCTCGCGCTGCAGTGCAATGCCAGGATCGACTTGCTGTATGCCTATGACCTCGGTTCAATGTACCTGGATGCCGGCGGCAGCCGGGAGCATTCATTCCTGTTCGATTCCAACCAGGCGCGCACGCTGCATGAAGCTCAGAGCGATGCCTTCCAGGTGCTCGCCGAGCGCAATGGTATCGCGGTTGAGCAACGACACCTGCGGGTTGGGGATCCGGCCAAGGTTTTGGGGCTGTTCATGCAGAACAACGACATCGATGTTCTGGTAATGGGCAGTTATCACCACCATGGTATCGGCTGGTTCATCGGCAGTACTGCCGAGCGGATGCTCTACCGGTTGACCAGCAGCGTGCTGGTGATTTCTCCGGAGCATTCGCAAGGTTGAATACAAGGCCCGAAAGGGCCTTGTTCTTTACGATTGCAGGTCCAGTTCGTGAAGAATCTCGCTGACATCGCCTGCCAAGTAGCGTGCCCCAAATCCTAACGCCTTGGACAGCCGGTGCATCGCGTAATTGTTCGCCAGGTCGCGGGAGATCATGCACTGAAAGCCATTGCGTCGGGCTGCCTCGATCAAGTGTTGCAACAGTGACTTGCCGAGGCCCTTGCGTTGCCAATCTTCACTGACCGCCAGCGCGCATTCGCAATTACGGCTGCCGGGGATGGCGGCATAACGGCTGACACCCACCTGACACAGGCGTCCATTAACATGGGCAAGTGCGACGTAAGCCATGCATTGGTGGTAGTCGACCTGCATCAACTGCTCATCGAGATTGGGCAAGCCAGCGCTGAGCCCGGCAATGAACCGGAAGCGTCGCGATTCATAAGCCAGGGTGTTCAGGAAGCGCTTGTCCCGCTCATGGTCCTCGTCGCGCAGGGGGCGGATCAGTACCGGCGTGCCGTCTGCCAGTTTTTCGACCCAGTGTTCGCTTGCGTCTGTGTAGGGGGGTGGCTGCATGTTCATAGTGCCTCCAGATCACGCCACCGCTGGCGTCTGAGAAGGTTGTAGCGTGAACGGCCCGCCAGGGTCTGACTTGGGTCAATTTTGCGCGCAGGTGACGAATTTCTGATCTGTATCAAACAGCGCAGGCCGTAACTTCCGATGCTCGCAACATCGCCACCACCGCGTCTATCGGGAGGTTTCCATGGGTCAGTATCGACAGTTACTGGTGTTGCTTCGCGAAATCGACCCGCATTCAGCTGCGTTGCGCAGGGCTCTGGCCCTTGCCCATGTCAGCAGTGCCAGCGTGCATGTGCTGGGCCTGTTCGAACCCACCGAGACGCATTTGCTGCGCGAAGAACGGCTGAACGAAGCCGATGTCCAGCGCCAATTCAGCCGCTACCGAGAGCAGCTCGAACAGCTGATGGCACGGCACGCCAACGGTGATCTTGCGCTGACGTTCGATAGCCTGAGCGCAGAGGATATTCGCAGTCAGGCCATCGACTACATTGCCGAGCTGCAACCCGACATGGTGATCAAGGACAGCGAGGCCACGCCGCCCTTGGCACGCCTGTTCGCTACGCCACTGGACTTCGCGCTGATGCGTGGTGTTAAAGGCATAGCGCACTTTGTGCCGACCGCAGCCCCGTCATTGCCCCGACGGATACTGGTCGCCGTGGACACCGCCTGGGACGACGAGACGGGTACCCAGGAGCTGTTCAATCGCGGGCTGATCCAGGCTGCGCAAGCGTTGGCACTGCAGTGTGACGGTCAACTGCACCTGTTGTGCGCCTACAACCTGGCGGGTGTCTTCACCTCGGATATGAACGTCACGCAAGCATGGATCGATGAAATGCGTACGGCATTGCAAGCCCCCTTCGACGCGCTGGCCGATGCCGAAGGCGTGCCCACCGATCGCCGTCACTTCATGGAGGGCGGGCCTGTCACGGTCCTTCGCGAGCAGGTGGCCGCACTCGACATCGACGTGGTGGTGATGGGGGTGGTGCAGCCCAAAGGGCTCGACAAACTGCTGGGCGACACCACTGAGCGCATCGTCGGTAAACCACCGTGCAGTGTCTTGACCGTTCATCCGCAGGTGATCGATACGTGGGAGCCGCAGCCATGCAACTGACGTTCCTGGGCGGCACCAGCACGGTTACTGGCAGCAAGTTCCTGCTGGCCCATGGCTCAACCCGCGTGTTGATCGATTGCGGGCTTTTTCAAGGCTACAAACAACTGCGTCTGCGCAACTGGGAACCGCTGCCCGTGGCCTTGCGCTCGCTGGATGCAGTGGTGCTGACCCACGCTCATCTGGACCATAGTGGTTACCTGCCTGTGTTGGTCCGTGAAGGCTTCCATGGCCCGATCTATGCTACCCCGGCCACCTGTGCCTTGGCCGAGATCCTCCTGCTCGACAGTGCTCGGTTGCAGGAAGAGCAGGCTGAACACGCCAATCGCCATGGATACTCCAAGCACTCGCCGGCGCGGCCCCTGTATACCGAGCAGGATGCAAAGCAGGTGCTGAAGCTGTTTCATCCGGTCACGCTGCACCAGCACCTGGACATTGCGCAAGGCGTGACGCTTCTGCTGCGTACGGCAGGGCATATCCTGGGCGCAGCGACCGTGCAACTGACAGTCAATGGGCAAACCTTGGTGTGCTCTGGCGACCTGGGGCGGCCACAGGATCCGATCATGCGCGCGCCCGAACTGATCAGGACCGCTGACGTACTGCTGGTAGAATCCACCTACGGAGACCGTGTCCACCCACGGGAATCGACTGAGCAATACCTGGCCAATGTCATCAACCAGACGCTCCTGCGCCACGGCATCACCTTGGTCCCGTCGTTCGCCGTGGGGCGTGCCCAGTTGTTGATGTATTACCTGTACACGCTCAAGCGCGAGGGGTTGATCCCCGACATCCCGGTCTATCTCAACAGCCCGATGGCCATGGATGCCACCGCCCTTTACCAGCAGTTCAGGAGCGAACACCGTTTGAGCCGCGACGAATGTGCCGCCGTATTCCGCGGCACGCGCTTCGTGCGCACGGTCGATGAGTCCCGGCGTTTGGACCAACTCCGCGAACCGGCCGTGATCATCGCCGCCAGCGGCATGGCGACCGGCGGTCGTGTGCTGCATCATCTCAAGGCGTTGGCACCCAATCCGCGCAACAGCGTCCTGTTTTCGGGCTTCCAGGCCGGCGGTACACGAGGCGCCGATATCGTCGCGGGCGCACGCACTGTGCGCTTGCAAGGCGAGGACATACCTATTCGGGCGCAGGTGTATGCCATGGACAACCTGTCGGCCCATGCCGACGCGGATGAAATCATGGAGTGGCTGCGCGGCTTCACCCGGCCACCACGGCAGACCTATGTGATTCACGGTGAGCCGCACGCAGCGGACACCTTGCGGCGCCGGATCAGCGTCGAGCTTGGCTGGCAGGTGGCCGTGCCCGAACACCAGGAAACCGTTGCCATAGACGCTGTGTGCTAACAAGCACGGGAGGCTTTCATGGACATGCAAGCCAGGGCCAGGCTCAGGGCCTGGATGAAGCGCCCTCGGGGCAGTTTTGGTTGGCTCGTGGCACTTGCCACGTGGGTCGTGGCGGCATCGGCCTACCAGGCGCTTGGCCCAACGTGGCGCCTGCCTATGCGCGATCCGAGCATGCTGCTGGCGTTGCTGCTGCTCAGCGCAGCCGCCGGATGGGCTGTACAGCGGGGCGTCAGGCGCACAGTCGGCAAGACCATCTTCAGCGACCAGGCCACAGGCTGGCAGGTCCGGCTCGCGTTCATCCGGTCGGTTGCCCAGGAATCGAACGTGCTACTTGGGATGTTACTTGTAATGGCGCTGCTGGGTGTTGCCACGCTGTGGTTGGCAGGTCGATCGGTGGAGCGGATCGTGAGTGGCTGCCAGGCCAATCTGCAGGCACAGGTCGATGTGCCCGAAACCGTGCCTTTGGCCGCACTGGTGGGCAAGCCGATCTGCGGTTGCTTGGCGCAAACCTTTCTTGATCGCAATGGAGTGGTCCGCCTGGCACTGTTCAACACCCCCCTGATGGAAGTCAGCTCGTTCAAGCAGTTGACCCCGGCCGATGAGCGACGCTGCCTTGAGCAAATGGACATGCTGCCTGATGAGGCCCCGCGCGGGCCGTCAACCCTTACGCCTCAAGAACCAGAGGGCGATTCTGTTCGATGATTGCTTGGCAACCGAGCCACGAGCTGCGGGCGTAAGCTATCGGGTGTTGTAGTGCTGCGTTTAATTCAGGACAGGGCAATGCGATGAATGACCTGCGCTGCATCGTCTGGGTCCCGGGTCGTGGTGCTGCCAGCTACCAAGGACAGTAACGGCGCACTCCATCGGTCCCCACCATGAATCCTCGCGAAGACCTGCCAGAAGTGGCTCGATGGCTCTGGACAGCGCCTCCAGAGGCCTGAAAAAGTCGCTACTTGGCCTTCCAGTATTTCTGCATCTCCAAAAACAGGAACGACGCGGTCCAGGTGATCAATACCAGGCCCGTGAGCGCCTGCAAGCCTGTCAGGTACTTGAGGTTGCCGCTGGGGGCGATGTCGCCGAAGCCGATGGTGGTATAGGTGGTGAACGAGAAGTACACGCAGTCCATGAATGTGCCGTCGAAGTTGCCGGTCAATGTTCCCCAGCCTTTGGCATTGGCCATCAGGTAATACGCCAGGGCAAAGCACCAGACTTCCAGCGCATGTGCCACCAGTGCTCCAAATACGCCGACGACGATCCGGAACCGGCTCCACAGCTTCAACCGGGGCAGCCAATCGTTCAGGCGCAGCAAGCATTCGTAGTGGATGACGACCACCAGCACCACTACCAGAGTATTGATCAATGTTACCCAGAGCATTGCTCTCCGTCCTCATAGTCGCGTCCTTCATGGGCAGCCAAGGTCCAGCCCAGCCGTTGCGCTAGGCCATTGGCATAGGCTTGGCTGCCAGGCAAGGCGAACAGCAGCGGATGGGGAATATTCATGACTTTCGCTCCACGCCCATTTCCAGCAGCAGGCCAGGGGCCGCTACCTTTTCTGTGGTTGAGTGTTGCACATGAACTGGCAGTGCTCCTGCCAGCCGTATCGGCCCCGCAGCGGGGGCCTCCTTGCGCGTGCTAGGGATCTTTTGTCAATTATTGGCTGACTTCAGATTCCTTTCAGATTGGCCCCTGATACTGCCCCCATCGGATCCTACGGGGGGCGTTTCATGACCCAGCCACACTGGAGCAACCTGCTCCCACTGCGCGTCGGCAGCCACGCCGACCACCATGCCCAATTGTCCCTGCACCTGGAGCCTGATGCAGGGCGTCGTGACCTTGAGCACTTCATTCACCAGTGTTTTCAGAGCGTGCATCACGCCGATGTGCACCATTACCTGCCTGAACTCCTGGCGTTGCATGACAGCCAAGGGCGGATGATTGCCGCCGCAGGCATGCGCCCGGCCAGCAGTGGTGCGCTGTTTCTCGAGCGATACCTGGACGAGCCATTGGAGGCTTCGGTTTCCCGCGTGGCCGGCTACCCGCTAGCGCGGGAGAGCATGGTCGAGGTGGGCAACCTGGCCTCGCTGAGCGCTGGCAGTGCACGCATCATGATCATTGCCGTGACCTGGCTGCTGGCCACGCGCGGTTTGCAATGGGTGGCATTCACGGGGGCGGCCACGCTGATCAACAGCTTCCAGCGCCTGGGGCTGATGCCTACGGTGCTGGCTGCGGCCGACCCTGAGCGGTTGGGCGAGCAGATGGACCATTGGGGAACCTATTACGACCAGCATCCGCAGGTGTTCGCCGGCAACATCGGGCTCGGTTTCGAGGCGCTGAGCAAGGCTGGCGTGTTTGAGCGCCTGGGTCTGCCATCGATCATCGAGGAGACCGGCCATGCCGCATGAGCTGCAGTACTTCCGTCAGTTGCTGTTCAAGTATGCAAGTGAACAGGAGCGGGCCGTAGCCGTGCAAGGTGTAGCAGGGCGCTTCACCTTCCGGCAACTGCTGGCTGAAGTCGAAGCACGGGCCCATACCTTGCGTGCGCAATCGGGAGGCCCCTTGGTATTGGCCCTGGATAACGGCCCCGAACTGCTGTTCTGGGACTTGGCGGCGTTGTTTGCCGAGCGCCCTTGCGTGATCGTCCCTGGGTTCTTCAGTACTGCACAATTCAGGCATTGTATCGGGCAAAGCGGCGCCAGCCATGTGCTGTGCGAGGCGCAGTGGATAGATACGCTCGCCGAGTTGGGGTTTGTCCAGCAGGACGCGTTTTGGGCCCGGCCTGTTGGTGGGGAGGTGGCGCTGCCCAGCGGTACCGCCAAGATCACCTACACCTCTGGCAGCACGGGCCAGCCCAAAGGCGTTTGCCTGGGTGCCGATGCCATGCTGCGCGTGGCCCGGGAACTTGAAGCCGCCAGCCGGCCGAGCGCCCCCCAGCGCTATCTGGCGGTGCTGCCGTTTGGCGTGCTGCTGGAAAACCTTGGTGTGTACGCCGCGCTGATCGCAGGGGCATGCGTGCAACTCTATCCCCAGGTGCAATTGGGCATGGGGGGCGCGAGCCAGGTCGACTTCAAGCGCTTGCTGAGTGCCATTGCGGTGAGTGGCGCCCAAAGCTTGATTCTGGTGCCGCAGCTGTTAATGGGGCTGATTACCGCCATTGAGCGCAGCGTCATGCAGGTGGGGCCGCTGCGCTTCGTCGCCGTCGGGGGCGCGCGGGTTTCGCCCAGCCTGCTGGCAAGGGCCGAAGCGATCGGCTTACCGGTGTTCGAGGGCTATGGCCTGTCCGAATGCGCTTCGGTGGTGGCGTTGAACCGCCCCGGCGCCCAGCGCCTCGGCAGTGTCGGCAAGCCACTGCCACATGTGCAGGTGCGCATCGCCGACGACGGTGAGGTGCTGGTGGCAGGTTCGCTCCTGCTCGGCTACCTGGGCGAAGCCCCTGTGTCCACGCCATGGTGGGCCACCGGTGACCTCGGCTATGTCGATCAGGACGGCTACCTGTACCTGAACGGGCGCAAGAAGCACCAGTTCATCACCAGTTTCGGGCGCAACGTCAACCCGGAGTGGGTGGAGGCCGAACTGACCCAAAGTGGCGTCATCGCCCAGGCGTTCGTGCACGGCGAGGGCATGCCGCGCAATGTGGCACTGCTCTGGCCACTGGATCCCAGTACCCCTGATGCCACGATCGAACAGGCCGTGCAGCACAGCAATGCGTCACTGCCTGACTACGCCCGGGTTCATGCCTGGCGACGCTTACCCAGCCCCCTCAGCTGCGCTGATGGCACCCTGACCGCCAATGGCCGCCCACGGCGCGAGGCCATTTTGCAGCATTACCAAGGCTTGTTATCCGACATCCCATTGTGAGGTTCGCCATGTCCTTTTTCGACACGCTGCAATTGCAAACCACCGACGAGCGCCAGGCACTGTTCAGTGTGCCGGTGATCCGTGAAGCCTTGGCCGGCCAGGTCAGCCTGGACAGCTACGTCGCCTTCCTGACCCAGGCGTACCACCATGTGCGTCACACCGTGCCACTGATGATGGCGTGCGGCGCACGCTTGCCATCACGCCTGGAGTGGCTGCGCGGCGCCGTGTGCGAGTACATCGAGGAGGAGTACGGCCACGAGCAGTGGATTCTCAACGATATCGATGCCTGTGGGGGTAACTGGGAAGCGGTGCGTGACGGCCGACCGGCAATGGCGATCGAATTGATGGTCGCCTACCTCTACGACCTGATCGCCCGCGGCAACCCGGTCGGGTTGTTTGGCATGGTCAACGTACTTGAAGGCACCAGCATTGCCTTGGCAACTCATGCCGCTGGCAGCATCCAGCGTACCCTGGCGCTGCCGGACAAGGCGTTCAGCTACCTCAGTTCTCACGGTGCGCTGGACCAGGACCATATGGTGACCTACAAGCGCCTGATGGACCGCCTGGACACTGCTGACGATCAGCAGGCGGTGGTCCACGCCGCCAGGGTGGTGTACCGCCTGTACACCGAGATGTTCCAGGGGTTGCCGCGTGGCAGCCAACTGGGCCAGCAAGAGGTGCACCATGCGCTTGTCTGAATCCGTGGTAGTGCTGACCGGCGCCAGCGGCGGCATTGGCCTGCAATTGGCCGAGCAGTTGTGCGCAGCCGGTGCCCGGGTACTGGCGGTGAGCCGGCAGATGGGCAAGCTCGCCAGCCTGATGAACCACTACCCTGACAGGCTGCGCTGGCAGTCGGCCGACTTGCGTACCCCTGACGGCCGTGAGCAGGTGCTCGCCCGTGCCCGGGACATGGGCGGTGTCAACGTGCTGATCAACGCTGCCGGCGTCAATCGCTTTGCCTTGCTCGACCAACTCGACGAGCAGGCCCTCGACGAACTGCTGGACATCAACATCAAGGCGGCCTTGCAGCTCACGCGTGTCTGCCTGCCACTACTGCGTGCGCAACCCAAGGCGCTGGTGGTCAATGTCGGCTCGACCTACGGTTCTATCGGCTACCCGGGTTATGCCACTTACTGCGCCAGCAAGTTTGCCCTGCGCGGGTTCTCCGAGGCGCTGCGCCGCGAACTGGCCGATACCTCGGTGAACGTGCTGTACGCGGCCCCCAGGGCGACGCGCACGGCGATGAACAGCAGTGCAGCCACGGCGCTCAACGAAGCGCTGAAGGTCGGCATGGACGACCCCGCCGACGTGGCCCGCGCCGTCCTGCAGGCGGTTCAGTCCGAACGCAGCGAGCTCTACCTCGGCTGGCCAGAAAAGCTCTTCGTGCGCATCAACGGCATGCTGCCCGGCGTGGTGGACCGCGCTCTGCGCAAGCAACTGCCGGTTATTCGTCGCTACATCGGTAGCCATTCCAAGGAGTCGCTCAAATGAAACGTCTGTTCGTTGTCGGGCTGCTGGCCTTCACACCCCTGACCTGGGCGCTGGACCCGGCGGGCACGCAGCAGTTGGCCGCGCTGCAGCAACGCTGGGCGCAGATCCAGTATCAGACGCCCAAGGACAAGCGCGCCGATGCCTTCGAAAAACTCTCGGCCGACGCCTCGGCCTTGGTCCACCAGCACCCAGGGTCGGCCGAACCCTTGATCTGGGACGGCATCATCAACAGCAGTTGGGCCGGGGCCATCGGCGGCCTCAGTGCGCTGGGCAAGGTCAAGGCCGCCAAGGCGAGCCTGGAGCAGGCGATTGAAATGGAGCCCACCGCCTTGGAAGGGTCCGCTTACACCAGCCTGGGGACCTTGTACGACCAGGTACCCGGCTGGCCCATCGGCTTCGGCGACAGTGACAAGGCTGATGCCTTGCTGCGCAAGGCGCTGCAGATCAACCCCAACGGTATCGACAGCAATTACTTCTGGGCCGATCATCTTTACCGGCAAAAACGCTATGCCGAAGCCACCGCGGCCCTTCAGAAAGCGCGGCAGGCCCCGCCTCGGCCAGGGCGTGAACTGGCCGACCAGGGCCGGCGTGGCGATATCGATGCTTTACTCAAAGCCATCAAGGACAAACAGGACTGAACATGCGGCTGCTGCTGGTTGAGGACGACACCGCACTGGGCGAGGGGATTTGCGACGGCTTGCGCCAAGAGGGCTACACCCTCGACTGGTTGCGCGATGGCGTGAGCGGGCTGCATGCCCTGCAGCACGAGGCATTTGACCTGGCCATCCTCGACCTGGGCCTGCCGCGCTTGGACGGCATCGAGTTGCTGCGCCGGCTCAGGGCGGGGGGCGACAGCCTGCCGGTGCTGGTGCTCACCGCCCGTGATGCCACCGAGGACCGCATCGTCGGGCTGGATGCTGGCGCCGACGACTACCTGGTCAAGCCGTTCGACCTCAACGAACTCAAGGCCCGCCTGCGCGCGCTGCTCAGGCGCAGCGCCGGGCGGGCCAAGGTGCTCATCGAGCACGCCGGAGTGACCCTTGACCCCAGCACTCAGCAGGTCCATTACAACGGCCTGCCCGTGGTCTTGACGCCCAAGGAGTACCGGTTGCTGCACGAGTTGCTGGCGCAGCCGGGCAAGGTGTTCACCCGTGAGCGCCTGACCCAGTTGCTGTACGGCTGGGACGAGGAACCGGAGAGCAATACCCTGGAGGTGAACATCTACCAACTGCGCAAAAAACTGTTCAACGGCCTGATCCGCACCGTTCGCGGCATCGGCTATCTGGTCGAGGGCAAGGTATGAGCTCACTGCGTCAACGCACGCTGTGGCGGGTGATGGTGCTGATGTTGCTCGGTACAGGGCTGCTGGCGCTGTACAACTACCATGACAGCCGGCGCGAGATCAACGAGGTCTACGATGCCCACCTGGCGCAGAATGCACGGCTGCTACAGGGGGTGATGAGCTTGCCGGTGCAGGAGGGCAACCGCGAGCAACTGTATCGCGCGTTCAACGAGGCACTGAGCAAGGCCGGGCGCCACCGGGTTGGGCACCCTTATGAAAGCAAACTGGCGTTCCAGGTCTGGGGGGACGGGGCAGGGCTGCTGGTGCACACGCCCAGTGCACCGACACTCGACCCACCGCCCACGGCGCCGGGTTTTTATGATTTTTCCAGTGAGGGCGAGCAATGGCGCGGTTTCGTTCTGCCAGTGCCGGAAAAGCACTGGATGATCTGGGTGGGCGAGCGCGATGATGTGCGCTTCGACCTGATCGACCGCATCGTGCGCCATACGTTGTTCCCGTTCCTGTTGGGCAGCCTGGGCTTGGCGTTGTTGGTCTGGGCCGCCATTGGCTGGGGCCTGCGCCCGTTGCAGAACATGGCCAATGTCATTCGCGCACGGCATGCCGACTCGCTCGAACCCCTGCAACTGGTGCCGCTGCCGTCGGAGCTGGAACCCATGCAGGCCGCCATCAACCGCCTGTTGGCGCACATCGAGGACCTGCTGCGCCGTGAACACCGGTTCATTGCCGATGCGGCCCATGAAATGCGCACGCCGCTGGCCATCCTGCGCCTGCATGCGCAGAACGCCCAGGCCGCCAATACCGATGCCGAGCGGCAGAAAGCCTTGGGCTACCTGATTGGCGGCGTCGACCGCCTGACCCGGGTGGTCAACCAGTTGCTGACCCTGGCCCGGGTCGAACCGCGCCTCGGTCAGCGTGCCACCACCGAAGTCGATCTGGGCGAGGTCGTCACCGATATCTTGGCAGAGCTCACCCCCTGGATACTGGACCGCGGCCTTGAGCCATCGCTGGAGATTGGCGAGGGTGATCTTCACCTGGCGATCGATGCCGGCGCGTTGGGTATCGCATTGCAGAACCTGGTCTCCAACGCGGTCGAGCACTCGCCACCCGGTGGGCGTATCACGGTTTCACTCAAGCGCTTGGGCAGTCGTTTCGAGCTGACTGTCGAAGACGATGGGCCGGGCATCGACAAGGCCAGCCTCACCCGTGTGTTCGAGCGTTTCTACAGCCGCAACAGCCCGAATGGGGCAGGGCTCGGGCTCTCGATCGTGGCCACCATCATCGAGCGGATGGGCGGGCAGGTACGCCTGGACAATCGCGCCAACGGCGGGTTGGCCGCAACGTTGTCACTGCCCCTGCGTTAAACGGGCGGTTCAGCCTGGGGTATTGATCCTTCGCTGATCATCAGGCGTACACCCTTGGTGTTGCCTCCTGGTCTAAGCCGGTCTCGGGCCTTAATCATCGCGCCACGCGCGCCGGCCCAAAGCAGCCTGCAACCCCCTCCAAGGCAGCGTACCGAGCGGTGTGCCTGCTTCTGATAATCGCCTCCAACACCGAGCCCACGTTTTTGGAGCGCGTCATGCACAACAACAATAAGAAACTATCGCCTCGTATCCTGACGGCTGTCATCGCCAGCCTTTCAACCCTGGGCCTGAGCGGCGTCGCCGAGGCCGAGATCATGCTGTACGACAAGGACCAGACCACGTTTTCCACCGACGGCTACATCAATGCCTTTTACGTCAACAGTGATGTCGACCGGGCGGGCGATCAATTCGACCGCCGCCAGTCACGGGTGAAGATGGGTTTTTTGCCCAACTACCTGGGCTTCAACATGGGTAAACAGGTGGATGACCTGAAGCTCGGGGCGCGTGCCTCGTTCTGGGTGACCATCAACGACAGCGAAACCAACGGCACCGACACCGCCATCGACGTGCGTCAGTTCTACGGCACCGTGGCCAACCCCGAGTGGGGCGAGGTGCTGATCGGCAAGGACTTCGGGTTGTTTGCGCGTTCCAACATTCTGCTGGACGAGCTGCTTGCCGGTTACGGCCAGGTCAGTGACAGCCTGGGGCTGGTGGACGGCGGCGGGGTATCGTTCGGCAACATCGGCAGCGGTTACCCGTACCCGTTTCCCACTTCGCAGATCACCTACCGCACACCGGTGATGGAGGGCCTGCGCGTGGCGGTGGGCATCATGGACCCGGTGGACACCAACGACAGTAGCCCGACCGGCAAGGCTTATCAGGAAAACCCCCGCACCGAGAGCGAGATCACCTACCAGTTCGACCTGGCCGGCGCCAAGATCTACAGCTGGATCAATGGCAGCTACCAGACCTCGGACAACACCGACTCGACGGTCAAGTCGATCACCTCCAAAGGTGTCGGCTATGGCGTGCAGGCGAAGATGGGCGGGCTGTCGCTCACCGGCTCCGGCTTCCAGGCCAAGGGTATCAACCCGTTCTTCACCAACAACGCCGGCGAGCCGACCCTGCGCAATGTCGACAGCGACGGCTACCTGCTGCAAGGGTCGTACAAAGTTGGCAAAAACCGCCTGGCGTTGTCCTACGGCAAGACCAAGGACGATGGCAACGGGGTGGTGGGCAGTGGCGCGGATTACGAGACGCGGGGTGTGGCGCTGTTTCATGACGTGAACGACAACCTCACGTTGGTGGCCGAGTACAACCAGTTTTCCATTGATGGGCATGACACCAGCGATCAGAACGAAGACACCGATACCCTTGCATTGGGGGCGGTGCTGACCTGGTAGCGTTTTGGAGGGCGAGGTGTTTGCCTCGGCATTTTCTGCGCCCATGAGATCGAGCGCCGCCCGCGCGGCGCTCGATCTGCGCCCCACCACCCCCCCCAAGGCAGGCCCCTACAACCAACCCATACTCCCATGGAACCGCCTACCCGCTACCCAAGTAGCATTCGCCCTCTGGGACGTCCTCCGTACACTCAACCTTCAGACAACCCGCGCCGGAGACCACGATGCAGCAGGCCCAGAACGACGGTGTGGTCAGCGCCATGTCCCAGGCAACCGATGCGCGGCTTGCAGCCCAGGACCTGGCGCGGCAGCTGCTGCACCCGCACCTGGGGTTCGTGCTGTTCTTCTGTTCTGCCGAATACGACCTGCAGGAGTTGGGCGAGGCCTTGGAACAAGGTTTCGGCGGCATTCGCCTGGTGGGCTGCACCAGTGCCGGCGAAATCACCCCGCTAGGCTACGGCCGTAACTGCGTGACGGCGCTGGGGTTCGATCATCGGCAGTTTTCCATCGCCACCGAACTGATCGATGAAATGGAACGCTTCAGCCTGATCGACGCCCAGCAGATGGTCGAACGGCTGGTCGGCACCTGCCGCAGCAATACCCTCGCGCCGATCAAAGGCCACAGCTTTGCCCTGACCCTGCTCGACGGCTTGTCCAGCCGTGAGGAGATGTTCCTTGGCGCCCTGAGCGCGGCATTGGGGGACATTCCGCATTTCGGCGGGTCGGCCGGCGACGACAACTACCTGACCCGTACCCATGTGTACTTCGGCGGGGCGTTCCACAGCGGCGCGGCGGTAGTGGTGCTGGTCAATACCTGGCTCGACTTTGAAGTGTTCACCACGCACCACATCCTGCCGCGTGATGAAAAGCTGGTGGTGACCGGCGCCGACAGCGCTCAGCGGCGGGTCTTCGAACTCAATGCCGAACCCGCTGCCGAGGAATACGCCCGGCACATCGGCGTGCCGGTGGCCGAGCTCGATCACCGGGTATTCGCTGCCCACCCGTTGGCGGTGCGAATTCACGATCAGTATTACGTCCGGGCAATCCAGCAGGTGCACCCGGACCTGAGCCTGAGTTTCTACTGTGCGGTGGAAAACGGCATCGTGCTCACGGCCATGACACCGGGCCCGCTGTTGCCAAAGCTGCACACCCTGTTCGACGGGCTGCACCAGCGCCTGGGCCCCTTGCTGCTGACCATTGGCTGCGACTGTTTCCTGCGGCGCCTGGAACTGGAAGCCCACGACGGCCTGGAGCAGGTCGGCGCGTTCTTGCGCGAGCAGCGGGTGATGGGCTTCAACACCTATGGAGAACAGTTCAATGGCATGCATATCAACCAGACCTTCACCGGGGTCGCCATTGCCCGCAACCGGCCACCCGTCAGCCGCTGAACTGCAGGCCGAGGTCGCTCGGCTGCAGCACGAGAACCGCAAGCTGCAGCGCATCAACACTGCGCTGATCGAACGCGTCGAGTCGGGCGTGACCCGCGGCAACGACCCCTACGCGGCATTCCAGCACTCGGTGGTGCTGGCTGAGCAGGTCCGCGAACGCACTGACGCCCTCAACCAGGCCATGGCCGAGCTCAAGGCCGGTAACCACCTGCTCAGTGAAGCGCGGTTGCGGGCCGAGACCGCCCACCAACACTTGATCGACGCCATCGAAAGCATCTCCGACGCCTTCGTGCTGTTCGACCAGAACCAGCGCATCGTGCTGTGCAACAGCCGTTTCAAGGCGTTCTGGGCCAACAGCCGGGTGCGGATCATCGCCGGCATGCGCTTGGCCGAGGTCAAGCAACTGATGACCGCCAGCGGGGTGTTCACCGAAGAGCCCCGCGGGCCGGCCGATGAGCACCTGCTGTACCGCCTGCAGAACGGGCGCTGGCTACAAGTCAGCGAACGGCCTACTTGCGAAGGCGGGCGGGTGTTCCTGTTCACCGACATCACCGAGGTCAAGCTCAGCGAGACCTTGCGCCGCGAGCAGGCGGTGGCGCAGAAATCGCAACTGATTCGCCTGATCACCGACCATGTTCCAGCGCTGATTGCTTACCTGAATGCCGACCTGGTCTACGAGTTCACCAACAAGGTGTACGAGGAGTGGTACTGCTGGCCCCGCGGCGTGATGTTGGGCCAAAGCCTGCGCGAGGCCCACAGCGAATCGCATTACCAACGCCTGGAGGCCTACGTGGCGCGCGCGTTGGCGGGCGAGAGCGTGACCTTCGAGTTTGCCGAAAACAACATCAACGGCCAGGAGCGCTACATGCTGCGCTCCTACGTCCCCAACCGCCTGGCCAATGGCGAAGTGGTGGGGATTTTCGTGTTGATCCGCGACATTACCGAGCGGCGCAAGAGCGCCGAGGCGCTGCACCAGGCTTACCAGAACCTTGAGCAACGGGTGCGCGAGCGCACCGCCGAGCTGACCAGCCTCAACGACCAGTTGCTGCGCGAGATCGATGAGCGCAGCCGGGCCGAATCACGGTTGCGCGAGGCCAAGCGCGAGGCCGAGCAGGCCAACCTGTCGAAAACCAAATTTCTCGCTGCGGTCAGCCATGACCTGCTGCAACCCCTGAACGCGGCGCGGCTGTTCACCAGCGCGTTGCTCGAACGCCGCGAGCCGCACCAGAGCGTTCAACTGGTGCGCAACGTCAGTAATTCCCTGGAAGACGTGGAAAACCTATTAGGCACCCTGGTGGATATTTCCAAGCTTGACGCCGGGGTGATCAAGGCCGATATCGCCCCCTTCGCCCTTAGCGAACTGATGGACAACCTGGCCGCCGAATACGCCCAGGTGGCGCGCAGCGAAGGGCTGGAACTGCACTTCGTGGGCTGTTCGGCCTTGGTGCACAGTGACATCCAACTGTTGGCGCGGATTCTGCGCAACCTGCTCAGCAATGCCATCCGCTACACCCGCAGCGGCCGCGTGGTGCTGGGCTGTCGGCGCCAGCGCCGGGGCCTGTGGATCGAAGTCTGGGACAGCGGGATCGGCATCGCCGAAGAGCGCCTGGACGAAATGTTCCAGGAGTTCAAACGGGGCGATGTACAGCGCCCGGACCAAGACCGTGGCTTGGGCCTGGGCCTGGCGATCGTGGAAAAGATCGCGGGCATCCTCGGCCATCGGATTCGGGTGCGTTCCTGGCTCGGCAAAGGCTCGGTGTTCGCCGTCGAAGTGCCGCTGAGCGCAACCGCGCCCAAGGCCCCGCCGAGCCTGGCCATCAGCGAGCCGATGCTCGAACGCCTGAGCGGTGCGCGGGTGTGGGTGCTGGATAACGATGCGGCGATTTGCGCCGGCATGCGCACCCTGCTGGAAGGGTGGGGTTGCCGGGTGGTCACTGCGCTGTCGGAGGAAGACCTGGCGCGGCAGGTGGACAACTACCACGCCGAAGCCGACCTGTTGATCGCCGACTACCACCTGGACAACGACTGCAATGGTGTCGATGCCGTGGCCAGGATCAGTGCCCGCCGCGCCGTGCCGATTCCGGCATTGATGATCACCGCCAACTACAGCAACGAACTTAAGCAACAGATCCGCGAGCGGGGCCACACCCTGATGCACAAGCCGGTGCGGCCAATGAAACTCAAGGCTGCGATGAGCCATTTGCTGGCCAACAGCCCCGTTCAGCCACTTTAACGGCGCAGGTAGTCGCCGAAGTCGATATCGCCAGCACTGAGGATGGCCTGCACCCGGTTGTGCACGTTGAGTTTGCGCAAGATCGCCGAAACGTGGGCCTTGACCGTGGTTTCAGCGATGTCCAGGGTGTAGGCGATCTGCTTGTTCGACTCGCCTTTGGTCATGCGCTCGAGCACCAGCAACTGCTTGCGGGTCAGGGCCTGGAGCATCTCGGGTGGGAAGCTTGGGGTATCGCTCTGGCGCCGGCTGGTGCTGCTTTTGTTGGCGCGAATGATGTCGGGTGGCAGGTAGACATTGCCGGTGAGGATCTGCTCGATTGCTTCGATCATCTGCGAACGTGGCGAGGACTTGGTGATGAAACCCACGGCGCCATAGGTGATGGCCTGCAGCACGATTTGTTTTTCCTGCTCGGCCGAGACAATCACCACCGGTGTGGTCGGTGCCTCGTTGCGCAGGGTGATCAGGCCATTGAGGCCGTGCATGCCGGGCATGTTCAGGTCGAGCAGGATCAGGTCGAGGTCGTCATGTTCCAGGGTCAGCGCCAGGGCGCTGTCCAGGTCGGCAGTCTCCATGACTTCGCTGCCTGGGAAGCCATCGCTGATGACGTTGTGGATGGCTTCGCGAAACAGTGGGTGATCGTCGGCAATCAGAATTTTGTACATGGCCTTTTCACCTCGTTTTTATTGGATGGGGCGCGCACGCGTTTACCGGTAGTGAGTTCAGGGAAAGGGCTCTGGCTGGGCCGGCTGCAATGGCAGGTTGGCAGCTTCCCAGGCGTCCAGGCCGTCGCGGTACCAATACAACGTCTTATAGCCCAGGGATGCTGCGCGTTTTACCGCGTTCCAGCTTAACCAGCAATCGGAGCGGCAGTAAAAGACCAGCGGTTGCTCCAGGCGGCCGGCGGTGGCTTTTTGCAGATGGTGCACGAAGTAGTCTTGCCAGGCGGGGCTCAGCTCGCCGTCGCCGGTGTTGGCCAACCAGTGGCTGCCGGGGAGGTTGGCGTGGGGTTCGTCTTCGATGAAACGGCCTTGCAGCCATTGCCGGCGGTACACATCGACCAGCACCGGCTTGGGGTGCTGGCCCAGCAGGTTTTGCAAGGTGGCGGTGTCGATGACCTGGGCGCCCTCGACCTGGTGCGGTGTCGGGCTGCGGTAGAGGGTGGTGCGATACCCCTCGGCAGAAAACAGCGGCGTGGTGCCGGCCTGGGCGACGCCCAGCAGCAGACTCAGCGAAAGGGCTGCCAGCAAAGCACGTGGCAGCCTGGGCAGGGCACGAGGCATGGGGTTTATCCTTTTTGTTATAGGCCCATTACATGCCAGCGGCGGTGCTTTGTGAATGCGACGATAGACAGTAAAGCCAGTACTAAAGTAGTAGGTGGTCAAGCGCTTGAGGAGCACCTTGTGGGAGCGGGCTTGCCCCGCGAACACCGGCGAAGCCGGTGCCATGCTCCGCGTGGCCTCATTCGCGGGGCAAGCCCGCTCCCACAATGACCCTTGTTCTCTGCGTGACAGCGCAAGCTGTCAGCGCGGCTTGCGCAGCGCTGCGTGCTGGGGGTTGAAGGTCAGTATCGCGAGCAGGGTGAACAGCACGGTCAGGCCCAGGCAAACCGCCAGCGCCAGCGGATTGAAGCGTTCGTACAGCGCGAAACGCACCAGTTCCACGGCGTGGGTGAAGGGGTTCAGGGCGCACAGCCAATACAGCCACTGGCTGGCCTCGCGCATCTTCCACAGCGGGTACAGCGCCGAGGACAGGAAAAATAACGGGAAGATCACGAAATTCATCACCCCGGCAAAGTTCTCCAACTGGCGAATCGCATTCGACAGCAACAGCCCCAGAGCGCTGAGCATCAAGGCCACCAGCAACAAGGCCGGCAGCGCCAGCAACAACCCCGCAGCCGGGGGTTGCACGCCATACAGCCAGGCAATGGCGAGAAACGCATAAACCTGTAGCAGGGAAATCAACGAGGTCGCCAGCAGTTTGCTGCCGAGCAGAAACGCCCGCGGCAAGGGGCTGGTCAGCAGCACGCGCATACTGCCCATCTCGCGGTCATAGACCATCGACAGCGAGCCCTGCATGCCGTTGAACAGCAGAATCATGCAGGCAAGGCCGGGGATGATGTACACCTCGTAGGGGATGTAGGTGTCGTAGGGCTCGATGATCGCTATGCCCAGGGCCGCACGAAACCCGGCGGCAAAGACCAGCAACCACAGCAGAGGGCGTACCAGGGCGCTGAGAAACCGCGTGCGCTGCAACACGAACCGCAGGCATTCGCGCAGCAGGATGCCGTTGAAACATTGCCAGTAGGCGTTCATCAGGCCTTCACTCCTGGGGTGGCGCCGGGCGCGCGGGTCAGGCGCGCGAAGGCGTTGTCGAGGTTGCCGCCGTGCGCTTGGGTCAGGGCATCGGCGGTGCCACTGGCCACCAGGCGCCCCTGGTGCAGGATCAGCAGGTCATCACTGGGCTGCACCTCATCCAGCAGGTGTGTGGTCCAGAGCACACTCAGCCCCTGCTCGCGGCACAGGTGCCGAAGGTGCTGGTTGAGCGCCAGGCGGCTGGCCGGGTCGAGGCCGACGCTGGCTTCGTCGAGCAACAGCAAGCGCGGTTGGTGGAGCAGGGCGCGGGCAATTTCCACCCGGCGCCGGTGCCCGATATTCAGCGCACGAACGGGCTCGCGCCGGCGCTCGTCGAGGCCCTGGCGGGCCAGTTCGGCCTCGACCCGCAGGTTGCCCTGGCGCCGCGACAGGCCATGCAACGAGGCGTGGTAGCGCAGGTTCTGTTCGACGCTCAGGTCCAGGTCCAGGGTGCTTTGCTGAAACACCACGCCCAGTTGTCGCAACGCCGGGCGCGCCGCGTTGCGCAACGAGCAGCCGCAGACGCGGATGTCGCCCTGTTGCACGTCGTAAAGCCGGGTGAGCAGTGCGATCAAGGTCGACTTGCCGGCGCCATTGGGGCCCAGCAACGCAGCAAAACGCCCAGGCGCCACACTGAACCCCACGTGCTTGAGCGCCTCGCGCTGGCCGTAGGCGAAACTCACGTCACTGACGTCGAGGGTATTCATGGCGTGACCACCACGCCCCAGGGGTAGCGCCCGACCTTTACCGATTTGAGCACCTTGAGGGTTTTGGTATCGATCACCGAGACGTCGCCGCTGACCCCGTTGGTGGCCAGCAATTGGCTTTGGTCTGGGGTGAACGCCAGCTGCCAAACGCGCCGCCCAACCAGCAGGTAGTCCAGCACTTCGTAAGTCTTGGCATCGATCACCGCCACATGGTTGGCCGGGCCTAGGGCGACGAACGCGTACTGGCCATCGGCGCTGAGCTTGATGCCCACCGGCTGGACTTTGTCCGGGTGCACGCCCTTGATCTGGAAGTTCAGGGTTTTCAGCACCTGGCGCGTGGCCACGTCGAGAATGGTCACCGTACCGCCGATTTCCGCCGAGGCCCAGAGCCGCGAGCCATCCTGGTTGAACTCGACGAAGCGCGGCCGTTGATCCACCAGGGTGCTGTCGGCCAGGGTCTGGGTGCTGGTGTCGATCCAGTGCAGCATGTTGGTGGTTTCGCTGGTATTGACCGCCCACTTGCCATCGGGGCTTACCGCCATGCCCTCGGGCTCGATGCCGACGTTGATCTGGCCGAGCACTTTGTCGGTTTCGGTGTCGATCACCGTTACCAGTGCGTCGTCTTCGTTGGACACATACAGCCAGCGGTCATTGGGGTGCAGGGCGAACTGCTCGGGGTCCTTGCCGGAGGGCAGCTCCTTGATGATCTTGCGGGTGGCCACGTCCATCACCTGCACGCGGTCCGAATCGCTGGCGCAGATGTACAGCCGCTTGTTGTCGTGGGACAGCAGCAGGCCACGTGGGCGCTGGCCCACGGGCAGGGTCTCGGTAACTTCCAGGCTTTGCAGGTCGATCAGGCTAAGGCTGTTGTCCTTCTCGTTCGAGACCCAGGCGGTGGCGGCGCTGGCGTGCCCGCTGGCAAGCGCCAGCGCGCCGGCCAGCAGGGTGGGGAAAAGCACAGGCCGGTAGCAAAGGGGGCGACGCATGGCGGAATCCTTTTTTTGTGATTATCGGTTTCAGGGGTAGCCGCAGGTCACTTCGGGCTTGTCGAAGCCCAGGCTGTCCATTTCGTTGAAAGGGTGCAGGAAGCCCTCCTGGGGCGAAGTGCTGACCAGCGCGCGTGGCTGAACCAGCGGGATGGGTTGGCGCAGCTCGCCGTTCCAAGGGCGGTAGCTGAGCTTGCGGCCCTTGAAGCCATCCAGCGGCAGCTGGTCGCTGAGCAGCAGTTGCTGCAGGGCGCGTGGCTCGGCCTGGCGCAGTTTGCTGACGGCGCTGGCGATGCTGCGCACGGCCATCCAGGCGGCGAAGTCGCGGTCGTTCATCCAGCGTCCGGCCTGGGCTTCGAAGCGTTTTTGCAACTGCGCCGCGCCGAAGGTTTCTACCGTCTTGTGCCAACCGGTGGGGGTCAGGCCCTGGGTGCCGGCCACGGGGCGGGGATACCAGGTCTGGTAGGGCAGGTATTCGCCGAAGTCACCGCGTTCGTCGGCCACCAGCACCACGTCGTACTCGGCGGTTTGGGTGAACAGGGGCATGTCGGCTTGGGCGCTGCGGCGCTGGTCGTTGTCGAAGCGCCAGGTTTTTTCCGCCACCAGCTGCACGCCGAAGCGCTTCACCGCCCGGCGCAGGGCCGCGGCGTAGGCCTGGTCGTCTTCGGTCTGGCCGACCACGAGCAACGCCCGTTGCCATTTGCGCAGTACCAGAAACTGCGCCAGGGCATCGGCCAGCATGGCGCGGCTGGGCAGGCTATGCAGCACATTGCCCTGGCACTGGCTGCTGCGCAGGCTGTCGTCGGGGCTGCCGGCGTTGAACAGCAGGCTGTCGGGCAGGGCGGCAGACAGTGCGCGCAGGCTGGCGGCCGGCGCGTTCACCACGAACAGCCGCAGGCCCTGGTCATGCTGGGCCTTGGCGGCTTGCAGCAGGGCCTCGGGGCTGTCTACGTGGGTGCTGGCAAGGGTGAACGCCTGCTTGAGAAAACGCCCCGTACTGTTGCTGTCGACAATCGCCAGCTCGGCACCCTGCAGCCCCGCGTCGGCGGGCTCGGGGATGATGTTGGACAGCAGCGGGCCGGGGTCGGGGCGATAGCCCAGGTAGCCGATGCGCACCTGCAATTGCGGCTCTGGCGGGGCGGCCGATGCGAAGGCCGAACACAGCGCCGTGGCCAGGGCCAGCAGGCAGGTCAGGGCAAGAGGGGCAGGCTGGCGCATAAACGCACTCCACGGCAGATGGCGCCAGCATAGGAAGCCGGCCGGGAGGGGGAAATATGCAGAAAGTAGCGCTCGGCCAGTACCAAGGTAGTAAATCACCGCTAAGGCCTTGGTTTTACGATGGCTCGCAGCCCTGGCCGCGTTCACCCGGAGGAAACTGCCCAATGCGCCTCATCAACCTGTCGGCCCAGTGGCAGATCAACCTGTGGGTCACGTTCTTTTTCGCCTTGGTCACCTTGGCCTGTGGCGGGTTGCTGCTGCACCAGGCGGTGGCCGATGTCGAGCGCGAATTGCAATCTGCCGAAGCTGTGGTGGCGTACCTCGCCGACACGGCCGAACGCGACCCGGCGAGCCTGCAACCGCGGCTGACTCAGCGCCTGCGCCACGTGCGGGTGCACTGGCTGGCGGCGGGCGAAACCGCGCAGATGCCGCGGGATGCCGGCCTGGATGCCTGGCTGGGGCGCCAGCTGTTCGGTGATCGCCGTCACAGCACCCGTTTGTTGGATTTGAGCGACGGGCGCCGGGTACTGATCGCCGTGGATGCGCGGGATGAAATCGACGAAGTCCGGGATTCCCTGCAGCAGTTGCTGGGCTTGTGTGGCCTGGCCTTGCTCGTGAGCCTGTTGACCATACGCTGGGCCGTGCGGCGCGGCATGAGCCTGCTGGATGAACTGCTGCGTGCATTGCGCCAGGTCTCGGGTGGGCAGTTGACCACTCGCCTGCGCGAATCCGGCCTGCCGGAGGCACGCCAGTTGGCGGCGCATTTCAACCGCATGACCGCGACCTTGGAGCAGACCCGGGCTGATAATGCCCAGCTGACCCAAACCCTGTTGGCGGTACAGGAACAGGAACGCACCCACCTGGCGCAGGCCCTGCACGATGACCTCGGGCAGTACCTGGCGGGTATCCGCGCCCAGGTCTGCCTGTTACGCATGGTGGCAGGCCAGCCGACGGTGGTGGAGCAGACCGCGCAAGCCCTGGAGCTTAACTGCGAACGCCTGCAGCAAGGCTTTCGTGCCTTGGTACACGACTTGTATCCGGTGGCGTTGCAACACGTGCCATTGGCCGAAGCCTTTGGTGTGCTGGTGAGCCAATGGCAGGCCAGCCAGGGCATCGATTGCCGTTTGCGGGTCGGTGAGCGCCTGCCGGTGCTGCCTGGCTCCAGCAGAACGCATTTGTATCGCCTGCTGCAGGAGGCGTTGACCAACGTTGCCCGGCATGCCGGCGCCAGCCAGGTGCGGGTGCGCCTGCAACGCAGTGCCAAGGGCTTGCGCCTGTTGGTGCGTGACAACGGCTGCGGCGCGAGCCAGCCCCAGCGGCCCGGCGTTGGCCTGCATTCGATGGCCGAGCGCGCGCGCAGCCTGGGCGGCGAATTACGCATCCTGAGTCGCCCGGGTGCCGGCTGGGCGTTGGCCCTGAACATTCCCATGGAGGCCTGATGAATATCGTATTGGTGGATGACCACGCCGTGGTGCGCCAGGGTTATGCCAGCCTGTTGCGGGCGGTGCTGCCGGCGATGGAAGTGCGCGAGGCCGCTAGTGGCGAAGAGGCGCTGGTGCGGGTTCAGGAGCAAGTGCCGAACCTGGTGATCATGGACTTCGGCCTGCCCGGCATCAGCGGCCTGGAGACCACCCGCCGGCTACGTCAGCGCCTGCCGCAGCTGCGGGTACTGTTTTTCAGCATGCATGATGAGCTGCCCCTGGTGCGCCAGGCTCTGGAGGCGGGGGCTTCGGGCTACCTGACCAAGAATTCGGCGCCCCAGGTGTTGATCGAGGCGGTACAACGGGTGTTGGCCGGGCATGCCTATATCGAGCAGCCTTTAGCTACACAGCTGGCCTGCACACCGCAACAAAACGCCAGCGACCCGCGCTTGCAGCGCATGACCCAGCGCGAGTTGGAGATTTTCGTGATGCTGGCCAAGGGCACCCCGGTGCGGGTGATTGCCGAACAGCTGTGCATCAGTGCCAAGACCGTTTCCAATCACCTGACTTTGCTCAAGAGCAAGTTGCAGGTGAGTTCCCACGCTGAGCTGGTGCACCTGGGGATCGATCTGGGGGTGGTGCGGGTGGCGGGGTGAGGTTTGGTGGGAGATTTTGTGACCTTGGGGTTCGGTTTGGAATTTTTGGCGCCTGTGAGATCGAGCGCCGCCCGCAGGTTGGCCTGGTGCATGTTCGCCCCGGAAAGCCTGGCGAACTGCAGGTA
>NZ_JABWRW010000035.1:0-50417 GCF_014269095.1 Pseudomonas sp. SWRI50 | reverse complement strand
CGCCGTCGCCTTCGGTATCCGTGAAGAGAACATCTTCCCGATGTGGGACTGGGTCGGTGGGCGCTATTCGCTGTGGTCGGCCATCGGCCTGCCGATCGCCTTGGCCATCGGCACCGCCAACTTCAAGGAGCTGCTGTCGGGTGCCTACACCATGGACCAGCACTTCCAGACCGCGCCGTTCGACAAGAACATGCCGGTGCTGCTGGCCCTGCTGGGCGTCTGGTATGGCAACTTCTGGGGCGCCCGCAGCCACGCGATCCTGCCGTACGACCACTACCTGCGCAACATCACTAAGCACTTGCAACAGCTGGACATGGAGTCCAATGGCAAGAGCGTCCTGCAGGATGGAACGCCGGTGCATACCGAAACCGGCCCGGTGATCTGGGGTGGCGTGGGCTGTAACGGCCAGCACGCCTACCACCAGTTGCTGCACCAGGGTACCCACCTCATTCCTGCTGACTTCATCGTGCCGGTGGTGAGCTTCAACCCGGTGGCCGACCACCATCAGTGGCTGTACGCCAACTGCCTGTCGCAGAGCCAGGCGCTGATGCTCGGCAAAACCCGCGATGAAGCCGAGACCGAGCTGCGCGCCAAAGGCCTGAACGAAGCCGACATCGAAAAGCTGGCCCCGCACAAGGTGATCCCGGGCAACCGCCCGAGCAACACCCTGGTGGTAGAGCGCATCAGCCCACGCCGCCTGGGCGCACTGGTGGCGATGTATGAGCACAAGGTCTTCGTGCAGAGCGTGATCTGGGGCATCAACGCCTTTGACCAATGGGGTGTGGAGCTGGGCAAAGAGCTGGGCAAAGGTGTCTACCAGCGCCTTGTCGGCAGCCTGGAAGACAGCGCCGAAGATGGCTCTACCCAGGGCCTGATCAACTACTTCCGCGGCCGTCACCGCGGTTGATGACACAGGGGCCGCTCAGCGGCCCTTACCCCACAGAAACCCATCACGCCTTCTCATTCACGGCCTGGCACATACGGTTACATCTTGCTAAGGTGCGCCACTTCAACAAATCCGAGTATGAGAGGGATCTTATGGACAGGCTGAAGGCCACGATATTTGGCAGCATGAAATCAGGCTATTACTTCCGTCAACTGGTGTTCGGCGCCATCATCGGCGCGATTTTCATCAGCGGCAAAGTCAACGCCTCGCCCGATCTGCCCGTTGGCGAAATCAGCATGGCGGTGATCAGCACGCTGCTGTATCCCTACGCGCGCTTCGTTTACGAAAGCATCGTCGGCTTCATCATGGGCAACAACCTGTTCGTCGTGCCCGCGCTGCTTATGCTGCTGGTCAAGGTCATCACCATGTTCATGTGCTGGTTCTTGGCCATCTTCATCGCGCCAATCGGGCTCGGTTACATTTATTGGAAGGTCGGTCGCCCGTCCGCCAACTGACCCCCACAAAGGGCTCACCGTCATGGTGGGCCCTTTGTCTTTCTCATCCAGACGAACCCCGCCTGACTACACTTGTCCATCGAATAGCCGTTGCAGTCCATCGCCCCCGACAAGCGCAAGGACCACCCGCCATGTTCGATATCCGCGACTACCCCCAGGCCCTGGCCGTCAGCCAGTCCGCCGCCCTCACTGACGACGATTACCGCCGCCTCTACCGCCAATCGGTGGAAGACCCCGACACCTTCTGGGCCGAGCAAGCCAAACGCCTGGACTGGATCAAACCCTGGTCGAGCGTGCACCAGTGCGACCTGAAAACCGGCCAGGCACGCTGGTTCGACGGTGGCCAGTTGAACGTGAGCTACAACTGCATCGACCGCCATCTGGCCACACGCGGTGAACAGACTGCCCTGCTCTGGGAGGGCGACGACCCGCAAGACGCCAAAGCCATCACCTACCGCGAACTGCACCGCCAGGTCTGCCGCTTGGCCAACGCCCTGAAGGCACGCGGCGTGAAGAAAGGCGACCGGGTGTGCATCTACATGCCGATGATTCCCAAGGCCGCCTTCGCCATGCTCGCCTGCACCCGGCTGGGCGCCGTGCACTCGGTGGTGTTCGGCGGCTTCTCGCCCGATGCCCTGCGTGACCGCATCCTCGATGCCGACTGCCGTACCGTGATCACCGCCGATGAAGGCATCCGCGGTGGCAAGCGCATTCCACTGAAGCTGAACGTCGACAAGGCCCTGGCCAGTTGCCCGAATGTCAGCAGCGTATTCGTTGTCCGGCGGACGGGGGGTGATGTGGCCTGGAGCGAGGGCCGCGACCTCTGGTATCACCAGGTGACGGAACACGCTGGCGACGACTGCCCACCTGAACCGATGGCGGCCGAAGACCCACTGTTCATCCTCTACACCTCCGGCAGCACCGGCAAACCCAAGGGCGTCCTGCACACCACTGCCGGCTACCTGCTGCAGGCCACCATGACCTTCAAGGTGGTGTTCGATTACCACGAGGGCGAAGTGTTCTGGTGCACCGCCGATGTAGGCTGGGTCACGGGCCACAGCTACATCGTCTATGGCCCGCTGGCCAATGGCGCGATTTCGCTGATGTTCGAAGGGGTACCCAACTACCCCGACACCTCGCGCTTTTGGCAGGTGGTCGACAAGCATCAGGTCAACATCTTCTACACCGCGCCAACGGCCTTGCGCGCCCTGATGCGCGAAGGCTCCGGGCCACTCCAGAGCACCTCACGCAAAAGCCTGCGCCTGCTCGGCAGCGTCGGCGAACCGATCAACCCGGAAGCGTGGGAATGGTACTTCGAGGAAGTCGGCCAAAAGCGCTGCCCGATCGTCGATACCTGGTGGCAGACCGAAACCGGCGGCATCATGCTCACGCCCCTGCCCAGCACGCAACGGCTCAAACCGGGTTGCGCGACCCAACCGATGTTCGGCGTACAGCCGGTGCTGCTGGATGAAAAAGGCACCCCCATTGAAGGCCCTGGCGCTGGCGTGCTGGCCATCAAAGCCAGCTGGCCCGGGCAGATTCGCAGCGTTTATGGTGACCACCAGCGCATGGTCGAAACCTACTTCAAACCCATGCCCGGCTACTACTTCACCGGCGACGGCGCACGCCGCGATGCCGACGGCGATTACTGGATCACCGGGCGCATCGACGACGTGATCAACGTCTCCGGCCACCGCATCGGCACCGCCGAAGTGGAAAGCGCCCTGGTGTTGCACGACAGCGTCGCCGAGGCCGCGGTGGTGGGCTACCCCCATGACCTCAAGGGCCAGGGTGTGTATGCCTTTGTCACCCCCATGAACGGCGTCGACCCCAGCGACGCGCTCAAGGCCGAATTGCTGGCCTTGGTCAGCAAGGAAATCGGCAGCTTCGCCAAACCGGAACTGATCCAGTGGGCACCGGCGCTGCCCAAAACCCGCTCGGGCAAGATCATGCGGCGTATACTGCGCAAAATCGCCTGCAACGAGCTGGAAAACCTGGGCGATACCTCGACCCTGGCCGACCCGAGTGTGGTTCAGGGCTTGATCGACAAACGTCTCAACCATTAGCTGGCGGCCCCTTTCATGGCCGCCCTGAACGACAGGTCGCCATGGAAGCCCTTCGCCGCCGCATCGAAACCCAGGTCATGAGCCTTACCGGGCTGGCCCTCGGCCAGCTCGACCTGGAATCGCCCAAGGGCGACCCTGGGCTGTTTGGCCCGCAGAGCATCAGCTGGCAAGTGCACGGCGATTTCCCAAGCATGCTGGTCGGCGGTATCAGTGCCCTCATGCTGCAACTGCTGCACCCGCTGGCGTTGGCCGGCGTGTGGGACCATTCGAACTTTCGCCAAGACCTGCTCGGCCGCTTGCGTCGCACCAGCCAGTTCATCTCCGGCACCACCTTTGGCTCGACCCGCGACGCCGAGTGGCTGATCGAAAAAGTCCGCACCATCCACCTGCAAGTCACCGGCACCGCCGCCGATGGCCGCCCGTATGCCGCCAGTGATCCTGGCTTGCTGACCTGGGTGCATGTGGCCGAAGTCAGCAGCTTCCTCGCGGCCCACCTGCGTTACCGCAACCCGCACCTGCCCCGCGCCGAGCAGGATGCCTACTACAACGAGATTGCCCTGATCGCCGAACGCCTGGGCGCGCGCGATGTGCCGCGCTCCTGCCAGCAGGTCGAGGACTACCTCAGGCACATGCGCCCGCAGCTGCAGTGCGATGCCCGTAGCCATGAGGTGGTCGACATCCTGCTTGCCGCCCCGGCGCCCAGCCGCCTGGCACAACCTGTCGGCAAGCTCATGCTGAACGCCGGCATCGACCTGCTGCCCGACTGGGCCCAAGCCATGCTCGGGCTGCAGCACGGGCCATTGCAGCGGCGCCTGATCCGCCTCGGCCTGCAACGCACTGCACCGGTTTTGCGCTGGGCCATGCGCGATGGTTCGGCGCACCGAGCGAAACGGCGAATGGGCATCGAATGAGGCGAATCGGTCGCCTCAGCGGAACTGATTTAACCTGCCATACTCCAAGCACTCCTGCTTAGACAGACGAAGCGACACATGTACAAAGGATTGATTCGCGCCCTCGGCGCCATGGTGGCTCTCGTAGCCCTCTACAGCCTGCTCGGCTTCCTCATTCTCCCCGGTGTCGCACTGCGCATTGCCAATCAGCAATTGGCGCAATATGCCACCGTGCCTGCTCACCTGCAGCGCATCGAGCTCAACCCCTTCAGCCTCGAACTGACCCTGTGGGGCCTGCAAATTGGCGAACCTGGCAAGGAACAGGTCGGCTTCGAGCGGCTCTATGCCAACCTTGCGCTCGACAGCGTGTGGAATGGCGCCTTGCACCTGACGGCGGTAGAGCTCGACAAACCGCGCAGCGAAGTGCTGTTCGCCAAGGGCGGGCAGCTCAACCTGACCCAGTTGTTCAAGCTGCCCCCCAGCGAAGCCAAGCCCGAGCAGCCGCCCAGCGACCCATTCCCGCTGCGCATCGGCAGCATCAAGCTCAACGAAGGTTACCTGCACTTCCAGGACGAGCGCCCGAGCGAGCCGATCGAGTTTCTGTACGACAACATGAACCTGGAGCTGAAAAACCTCAGCACTCTCCCGGACGACAATGCCGACATGACCCTGGTAGCGAAGGGCCCGTACGGCGGGCAGATCGACTGGAGTGGCACAATCAGCCTTTCGCCCATTGCTTCCGAAGGCACCCTGAAGGTCACCGACGGCAAGATGAAGGCGTTCTGGCCGTATGTGCGTGACGCCGTACCACTGGTGCTGGAAGAAGGCGTCATCAGCCTCGACACTCATTACACCTTCAACCTGTCCAAAGAGACCGAGCTGCTGCTGGACAACACCTCGGTAAAAGTGGCGCCGTTCGCCATCAAGGCTCCGGATGGCCGCCAACTGGTACGCCTGGCCAACCTCGAAGTCAGCGACACCTCTATCGACCTGGCCAAGCAAAAAGTCATCGTCGGCAAGATTCGCAGCGACAAGCTCGAAACCTGGGCCGCGTTGGAAAAAGACGGCCAGCTCGACTGGCAGAAGCTGTTCGCCAGCCAACCGGCCAAGGCCACGCCGAAAGAAAAGGCCGAGCCCGCCGCCGCCGAACCTACGCCTGCAGAAAAAGCCGCCCAAGCGCCGAGCAAGCCGTGGCAAGTGCTGCTCAAGGACGTCCAGCTGCGCAACTACAACGTGCACCTGGCAGACCGTAGCCAGAAAGAACCGGTGGCACTGGATGTCGGCCCGCTCAATGTCGACCTGCAAGGCTTCGACAGCCTCAACCAGTCGCCTTTCACGCTCAAACTCGACACCGGCGTGGGCAAACAAGGCAAATTGCAGGCTGCCGGCCAAGTGAATCTGGCGCCTGTCTGGGCCAAGCTGGATGTCAGCACACGCGACATCGACCTGCGTGTGGCCCAGGCCTACATCAGCCCGTTCATTCTGCTGGAGCTGCGCAGCGGCATGCTTGCCAGCGACCTCAAGGTCGACCTGAAAAGCACCGAGCCACTGGCCTTTAACGTCACCGGCAAGGCCCAGGTCAACCAGTTGCATACCCTCGACACGATCAAGAGCCGCGACTTCGTGAAATGGCAGCAGGTGAATGTCGATGGCCTGTCCTATGTGCACGGTGATGCCCTGTCGATCGACAAGGTGACCTTGCTGCAGCCCTATGCTCGCTTCATCATCAACGAAGACCGCACCACCAACGTCAACGACCTGCTAATCCCGCAGCCGGCCGATGCGCCGGCAGCCAAGGCCGCGAAACCGGCCAGCAGCGACAAGCCGTTGGGCATCCATATTGGCCAGATCGACATCAATGACGGCTCGGCCAACTTCGCCGACCTGTCCCTTACGCCCAACTTCGCCACCGCCGTGCAGCAGCTCAACGGCCAGATCGGCACCATCGACAACCGCAAGCCGAACCCGGCCAAGGTGGACATCAAGGGCAAGGTCGACCGCTATGCCCCGGTCACCATCAAAGGCGCGCTCAACCCGTTCAACCCGCTGGCCAGCCTGGATATCGCCACCAGCTTCAAGCGGGTCGAACTGACCACGCTGACGCCCTACTCCGGCAAGTTCGCGGGCTTCCGTATCCGCAAGGGGCGGCTCAACCTCGACCTGCATTACTTGATCACCAACGGCCAGCTCAAGGCCGAGAACAAAGTGGTGGTCGAGCAACTGCAGTTGGGCGAGAAGGTCGACAGCCCAGATGCCGTGGACCTGCCGATCCGCCTGGCGGTCGCGCTGCTCAAGGACACCGAGGGCAAGATTTCCATCGAGTTGCCGGTGACCGGTGACCTCAACAACCCGCAGTTCAGCGTCATGCCGATCGTCTGGCAAACCCTGCGCAACCTGGTGCTGCGCGCGGCCCAGGCACCCTTCAAGTTTATCGGCGGGCTGATTGCTGGCGGGGGTTCCGAAGACCTTGGCACTGTCGCGTTCGCCCCGGGCTCGAGTGAGCTCACGGGCGATGCTCAGTCCTCCCTGGACAAACTGGCCTCGGCGCTCAAAGAGCGCCCGGAACTGCGTCTGGAAATCGAAGGCACCAGTGCGCAGACCAGCGACGGCCCGCTGATCGCCCAGCAGCGCCTGGACCGCGAATACCAGGCCACCTGGTACAAGATCCTGCAACGTCGTGGCGACAAGGTGCCTGCCAATGCTTCGATGCTGGTGGTCGACGACAGCGACAAGCCGGCGATGCTCGAAGGCATCTACCGCACCCGCCTGAAGCAGCAACCACCGGCCGAATGGGAACAACTTGGCCGCGACGAGCGCACTGCCAAGCTGCGCGAGGCGGTGATCAAGTCCTGGGCCGAAAGTGCCGCGTTGCTACGCACGCTGGGCCAGGAGCGGGCCAGCAGCATCAAGGACTACCTGGTGGACAAAGGCAAGCTGGAAGATGACCGGGTGTACTTCATCGACACGACCCTGGGCAAGGCCGAGAGTGATGGCCGGGTAATTACACCGATGCACCTGGATGCCGAATGAGCCAGTGCTCGCCCCTTCGCGGGTAAACCCGCTCCCACAGGATCTGCGCTAGATTTGGAGGCTACACAGTTCGGGTGGGAGCGGGTTCACCCGCGAAGAGGCCAGTACAGTCACCGCAAGGCCATGCATTCAAACCAGCCGCTGCCCCGACACTGCCGGGTGATACAGCGGTTGCACCTTGTTCCCCGCCGGGTCCAGCAAATGGAAGCTGCGCGCCCCGTCACCGTGGTTGAACGGGCGGTCCAGCAGGGTCACCCCGTGCGCCTTGAAGTACTGATACCAAGCCTCCAGCTCCTCCACACTGTCGACGATGAAGCCGTAGTGATCGAGCGTCTGCAAGCCATTAGCGGCCCCGGCGCCGCGCCCCAATGACAGGTTGTCGTTACCGCAGGTCAGGTAGACCAGGTCTTCATTGGCGCGGTTGAGCACCTCCATGCCCAGCACGTCGACGTAAAAGCGCTCGCACTCCTCAAGGTTGGGTACCAATAAGGCAATGTGGCGCAAGCCGTTAAAGCGACCAGGGCGTTCAGGCAATTCAGACATTGGCGCGACTCCACTTTTGTATACAATTCACATAAGAATGTAAAACAAAAGGAGTGCCATGTGTATAGCCTGTTTATCAAGACACGCGTGAAGCCCGGTTGCGCCGAGGCTTTTCTGACGGCCATCAAGGTCAATGCCGCTGCATCAGTGGCCAACGAGCCAGGGTGCCTGGTGTTCGACGTCTCCCAGGACCGCCTAGACCCCGAGGTCATCTACCTCTACGAGATCTACCAGGACGACGCCGCCTATGAAGCACACACCCAGACGGCACACTTTCGCGACAGCCGCCCACTGGTTGAGCCGCTGATCGCCGAGCAGGACTGCTTCGAAAGCGATGTAATCGCCCGCAACCCGGGCTTTTGAAGCAGCCAAAGAAAAGCCCCGGCAGGTTGCCGGGGCTTTTTGTGTTGGTGGCCAAATCCTTTTGGCCGAGGGACGTCCCTTATTCGGACTTCAGGCCATCAGCCGAAACGGCCTGAACACCTTTGATCTTCTTGGCGATGGCAACTGCCATCTCTTTCTGCGCGTCAGTCACTGCCACATCAGAGGACAGCGATACGACACCTTTGTTGGTTTCAACCTTGATGTCGCTGCCAGGTACACCTTTCTCGGTCATCAGGTCAGCCTTCACCTTGGTGGTGATCCAAGTATCGGAAGTAGCTTCCTTGGCTTTGGTCACCTCACCGGCCGCCAGCGTCATAGGGGCCTGGGTGGACTGTTGGGCAAATGCCGCATTAGCCATGGTCAGGGTCAGAGCGGTAGCAGTAGCGGCAGCAATGGCGAACTTCTTCATGTGAGTCACTCCTGTTTTTCGAAAGGTCTGCGCCGTTGTTCCTGGCTGCAGGTATGAAGGTAGTTGCATGTGCTGTGCCAGCTTTTCCGCTTCGCTTAAATGCTTACAAATCAATGAGTTAGCATTTTCATCCAGTTGCATGAGTCGTGCATTTTGCAACCTGCGAGGTAAACCTGCGTGCAAGATGCAACTGTACAAAAGGTTCCCGTCAGGCGAAAAAAAAGAGCCCCGAAGGGCTCTTTTTTCTATTGCGCGTCAGTCGCTTAGACGCCGGAGGCCTTGGCCGCGGCAACGTCTTTGATCGACAGCTTGATACGGCCGCGGTTGTCCACGTCCAGTACCAGCACTTCGACTTCCTGACCTTCTTTCAGAATGTCGGTGACTTTCTCGACGCGAGCATCGCTCAGCATGGAGATGTGCACCAGGCCATCTTTGCCAGGCAGGATGTTGACGAAGGCACCGAAGTCAACGATGCGCTCGACCTTACCTACATAGATCTTGCCGATTTCGGCCTCGGCAGTGATGCCCAGGATGCGCTGACGGGCTGCTTCAGCTGCTTCCTTGGTTTCGCCGAAGATCTTGATCGAGCCGTCGTCTTCGATGTCGATCGAAGCCTTGGTCTCTTCGCAGATGGCGCGAATGGTGGCGCCGCCTTTGCCGATGACGTCACGGATCTTGTCGGTGTCAATCTTCATCGCGATCATGGTCGGAGCGTTGGCCGACAGCTCGGTACGCGACTGGCCGATGATCTGGTTCATCTGACCGAGGATGTTCAGGCGCGCTTCCAGGGCTTGGCCCAGGGCGATTTCCATGATCTCTTCGGTGATGCCGTTGATCTTGATGTCCATCTGCAGTGCAGTAACGCCTTTGGCGGTACCGGCAACCTTGAAGTCCATGTCGCCCAGGTGGTCTTCGTCACCCAGGATGTCGGTCAGGACCGCGAATTTCTCGCCTTCCTTGACCAGGCCCATGGCGATACCGGCAACCGGCGCCTTCATCGGCACACCCGCGTCCATCAGTGCCAGGGAAGCACCGCAGACCGAAGCCATCGAGCTCGAACCGTTGGACTCGGTGATTTCCGAAACCACACGGATGGTGTACGGGAACACGTCAGCGGCAGGCAGCATGGCCTGGACCGAGCGACGAGCCAGACGGCCGTGGCCGATTTCGCGACGGCCAGCACCGCCCATACGACCACACTCGCCAACCGAGAACGGCGGGAAGTTGTAGTGCAGCATGAAGGGGTCTTTCTTCTCGCCTTCGAGGGTGTCCAACAGCTGGGCGTCACGGGCAGTACCCAGGGTCGCAACGACCAGGGCCTGGGTTTCGCCACGGGTGAACAGCGCCGAACCGTGAGTCTTCGGCAGGACGCCGACTTCGATGTTCAGCGGGCGAACGGTCTTGGTGTCACGGCCATCGATACGCGGCTTGCCGTTGACGATGTTCTCGCGAACGGTGCGGTATTCGATTTCGCCGAAGATTTCTTTGACTTCGGAAGCCGATGGCTGGCCTTCTTCACCGGAGAACTTGGCGATCGCCTGATCGCGCAGCTCGCCCAGGCGCGCGTAGCGGTCGGCCTTGACGGTGATGGTGTAGCCCTGCGAAACAGCCTCGCCGAATTCAGCGCGGATGGCGTTGAACAGCTCGGTGTTGGCAACGGCAGGTTTCCAGTCCCAGGTCGGCTTGGCAGCTTCGGCGGCCAGCTCTTTAACAGCCTGGATAACAGCCTGGAATTCGTCGTGGGCGAACAGAACAGCGCCCAACATCTGGTCTTCGGTCAGCTCTTGGGCTTCCGATTCAACCATCAGAACGGCGTCGGAGGTACCGGCAACGACCATGTCCAGGCTCGAGGCAGCCAGTTGCTCGTAGGTCGGGTTCAGCAGGTAGCCGGTGCTTTCGTGGAAAGCAACGCGGGCGGCGCCGATCGGGCCTTCGAACGGAATGCCGGAGATTGCCAGGGCAGCCGAGGTACCGATCATCGCAGCGATGTCCGGATCGGTCTTCTTGCTGGTGGAAACCACGGTGCAGACGACCTGGACTTCGTTCATGAAGCCTTCAGGGAACAGCGGACGGATCGGACGGTCGATCAGGCGCGAGGTCAGGGTCTCTTTCTCGGAAGGACGGCCTTCACGCTTGAAGAAACCACCTGGGATCTTGCCGGCGGCGTAGGTCTTTTCCTGGTAGTGGACCGACAGAGGGAAGAAACCCTTGCCTGGATCGGCTTGCTTGGCACCGACCACGGTCACCAGCACGGTGACGTCGTTGTCTACAGTGACCAGCACTGCGCCGGTGGCCTGACGGGCAATACGGCCCGTTTCGAGAGTAACGGTCGATTGACCGAACTGGAATGTCTTGATTACCGGGTTCACGGTTTCCTACCTTTTCAGTGGCTCTTGGGGGAACTGGTTTCTTGCGAATTCTTGGGCAGAACGGGGAATCGGCCCCATTGACCGTCCAGATACAACACGAGGCTGGGAGCCTGGCCGAAGCGCGGAAAACCGCACAACGTAACCAGGCTGCCAGCCTCGGAGATACGCATGGCGCGCCCAAAGACAACGCTGCCAGGCAGCGTTGCCAATGCATGAGACGCCATGCACACCACTGACCAGGCCGCTATTAGCGACGCAGGCCCAGGCGACCGATCAGGGCGCTGTAACGAGTGGTGTCTTTGCCCTTCAGGTAGTCCAGCAGCTTACGACGCTGGTTAACCATACGGATCAGGCCACGACGCGAGTGGTGGTCTTTACCGTTGGCCTTGAAGTGGCCTTGCAGCTTGTTGATGTTCGCGGTCAGCAGAGCAACCTGAACTTCCGGGCTACCAGTGTCGCCAGCTGCTTGCTGGAAGTCGGTAACGATTTGAGCTTTTTCTTCAACGCTGAGGGCCATTTGGCTTCTCCTGATAACGGATCCCGCGAACGGGGTCCAATAGGCCAGGGACAAATCCCTGTATTAATAAGAAAGGTGTGACCGTGCCTACTGACAGCCACCCTTGATTCCGTAGGGTTCAGCCGAAGCCTCGCCCTGCGGTTTCGGTCATTCCGACCGAATCAACCGACGTGGCGCAATGCGCCCGTCTTCACTCACTTCACCGATACCGATGAAGCGCGCGTTGTGATCTTGTACCCGGACCATGCCAAACTGCGGCGCATCCGGCGCGCGTACTGCCTGCCCATGCAGCCAGTAGAACGCACTGTGTTCAGACAGGCTGACCATTGGCCAGTCCTGCAACCCGCTGTCGGAAGGCATCAGGAAGCGATCAAGCGCTTCGTTGCCGCCTTCGGCATGGGCCTGTTCGAGTGCTTCGAGGGTCACCGTCTGTGCCAGTGCGAAGGGCCCGGCCTGGGTCCTGCGCAACTCTGCGACATAGGCGCCACAGCCAAGGGCTTCGCCGATATCCTCCACCAGGGTGCGGATATAGGTGCCTTTGCTGCATCCTACACTGAGCCGTGCACGGGTGCCTTCGCACTCGAGCAACTCCAAGCGGTTAATAGTAACAGAACGCGCCTCGCGCTCCACTACCTCTCCAGCACGTGCCAGTTTGTACAGCGGCTGACCATCGCGCTTGAGTGCCGAGTACATTGGCGGTATCTGGCTGATCGGGCCGCGAAAACGTGGCAGCAGGGCCTCGATGTCGGCACGACCAACGGTCACCTCACGGGTCTGCAAAACCTCGCCTTCAGCATCGGCAGTATTGGTAGTCTGCCCCATCTGCATGACGGTTTCGTAGCCCTTGTCGGAATCGAGCAAGTACTGCGAAAACTTGGTCGCTTCACCGAAGCACAGTGGCAGCACGCCGGTGGCCAACGGATCGAGGCTGCCAGTGTGGCCAGCCTTCTCCGCATTGAGCAACCAGCGGACCTTCTGCAGTGCCGCGTTGGAGGTAAAGCCGAGCGGCTTGTCGAGCAGGATGATGCCGCTGACGTTGCGGCGAATACGTTTGACCTGGGCCACCGCTTACTCCTTGGTGTCCAGCTCGTCTGTATCCTTGTGCAAGCGGTCTTCGGCCACTGCACGCTCGATCAGCGCCGACAGGTGTACACCGCGGCTGACGCTTTCATCGAAGTGGAAATGCAGCTGGGGCACGCTGCGCAGTTGCATCGAACGCCCCAGGTGCAGACGCAGGAAGCTGGCGGCGCTGTTCAGCGCTTTCAGCGACTGCTTCACGGCGTCTGGCGTTTCCTCGCCCATGACGGTGATGTACACCTTGGCATGGCCCAGGTCGCGGCTGACGTCCACGGCAGTGATGGTCACCAGACCCACACGTGGGTCCTTGACTTCGCGGCGGATCAGTTCAGCCAGCTCGCGCTGCATCTGATCACCGATACGTTGGGTACGGCTATATTCTTTGGCCATTCTTGCTACCTGTAACTTAAAGCGGCAAACGCCCGGTCAGGCTGATGCCTGACCGGGCGCTACCTATAAAGGCGCCGCCAACCGCCCTGTAGCGGGGGCTTGCGGCAAGCTCGCCCTTAGAGGGTACGAGCCACCTGGACTTTCTCGAAGACTTCGATCTTGTCGCCGACCTTGACGTCGTTGTAGCTCTTGACGCCAATACCGCACTCCATGCCCGAACGTACTTCGGCAGCGTCGTCCTTGAAGCGACGCAGCGATTCCAGCTCGCCTTCGAAGATCACAACGTCTTCGCGCAGTACGCGGATCGGACGGTTGCGGTACACGGTACCTTCGATGACCATACAGCCAGCGATGGCGCCGAACTTCGGCGAACGGAACACGTCACGTACTTCGGCGACACCCAGGATGTTCTCGCGAACATCGCTGCCGAGCATGCCGGTCAGGGCTTTCTTGACGTCTTCGATGATGTCGTAGATCACGTTGTAGTAACGCATATCCAGACCTTCCTGCTCGACGATCTTGCGCGCACCGGCATCGGCACGCACGTTGAAGCCGAACAGCACCGCGTTGGACGCCAGCGCCAGGTTGGCGTCGCTCTCGGTGATACCACCTACGCCGCCACCGATCACGCGAACCTGAACTTCGTCGTTGCCCAGGCCGCCGAGCGAACCCTGCAGTGCTTCCAGGGAACCACGTACGTCGGTCTTGAGGACGATGTTGAGGGTCTTCTTCTCTTCTTGACCCATGGTCTCGAAGATGTTTTCCAGCTTGCCAGCGTGAGCACGGGCCAGCTTGACCTCGCGGTACTTGCCTTGACGGAACAGGGCAACTTCGCGGGCTTTCTTCTCGTCAGCCACCACCGACAGCTCGTCACCGGCTTCCGGGGTACCGTCCAGGCCAAGGATCTCGACCGGGATCGACGGGCCAGCTTCCTTCACAGGCTTGCCGTTCTCGTCGAGCATGGCACGTACGCGGCCATAGTTGGAGCCGCACAGGACCATGTCGCCCTGACGCAGCGTACCGTCCTGAACCAGGATGGTGGCCACTGGGCCGCGGCCCTTGTCCAGGCGCGATTCGACGACGACACCACGACCTGGGGCGGTCGGGGTAGCGGTCAGTTCGAGGATCTCGGCCTGCAGCAGAACGGCTTCGAGCAGTTCGTCAACACCGGTACCCATCTTGGCCGAAACCTTGACGAACGGCGTGTCACCACCCCAGTCCTCGGAGGTTACGCCTTCGACGGACAGCTCGTTGCGAATGCGGTCGAGGTCAGCACCTGGCTTGTCGATCTTGTTCACTGCGACAACCAGTGGGACGCCAGCAGCCTTGGCATGCTGAACGGCTTCACGGGTTTGCGGCATCACGCCGTCGTCCGCCGCCACCACCAGGATGACGATGTCGGTCGCCTTGGCACCACGAGCACGCATCTGAGTGAACGCAGCGTGGCCCGGGGTATCGAGGAAGGTGACCATGCCGCGGTCGGTTTCCACGTGGTAGGCGCCGATGTGCTGGGTGATACCGCCGGCTTCGCCAGCAGCAACCTTGGCACGACGGATGTAGTCGAGCAGCGAGGTCTTACCGTGGTCAACGTGGCCCATGACGGTAACGACCGGGGCACGCGATTCGGTTTGGCCTTCGAACTTCAGCGATTCGGCCAGGGAGTCTTCCAGGGCAGTATCGCTGACCAGGGTCACCTTGTGGCCCAGCTCTTCTGCGATCAGCTGAGCGGTTTCCTGGTCGAGCACCTGGTTGATGGTAACCGGGGTGCCCATCTTGAACATGAACTTGACCACTTCAGCGCCCTTGACGGACATCTGGTTGGCCAGTTCCGAGACCGTGATGGTCTCGCCGATGGTCACGTCACGGATGACGGGGCCGGTCGGGTTCTGGAAGCCGTGAGCATTACGCTTCTTCAGCTTGCCCTTGCCACCACGACCACGACGAGCGCCATCGCTCTCTTCGTCGGTGGTACGCGGAGCAGCACGCGGAGTCGGCGCCTTTTCCTTTTCCTTGACCTTGACCTTGATCGACACACGAGGCGCTTCGCCACGACGACGGTCGTCATCGCGAGTGCGGCTTTCGTTGCGACGGGTCTCGTCTTTTTTGCGTTCGGCGGCACGTGCGGCGGCATCTTCCGATGCAGGCGCGTCAGCGACTACAGGTGCCGGGGCAGGTGCAGCAGCGCTAGCAGCGGCAGCCGGTTTGGCAGCTGGGGCCGCAGGGGCGGCATCAGCGTGACGACGGGCCTGCTCTTCGTTGCGCTGGCGAACTTCGGCGTCAACCTTGTCGCGCGCAGCGTTTTCGGCCGCACGGCGCTCGTCCTGCTCGCGTTTTTGCTCAGCCTGGATTTCTTCCGGGCTGCGCTGAACGAATACTTTCTTCTTGCGTACTTCTACGCTGATGCTTTTGCTACCGGCGACACGCAGCGTGCTGGTGGTCTTGCGCTGCAAGGTAATCTTGCGCGGCTCTTCCGCCTTGCTCTTGTGGCTGCTTTTCAAATGAGTCAGCAGGGTCTGCTTCTCATTGTCGGTCACTACCTGACCGGCGTCGGTGTGCGGCAGACCTGCCTCACGCATCTGCTGCAGCAGGCGCTCTACCGGTGCCTCGACCTCTTGGGCCAGTTCTTTCACCGTGACTTGCGTCATGCACTTCTCTCCTCAGGCCGCGCCTAATTACTCGAACCAGTGGGCTCGGGCGGCCATGATCAACTTGCCGGCACGCTCTTCGTCGATGCCGTCGATGTCGAGCAGGTCGTCAATCGACTGCTCGGCCAGGTCTTCGCGGTTAACCACGCCGCGCACCGCCAGTTCCGCCGCCAGGTCCTTGTCCATGCCCTCAAGGGAGAGCAGGTCTTCGGCCGGATGGGCGTCTGCCAGTTTTTCTTCGGTAGCGATGGCCTTGGTCAACAAACGGTCCTTGGCTCGAGCGCGGAGCTCATTGACGATATCTTCGTCAAAGCCATCGATGTTGAGCATTTCTTCCAACGGTACGTAGGCAATTTCTTCGAGGCTGGTAAAGCCTTCGTCGACCAGCACTTGGGCCAGCTCCTCGTCGACTTCCAGTTCATCGATGAAATTGCGCAGGATGTCACCGGTTTCTGCTTGCTGCTTGGCCTGGATGTCCTTTTCGGTCATCACGTTCAAGGTCCAGCCGGTCAACTGACTGGCCAAACGAACGTTCTGACCGCCACGACCAATGGCCTGGGCAAGGTTGTCTTCGGCGACGGCGATGTCCATGGCATGGGCATCCTCGTCAACGATAATCGCCGCGACTTCAGCCGGCGACATAGCGTTGATGACGAACTGCGCCGGGTTATCGTCCCAGAGGACGATATCCACACGCTCACCACCCAACTCTCCGGATACGGCTTGGACGCGCGAACCGCGCATGCCGATACAGGCACCTTGCGGGTCGATACGCTTGTCCTTGGAGCGGACGGCGATCTTGGCTCGCGACCCCGGATCACGGGATGCAGCCATGACTTCAATGAGACCCTCGGCAATTTCCGGCACTTCGATGCGGAACAGCTCGATCAGCATCTGTGGCGCAGTGCGCGACAGGATCAGCTGAGGGCCACGGTTTTCAGTGCGGATTTCCTTGAGCAGTGCACGCAGGCGCACACCCACACGGAAAGTCTCGCGGGGAATGATGTCTTCGCGAGCCAACAAGGCCTCGGCGTTGTTGCCCAGGTCAACGATGACGTTGTCGCGGGTAACTTTTTTGACGGTACCGGAGATGATCTCACCCACGCGTTCGCGGTAGGCATCGACCACCTGGGCGCGCTCGGCCTCACGGACCTTCTGCACGATGACCTGCTTGGCGGTCTGGGCGGCGATACGACCGAACTCGATAGACTCGATCTTCTCCTCGATCACGTCACCGACCTTGGCTTCAGGGTGGGTCTCGTGAATCTTGCTCAACCAGGTCTCGATCGCCGGATCATCAAGATCGGCTTCATCGACCACGGTCCAGCGACGGAAGGTCTCGTAGCTACCGGTGTGGCGGTTGATTTCCACACGCAGGTCGACTTCGTCCTCAAAACGTTTTTTGGTTGCAGTGGCCAGGGCCACTTCCAGCGCTTCGAAAATGACGCCGGGCGGTACACCTTTTTCGTTGGATACCGATTCAACAACCAGCAGTACTTCTTTGCTCATCGTACGCCTCGCCTTGCGCAAGCCATTGGGCCCGGATAGTCCGCCGGGCCCGGCACGTCTCAGTCAAAACTGGGAATAATATTGGCCTTGTCGATCGAGTCGATCGGCAACAGGAACTCTTGATTGTCCACCTGGACCACCACATCCTGCTCCTCCACACCGCGGAGAAGGCCCTGGAAGTTACGACGACCCTCGAAGGGTGAGCGCAGCTTGATCTTCACTTGTTCGCCGGCATGCGAGGCAAACTGTTCCAGAGTGAACAGCGGGCGATCCATGCCTGGAGACGACACTTCAAGGGTATATTCACTGCTGATCGGATCTTCCACATCAAGAATGGCGCTGGCCTGACGGCTGACTGCTTCGCAGTCGTCAACCAGGATCCCGTCTTCCTTATCGATGTAGATGCGCAGTACCGAATGCTTACCCTGGGAAACGTACTCGATCCCCCAGCACTGATAGCCCAGACCCTCGACAACCGGGGCCAACAAGGCCTGCAACTGTTCTAGCTTGCTCGACACCTGAACCCCCTCGTGCATGCTGTGCAAATAAAAAATGGGCGAAGCGCCCATCCCTGAAAGCGCCGTTGGACAACGACGCCGAAAACTGTTCGGCTAGCAAAAAGCCCCTGAAAAGGGGCTCCGCTGAAGCTGGTTGCGGGGGCTGGATTTGAACCAACGACCTTCGGGTTATGAGCCCGACGAGCTACCAAGCTGCTCCACCCCGCGACAAAGCTGGGGCGAAAGTATAAGACTGAACCCAGTGCTGGGTCAATCCGACCTCCACCTACAAGAAAGCCCGCATAAAGCGGGCTCTCTTGCTTCAATTGGTACCGAGAAGGGGACTCGAACCCCTACACCCTATGGGCACAACCACCTCAAGGTTGCGTGTCTACCAATTCCACCACCTCGGCAATACTACATTTGAAACCCGTTACTTCTGCTCTTCTGCCGGAGGAGGTACATCACCCGTTGTAGGGGCAGTTTCGCTCTTCTGCTGTTGGAGCACCGGTACATCATCATTTACTGCCGGCTTCTGCTCTTTCACTTCCAATACTGCTGGATCTGGAAGGCCCGCCTGGTTCAGCTTTTGAGCTTGTTCCTTGGCGAAGTATCCTAACCCAAGTGCTGTCAAAAAGAAAGTGGCAGCGAGTATTGCAGTGAATTTACTTAGGAAGGTTGCAGAACCTTGGCTTCCGAACACAGTGTTTGAGGCCCCTGCGCCGAAAGATGCACCTGCTTCCGCACCTTTACCCTGTTGTAACAGTACCAGCACTACTAGCGACAGCGCTGCCAACAGATGAAAAACAACGATGACTGTTTCCAGCATTTGTTCAGTTTCCTGCGGCGCGACAAATTGCACCGAATTCGTCTGCGTTCAGGGACGCTCCACCAATGAGCCCCCCATCGATATCCGGCATGCCGAACAGTTCGGCCGCATTGGCCGCCTTCACGCTGCCGCCGTAGAGCAGCTGCACCTTCGCAGCCACTTCAGCATCTTCTGCCGCCAGCTGACTACGGATGGCGGCGTGCACATCCTGAGCCTGCTGTGGCGTGGCCGTTAAGCCAGTGCCGATGGCCCATACAGGCTCATAAGCAATTACTGCATTGGCAAAAGCCTTAACACCGAACGCTTCGATGATACTGCTTAGTTGACGCCCGACAACTTCGAGTGTCTTGCCAGCCTCGCGCTCTTCAAGGGTTTCCCCTATGCACAGCACCGGCTTCAAACCTTTAGCCTGTGCGGCTGCAAACTTGCGGTTAAGCACTTCGTCGGTTTCACCAATGATCTGGCGACGCTCCGAATGCCCAACCAACACCAACTTGCAGCCCACTTCGGCCAGCTGTTCCGGACAAACTTCGCCGGTAAGCGCACCCTGTTCGGGTTGTACAGCAGAATTCTGTGCGCCGACAGTTATTTCTTTACCTGCCAGGCCATCAATCACTTGATTGATGAACAAGGCCGGTGGAAACACCGCGACTTCCACTCCGCTCGGCAGGGCGAGATTGCTCAAGCCCTCGGTCAGCTCAGCGACGCTGGCGCGGGTACCGTGCATCTTCCAGTTACCAGCTACCATAGGGCGACGCATGCTTTACCTCGTCGGTCAAAGTGGGCGCAGATCTTACCCAACCAGATCTGCGCTGGCAAGCGCCTTCAGACACAAACTTCGCCGACCAGTTTCGCCAGCGCTTCGGCATGGGCGCGAACCTGACTTTCGTCATCGCCTTCGACCATCACGCGCACCAACGGCTCGGTACCCGACTTGCGCAGCAACACACGCCCGCGACCGGCCATCGCCTCGGTCACCTTGGCACTGGCTTCCTTGACTGCTGGGTGCTCCAGCGGGTCGACCTTGCTTGCCCCGTAGCGCACGTTGATCAGCACCTGTGGGCACTTGCGCAGGGCCTGACGGGCCTGGGCCAGGGTTTCGCCGCGACGCTTGAGCGCCATCAGCACCTGCAGCGCGGCAATGATCGCATCACCGGTGGTGGTGTGGTTGCAGCACACGACATGCCCGGAGTTTTCGCCACCGATCAGCCACTCGCGCTCGAGCAGTTCGGCCATGACGTAACGGTCGCCGACCTTGGCCCGCACAAACGGGATATCCAGATCCTTGAGCGCGAGCTCAAGGCCCAGGTTGCTCATCAGCGTACCCACTACCCCGCCCTGCAGCTTGCCGCGGTCGTGCAGATCACGGGCGATGATGAACAGCAGTTCGTCACCGTCGATGATGGCACCGGTGTGGTCGACCATCAGCACCCGATCGCCGTCGCCGTCAAAGGCGATGCCCAGGTCAGCATGACCGACCAGCACGGCCGCCTGCAGCGACTCGATATGGGTCGAACCGCACCCTTCGTTGATGTTCAGGCCATCTGGCTGAGCATGCAGAATGGTCACGTCAGCACCCAGCTCGCGGAACACGCTCGGCGCGACCTTGTAGGTGGCACCATGGGCACAATCGACCACCAGCTTGAGGCCTTCGAAGCTGGTGCTCGAGGGCACGCTGCTCTTGCAGAACTCGATGTAGCGGCCGGCGGCGTCGTTGATGCGCGAAACCTTGCCCAGCTTGCTCGACTCGACCACCGTCATGGGCTGATCGAGCAATTCCTCGATCATCAGCTCGACTTCGTCAGGCAGCTTGGTGCCTTGCCCGGAGAAGAACTTGATGCCGTTGTCGTCGTGCGGGTTGTGCGAGGCACTGATGACGATACCGGCTTCGGCGTGGAACGTACGCGTAAGGTAGGCGATGGCCGGCGTCGGCATCGGCCCGAGCAGCATCACGTCGGCACCGGCTGCAGACAGCCCCGCCTCGAGCGCGGACTCGAACATGTAACCGGAAATACGCGTGTCCTTGCCCACCAGCACACGGCAATGGCCCTGCTTGCGGAAGGCCATGCCGGCGGCCCAGCCGAGTTTCAGCATGAAGTCCGGCGTGATCGGGTATTCGCCGACGCGGCCACGAATGCCGTCGGTACCAAAGTATTTTCTGCTCATAGCGGCTCCAATATTCTTATTCGGCGTTTTGTACCGCAGCGATCATGCGCACTACATCGACAGTTTCGGCCACATCATGGACGCGAAGGATGCTCGCGCCCTTGGTCATGGCCAACGCTGCCAGCGCCAGGCTGCCGTACAGACGCTCGCCGACCGGACGATCCAGCGTCAGGCCGATCATGCTCTTTCGTGAAACACCCACCAGCAGTGGGCGCCCAAGGCGATAGAGCGCTTCCATGTGTTTGAACAGGCTTAGGTTATGCGCCAATGTCTTGGCGAAACCGAAGCCCGGGTCAAGAATGATTTTGTCTGCAGGGATGCCCGCCGCAGCACAGGCGGCCATCCGCTGTTCAAGATATCGCGTTACGTCGGCCGTCACATCATCGTAGTGCGGGTCGTCCTGCATATTGCCCGGCTCACCGCGCATATGCATCAGGCACACCGGCAGGCCGGTGTCCGCCGCCGCATCCAGGGCGCCATCGCGCTCCAGGGCACGAACGTCGTTGATCAGGCCAGCCCCCAGCCGTGCGGATTCACGAATGACCGCAGGCGTGGAGGTATCGACCGAAATGACCACGTCCAGACGACTGTTGATCGCCTCGACCATCGGTGCCACGCGTTCGATTTCTTCGATCACGGACACCGCACGCGCGCCAGGGCGCGTCGATTCGCCACCGATGTCGATCAGCGTGGCGCCCGCGGCAACCATGGCTTCGGCATGGCGCAGCGCAGCATCGCGCTGGCTGAAGCGCCCGCCATCGGAGAATGAGTCGGGGGTGATATTGAGAATACCCATGACATGGGTACGCGACAAATCAAGAACCCGGTTGCCGCAAGGCAACCGGGTTGGGTACTGCACTGAACTCATAGATGCCCTTAGTGTTGAGCCGCTGGGCCGCCGATTGGCGATTCCGGGCGGTCACCCTGAGCTGCAGGGTTGCCCGAAGCCGAGTCACCATCCCAATCCCGCGGTTCGCGAGGGGTACGGCCCGACATGATGTCGTCGATCTGGTCGGCGTCAATGGTCTCGTACTTCATCAGCGCTTCGGCCATGGCATCGAGCTTGTCGCGGTTGTCGGTGAGCAGCTGCTTGGCCGTGGCGTAGCACTGGTCGATGATGCTGCGCACTTCCGAGTCGATCAGCTTGGCGGTTTCACCCGAGACGCTGGCGTGCTGGCTGCCGGCGCTACGACCGAGGAACACCTCGCCCTCTTCTTCGGCATACATCAGCGGGCCGAGTTTCTCGGAAAGGCCCCACTTGGTGACCATGTTCCGGGCAATCTGGCTGGCGCGCATGATGTCGTTGGAGGCACCGGTGGTGACGCCATCGAAGCCCAGGGTCATTTCTTCGGCGATACGGCCGCCGTACAGCGAGCAGATCTGGCTGATCAGCGCGCGCTTGGACAGGCTGTAACGGTCTTCCTCAGGCAGGAACATGGTGACACCCAGGGCACGACCACGGGGGATGATCGACACCTTGTAGACCGGGTCATGCTCAGGCACCAGTCGACCGACGATGGCGTGACCGGCTTCGTGGTAGGCGGTGTTCTGTTTTTCTTTCTCGGACATGACCATGGTTTTGCGCTCGGCGCCCATCATGATCTTGTCTTTGGCCAGCTCGAACTCTTTCATTTCGACCAGGCGCTTGTTGGAGCGCGCGGCAAACAGCGAAGCTTCGTTGACCAGGTTGGCCAGGTCTGCACCGGAGAAGCCTGGGGTACCACGGGCAATGACCGCCGGGTTGACGTTCTCGCCAATCGGCACCTTGCGCATGTGCACTTTAAGAATTTGCTCACGGCCACGGATGTCTGGCAGGCCCACAACGACCTGACGGTCGAAGCGCCCAGGACGCAGCAGCGCAGGGTCCAGCACGTCCGGACGGTTGGTGGCGGCAATGACGATGATGCCATCGTTCATTTCGAAGCCGTCCATCTCTACCAGCAACTGGTTGAGGGTTTGCTCACGCTCATCGTGACCACCGCCCATGCCGGCGCCACGGTGGCGACCAACGGCGTCGATTTCGTCGATGAAGATGATGCACGGGGCGTGCTTCTTGGCCTGTTCGAACATGTCACGCACACGGCTCGCACCGACACCGACGAACATTTCGACGAAGTCCGAACCGGAAATGGTGAAGAACGGCACTTTCGCCTCACCTGCGATGGCCTTGGCCAACAGGGTCTTACCGGTACCGGGTGGGCCAACCATCAGCACGCCGCGCGGAATACGACCGCCGAGGCGCTGGAACTTGCCCGGGTCGCGCAGGAACTCGACCAGCTCGCCGACTTCTTCCTTGGCTTCGTCGCAACCGGCGACGTCAGCCAGGGTGGTCTTGACCTGGTCTTCGGACAGCAGGCGCGCCTTGCTCTTGCCGAAACTCATCGGCCCGCCCTTACCGCCCGCGCCACCTTGCATCTGGCGCATGAAGAACATGAACACGGCAATGATCACCAGGATCGGGAAGCTGGCGACCAGCAACTGCGTCCAGATGCTCTGCTGTTCAGGCTGCTTGCCTTCGACGACCACGTGGTTGTCGACCAGGTCGCCGATCAGGCCGTTGTCGGTAATGGCCGGGCGCACGGTCTTGAAGTTGTCGCCGTCGGCACGCTTGCCGGTAATGATGTAGCCGTCGACGGTCACGCGCTCGACTTTCCCGTCTTTAACCTGCTGGATGAAGTCGGAGTAGTTGAGGGTCTGCGGCTCGTTAGGGCTGGAGAAGTTGTTCATCACTGTCACCAGGACAGCTGCGATGATCAACCACAGGATCAGATTCTTTGCCATGTCGTTCAATTCGCTACCCTCTGAGGCCGGCGCACGACGCAGCCGTGCCTCGCATGATATTCATCGCCCTAACTTACTACATTACCTACGCATCCGCAGGCACCGTCTGTAACCCTTTGTGAAACCTAGACTACACGAAGTTCGGACGATACAGACGGAGCGGCCGATTGGAATTAACTATCGACCACCCCGTGGCACGCCTTTCACACGCCTTTGAAACCTTTACCCAGCAGGTACTGCTCACGCGAACGATCCCGCGAAGACGACGGCTTACGCATCTGTACCTTGTCGAACTTGGTGCGCACGTCCTTCAGGTACATGTCGAAGCCTTCGCCCTGGAAAATCTTGATGAGGAAGTCACCACCAGGCTTGAGCACGCGGGTTGCCAGGTCCAGTGCCAATTCGCACAGGAACATGGCGCGCGGCATATCCACTTCAGGCGTACCACTCATATTGGGGGCCATGTCGGAAATCACAAGGTCTACATGAGAATCACCGACTGCGTCGAGGATCTGCTGCAGGACTGCATCCTGGGTGAAGTCGCCTTGAATGAAGGTAACGTCAGGGATCGAGTCCATTTCCAGGATGTCGGAGGCGATCAGGCGCCCTTGGCCACCAATCAGACGACTGGTCACCTGCGACCAGCCACCCGGGGCTGCGCCGAGGTCGATCACACTCATGCCAGGACGGATCAAACGGTCCTTTTCCTGGATCTCAAGCAGTTTGTAGCTCGCACGCGAGCGGTAGCCATCCTTCTGCGCTTGCTTCACAAAAGGGTCGTTAAAATGCTCTCGCAGCCAGTTAGCGCTGCTTTTGGAACGTTGTACCACGGGGCACCTCGATGATATGCGTCGTGATTGACTGGGCGGAGCCAGGGGCCCTCGGGTAAAATGCCTGTCAATTTTACAGAATCAGACGGAAAGGGTCAGATTATGCCGCTCAATAACGAGCAGAAGAAGCAATACAAGTCCATTGGTCATGACCTGAAGCCGGTCCTGATCGTTGCTGGCAACGGTGTTAACGAAGGCGTTGCCGCCGAACTGGAACGCGCACTCGCCGATCATGAACTGATCAAAGTCGAGATTCGCTCCGAAGATCGTGAAGAACGAGCCGCCGCCATTGCCGAATTGTGCAAGGTTGGCCGCGCCGAACTGGTGCAGACCATCGGCAAGAAAGCGCTGATCTACCGGAAGAACCCACAGCCGAACAAACAGCTGTCCAACATCCACCGCTTCAAATAATAGCGGCTCCGATCAGTGGCGCGCCTGGCGCGCCCTGACCGGTACGGGTTGGGCCACCAGCACGATGCCGGAAAAACCCAGTACCAGGAAACAAAACATCTGCCAGCGCTCGCCCACTGAAATGCCGTAGCGCAAGGTGTAATACCCCACACAAGCACCGAAGCCGAGCAACAGCATCTGGCCACGGAACTGCCGCCACCAGGCAGACAGCCCCTCTACCCTCGCCAATACCGCCAGCTGGGTCAACAAGCCTAGCAAGGCCACGCCAATCAACCAGCGGTCGATCTGCCCAGCGACATCCTGCACCAGCAGGGGCGCCAGGCCAGTGACCTTGAGCGCGGGCACCAGCCCCACATGAAACACCCACAAGCCGCCGACCCAGAACACCTGGGCCAGCTGCCAGAGGATCCCTTCAAGGGATGGCGCCCGCAGGCGCCGATCAGATGTGTTTGACTTCGACAATCTCGTACTCGACCGTGCCACTTGGCGTCTTGACGACGACGGTATCACCTTCTTCCTTGCCGATGATGGCACGGGCAATGGGTGCGCCGCTCGAAAGCTTGCCCTGTTTCACGTCGGCTTCATCCTCGCCGACGATCTGGTAGGTCACTTCATCATCGGTTTCGGTGTTGGCCAGCACCACGGTGGTGCCGAAAATCACCTTGCCGGTGTGAGGGATCGTGGTCACGTCGATCACGACCGAGTTCTGCAGGCGGCCTTCGATGTCGCGGATACGCGCCTCGACCATGCCCTGCTCCTCACGGGCGGCATGGTATTCGGCGTTTTCCTTGAGATCGCCCAGCTCGCGCGCCTCACCAATCGCCTGGCTCAGGCGCGGGCGCTCGGTCTTGCTCAGGAACAGGTGCTCTTCTTCCAGGGCGCGAGCGCCCTGGACGGTCATCGGGTACTTGGTAATGCTCATGCTTTAAGTCCTGCATGCAGATCTTGCAAGCGACGAACGGTCTTCTCAGGACCAAACTTCAACGCTTCGCAGATGGCTTCACCGGCCGCAATGGTGGTGGTGCAGTAAATCTTGTGCTGCAGCGCATTGCGACGAATCGAGTAGGAATCAGCGATCGACTGACGGCCTTCGGTGGTGTTGATGATCAGCGACACTTCGTCGTTCTTGATCATGTCGACCACGTGCGGGCGACCTTCGGTCACTTTGTTCACACGGCGCACTTTCAGGCCAGCCGCCTCGATAACCTTGGCGGTGCCGGCAGTGGCAACCACTTCGAAGCCCAGGGCGATCAGGTCGCGGGCAACGCCAGCCACTTGTGGCTTGTCGTCGTCACGCACGCTGATGAACGCAGTACCGCCGGTCGGCAGCACTTCGCTGGCACCCATCTGGGCCTTGGCGAAGGCTTCACCGAAGCTGTCACCAACACCCATGACTTCACCGGTCGATTTCATCTCAGGGCCGAGGATCGGGTCAACCCCTGGGAACTTGGCGAACGGGAAGACGGCTTCCTTGACGCTGTAGAAGTTCGGGATGATTTCTTTGGTGAAACCGATCTCTTTCAGGGTTTTGCCAGCCATGACGCGGGCCGCGATCATCGCCAGCGAAGTGCCGATGCACTTGGAGACGAACGGTACGGTACGCGAGGCGCGCGGGTTGACTTCGATCACGTAGATCTTGTCGCCCTGCAGGGCCAGCTGCACGTTCATCAGGCCGACCACGCCCAGCTCCAGGGCCATTTTCTTGACCTGTTCGCGGACTTCGTCCTGCACATGAGCCGGCAGCGAGTACGGTGGCAGCGAGCACGCCGAGTCACCGGAGTGCACACCCGCCTGCTCGATGTGCTGCATGATCGCGCCGATCACCACGTCGGTGCCGTCGCAGACCGCATCCACGTCCATCTCGATGGCGCAGTTGAGGAAGTGGTCGAGCAGCACCGGGCTGTCGTTGGACACTTGTACCGCTTCACGCAGGTAGCGCTTGAGTTCGTCCAGTTCGTAGACGATTTCCATGGCGCGACCCCCCAGTACGTACGACGGGCGCACGACCAGTGGGTAACCGATACCGCCCGCAGCGCGGATCGCTTCTTCTTCGCTGCGCACGGTAGCGTTTGGCGGCTGCAGCAGGTTCAGGCGCTGAACCATCTGCTGGAAGCGCTCACGGTCTTCGGCACGGTCGATGGCGTCCGGGCTGGTACCGATGATCGGTACGCCAGCTTCTTCCAGGGCACGGGCCAGTTTCAGCGGGGTTTGGCCGCCGTAGTGCACGATGACGCCTTTCGGCTTCTCGACGCGGCAGACTTCCAACACGTCTTCCAGGGTCAGCGGCTCGAAGTACAGGCGGTCGGAGGTGTCGTAGTCGGTGGAGACGGTTTCTGGGTTGCAGTTGACCATGATGGTCTCGTAACCGTCTTCACGCAGGGCCAGCGCCGCGTGTACGCAGCAGTAGTCGAACTCGATACCTTGGCCGATACGGTTAGGGCCGCCACCCAAGATCATGATCTTGTCGCGGGTCGACGGGTTGGCCTCGCACTCTTCCTCGTAGGTCGAATACAGGTAGGCAGTGTCGGTGGCGAACTCGGCGGCGCAGGTGTCGACGCGCTTGTAGACCGGGAACACTTCCAGCTTGTGACGGTGGCGACGCAGGTTCTTGTCGGTGATACCGAGCAGTACGGCCAGGCGCTGGTCCGAGAAGCCTTTGCGCTTGAGGCGCAGCATCAGGTTTTTGTCGATGGCCGACAGGGCCAAGGTCTTGACCTTCTCTTCTTCCTTGATCAGGTCTTCCATCTGAACCAGGAACCACATGTCGATGCCGGTCAGGGCAAAGATTTCTTCGCAGGTCATGCCCGAACGCATGGCGTCAGCGACATACCAGATACGCTCGGCACCCGGCACGGTCAGTTCGCGCTTGAGGATGCTGGCAGCTTCTGGGCTGGCCAGGTCGACTTTCGGGTCCAGGCCGCAGGCACCGACTTCCAGGCCGCGCAGGGCTTTCTGCAGGGATTCCTGGAAGGTACGGCCGATGGCCATGACTTCACCCACAGATTTCATCTGGGTGGTCAGGCGGGCGTCGGCTTTCGGGAATTTCTCGAAGGCGAAGCGTGGCAGCTTGGTGACGACGTAGTCGATCGACGGCTCGAACGACGCCGGGGTGCGGCCGCCGGTGATGTCGTTTTGCAGTTCGTCGAGGGTGTAGCCGACGGCCAGCTTGGCGGCGATCTTGGCGATCGGGAAGCCGGTAGCCTTGGAAGCCAGGGCCGACGAACGCGATACGCGCGGGTTCATCTCGATCACGACCATGCGGCCGGTGTTCGGGCAGATACCGAACTGCACGTTGGAACCGCCGGTTTCGACACCGATTTCACGCAGCACCGCCAGCGAGGCGTTGCGCATGATCTGGTATTCCTTGTCGGTCAGGGTCTGCGCTGGCGCAACGGTGATCGAGTCACCGGTGTGCACGCCCATCGGGTCGAAGTTTTCGATCGAGCAGACGATGATGCAGTTGTCCTTCTTGTCACGGACCACCTCCATCTCGTATTCCTTCCAGCCGATCAGCGATTCGTCGATCAGCAGCTCTTTGGTCGGCGACAGGTCCAGACCACGGGCGCAGATTTCTTCGAATTCTTCACGGTTGTAGGCGATACCACCACCGGTGCCGCCCATGGTGAACGACGGGCGGATGATGCACGGGAAGCCGAGCTTCTCGAGGACCGCATTGGCCTCTTCCATGCTGTGGGCGATACCGGAGCGCGGGCACTCCAGGCCGATGTCCTTCATCGCCTTGTCAAAGCGCGAGCGGTCTTCTGCCTTGTCGATGGTGTCGGCGTTGGCACCGATCATCTCTACGCCGAACTTTTCCAGAACGCCATGGCGCTCCAGGTCCAGGGCGCAGTTCAGCGCGGTCTGGCCACCCATGGTCGGCAGCACCGCGTCTGGGCGCTCTTTTTCGATGATCTTGGCCACCGACTGCCATTTGATCGGCTCGATGTAGGTGGCGTCGGCCATGTCCGGGTCGGTCATGATGGTGGCCGGGTTGGAGTTCACCAGGATGACGCGGAAACCTTCCTCGCGCAGGGCTTTGCAAGCCTGGGCGCCGGAGTAGTCGAATTCGCAGGCCTGGCCGATCACGATCGGGCCAGCGCCGAGAATCAGGATGCTTTTGATGTCTGTACGTTTTGGCATGGTTGTCACTCAAATCCGCGGGTCAGTCGGCAAGCCGTCTTGAACAATCTGGGTCAGGCGCTTCCGGGCGCGGCGCAAGCCGGCCCGGGGCCTTGATGCAGGATGCTCAGCGGCGCTTGGCCATGGCATCGGTGAAACGATCGAACAGTGGCGCGACGTCAGTCGGGCCTGGGCTCGCTTCAGGGTGGCCCTGGAAGCTGAACGCGCTCTTGTCGGTGCGCTCGATGCCCTGCAGGGTACCGTCGAACAGCGACTTGTGGATGGCGCGGACGTTGCCCGGCAGGGTGGCTTCGTCGACGGCGAAACCGTGGTTCTGGCTGGTGATCATGACCACGCCGGTGTCCAGGTCCTGGACCGGGTGGTTGGCACCGTGGTGGCCGTGGCCCATCTTGACGGTCTTGGCGCCGGAGGCCAGGGCCAGCAGCTGGTGGCCGAGGCAAATGCCGAACACCGGGATCTCGGTTTCAAGGATTTCCTTGATTGCCTGAATCGCGTAGTCGCAAGGCTCCGGATCGCCAGGGCCGTTGGACAGGAACACGCCATCGGGGTTGAGCGCGAGCACTTCGCTGGCCGGGGTCTGGGCAGGCACCACGGTCACGCGGCAGCCACGGGCCACCAGCATGCGCAGGATGTTCAGCTTGACGCCGTAGTCGAAGGCGACCACGTGGTACGGCAGCTCGGAAGCTTCGATGGTTGGGTGGCTGTCGGTTTTCAGTTCCCACACGCTGGAGCGCCACTCGTAGCGCTCTTTGGTGGAGACGACCTTGGCCAGGTCCATGCCCTTGAGGCCTGGGAAGCCGCGGGCGGCGGCGATGGCGGCTTCTTCGCTGATGTTGTCACCGGCGAGGATGCAACCGTTCTGAGCGCCCTTTTCACGCAGGATACGGGTCAGGCGACGGGTGTCGATGCCAGCGATGGCGACGACGTTGTTGGCCTTGAGGTAGTCCGGCAGCGACTGGGTGTTACGCCAGTTGCTGGCCAGCAGCGGCAGGTCACGGATGACCAGGCCGGCAGACCAGACACGGTTCGACTCGGCGTCTTCCGGGGTAGTACCGGTGTTGCCGATGTGCGGATAGGTCAGGGTAACGATTTGCTGGGCGTAGGAAGGGTCTGTAAGGATTTCCTGGTAGCCGGTCATAGCGGTGTTGAACACCACCTCACCAACGGTCTGACCGTCGGCACCGATGGCTTCACCGCGAAAAATACTGCCGTCGGCAAGGGCGAGTATGGCTGGCTTTGTCAAGAAGACCTCCCGTAAATCAAGCATGAAAGGGCGATCGCAGGTTGCAAAAAAGCGGAGTGACGTATGGACACGTCACCCCGCTTTCATGTGCTGAATTCAATTCGCTGCGCGCTTTTAGTGGACACACTAAAGCTGTAGCTTACAGAAAAGTGCTTTTTGGGTCTACCGTATATGTGCCTCTAAAACACATGATTGCGACAGGGGGTGCCTTGCACCCCATCGCCGGCAAGCCGGCTCCCACCAGTCAGCACCAACCCGAAGGCTTGCACTCCCCCGTGGGAGCCGGCTTGCCGGCAATTGGGCCATCAGCAACTCAGCAAGGATCAGTGCAGCCCCAGAACGTCCTGCATGTCGTACAGGCCCGGCTCCCGCCCGTCCAGCCACAGCGCGGCACGTACCGCGCCCTTGGCGAACGTCATGCGGCTCGACGCTTTGTGGGTGATCTCCAGGCGCTCGCCTTCAGCAGCGAACAGCACGGTGTGGTCACCCACCACATCACCGGCACGCACGGTGGCGAAGCCGATGGTCTTGCGATCACGCGCGCCGGTCTGGCCTTCACGGCCATACACCGCCACTTCCTGCAGGTTACGGCCCAACGCATTGGCAACCACTTCGCCCATGCGCAGCGCAGTACCCGACGGCGCATCGACCTTGTGACGGTGGTGCGCTTCGATGATCTCGATGTCGACATCATCACCCAGCACCCGCGCCGCCATGTCCAGCAGCTTGAGGCTGAGGTTGACGCCCACACTGAAGTTGGCAGCGAACACGATCGGGATTTCCTTGCCCGCGTCAGCCAGCAATTGCTTCTCTTCGACGCTGAAACCGGTGGTGCCGATGATCATCGCCTTGCCGTGCTTGCGGCAGAAGGCCAGGTTTTTCAGGGTTACCGAAGGGTGGGTGAAGTCGATCAGCACATCGAATTCGTCGGCAACCTTGGCCAGGTCATCGGACAGCAGCACGCCGATCCGACCGAGGGCCGCCAGCTCACCTGCATCAGCCCCGACCAGCGAGCTGTCAGGGCGATCGATCGCCGCCGTCAACCCGGCTCCTGGCGTTTGCTGCACGGCCTCGATGAGGGTTTTGCCCATCCGCCCTGCTGCACCCATCACTGCAATACGTCGCATCGCTATTTCCTTGTCAGAGATCGCCGAAGAAGCGCTTTACACCGTCGAACCAGCCACTGGCCTTAGGCGAATGGGAGCTGTCGCCTTCGAGCGAATCACGCAGCTCTTCGAGCAGCTCGCGCTGACGACGGCTGAGGTTGACCGGGGTTTCCACCGCCACACGGCACAGCAGGTCACCGGCACCGCCACCGCGCACCGGCGCAACACCCTTGCCACGCAAGCGGAACTGCTTGCCGGTCTGGGTACCTTCCGGAATCTTCAGCTTCACGCGGCCATCGAGGGTTGGCACTTCCAGCTCGCCACCCAGCGCTGCATCGGTATAGCTGATCGGCACTTCGCAGTACAGGTGCTTGCCATCACGCTGGAAGATCTCGTGCTCACGCACATTGATCACCACGTACAGGTCGCCGGTCGGGCCACCGTGGGTACCGGCCTCGCCTTCGCCCGACAGGCGAATGCGGTCGCCGGTATCGACACCTGCCGGCACCTTGACCGACAGCGTCTTGTATTCCTCGACACGGCCTTCGCCATGGCACGAATTGCAAGGGTCGGTAATGATCTTGCCCTGGCCATGGCAACGCGGGCAGGTCTGCTGCACCGAGAAGAAGCCTTGCTGCATACGCACTTGGCCAATACCGCCGCACGTCGGGCAGGTCGACGGGGTCGAGCCCTTCTTCGCGCCAGAACCGTCGCAAGGCGTGCAATTGACCAGCGTCGGCACGCGGATACTGACCGTGGTGCCACGCACCGCTTCTTCCAGGTTCAGCTCCAGGGTGTAGCGCAGGTCGCTGCCACGCTGGGCACCACCACGACCGCCGCCGCGGCCGCCGCCGCCACCGAAGAAGTCACTGAACACATCACCAAAGATGTCAGAGAAGTTGGCGCCGCCGAAGCCTGCACCACCGCCGCCCATGCTTGGGTCGACGCCGGCGTGGCCGTACTGGTCGAACGCCGCGCGCTTGCTGGCATCAGACAGCACTTCGTAGGCCTCGTTGGCCTCCTTGAACTTGTCTTCCGACTCTTTGTCGCCTGGGTTGCGGTCCGGGTGGAACTTCATCGCCAGGCGGCGATAGGCCTTTTTCAGGTCAGCTTCACTGGCGCCGCGCTCGACACCCAGGACCTCATAATAATCACGCTTGGACATAGGTCATTTGCACCTTGTTGGGCGTTCGGCATCTGCGCCGCGCCATCAGCACCTGCCCAAACACCACGAATGGCCCTGACAGATGCTGTAAAAATTCTCGAATTCCAGATACGCCAACGCGGGAGCAAGCCCCCGCGCGGCGACATCCTACCAGCTCACCGACAACCGCCGGTGAGCTGGCCGACAACATGCAACGATTACTTCTTGTCGTCGCCTTTTACTTCTTCGAACTCGGCGTCAACCACGTCATCGTGCTTGGCTTCCGGCTCGGCCTGCTGCGCGCCGCCCTGAGGCTGTTCGGCCGACTGCTCGGCGTACATCTTCTGGGCAACCGGTGCCGACACCTTGGACAGCTCTTCGACCTTGGCATCGATCGCGGCCTTGTCGTCGCCTTTTACAGCGGCTTCCAGGGCAACGACTGCAGCTTCGATGGCAGTTTTTTCTTCAGCGGTAACCTTGTCACCTGCATCTGCAACCATCTTGCGGGTCGAGTGAACCAGCGCGTCACCCTGGTTACGGGCACCGGCCAGCTCTTCGAACTTGCGGTCTTCCTCGGCGTTGGCCTCGGCATCACGCACCATTTTCTCGATTTCTTCGTCGGACAGGCCGGAGTTGGCCTTGATCACGATCGACTGGGTCTTGCCGGTGGCCTTGTCTTTCGCGCCGACGTGCAGGATGCCGTTGGCGTCGATGTCGAAGGTCACTTCGATCTGCGGAACACCACGCGGTGCTGGCGGGATGTCAGCCAGGTCGAACTTGCCCAGCGACTTGTTCTGCGAAGCTTGCTTACGCTCACCCTGCAGCACGTGAATGGTCACTGCGCCCTGGTTGTCGTCGGCAGTCGAGAACACCTGCGACTTCTTGGTCGGGATGGTGGTGTTTTTCTCGATCAGCGCGGTCATCACGCCACCCATGGTTTCGATACCCAGGGTCAGCGGGCTGACGTCCAGCAGCAGAACGTCTTTGACGTCACCGGCCAGAACGGCACCCTGGATAGCGGCGCCCATGGCGACGGCTTCGTCCGGGTTGACGTCCTTGCGTGCTTCCTTGCCGAAGAAGTCAGCAACGGTTTTCTGTACCAGCGGCATACGGGTCTGGCCACCGACCAGGATCACGTCGTCGATCTTGCTGGCTTCGATGCCAGCGTCTTTCAGCGCGATGCGGCAAGGCTCGATGGTGCGCTGCACCAGCCCTTCTACCAGCGACTCCAGCTTGGCGCGGGAGATCTTCACGTTCAGGTGCTTAGGACCGGTGGCGTCTGCAGTGATGTACGGCAGGTTGACGTCGGTCGACTGAGCGGAAGACAGCTCGATCTTGGCCTTTTCCGCGGCTTCTTTCAGACGCTGCATGGCCAGAGGGTCGCCCTTCAGGTTCATGCCGGACTCTTTCTTGAACTCCTCGACCAGGTAGTCGATCAGCAGCATGTCGAAGTCTTCGCCACCCAGGAAGGTGTCACCGTTGGTCGCCAGTACTTCGAACTGGTGCTCACCGTCGACTTCGGCGATTTCGATGACCGAAACGTCGAAGGTACCGCCACCCAGGTCATAAACGATGACAGTGTGGTCGCCCTTGGCCTTGTCCATGCCGTACGCCAGTGCAGCAGCGGTCGGCTCGTTGATGATGCGCTTGACGTCCAGACCGGCGATGCGGCCGGCGTCTTTGGTAGCCTGGCGCTGGCTGTCGTTGAAGTAGGCCGGAACGGTGATGACCGCTTCGGTGACAGGCTCGCCGAGGTAGTCTTCGGCGGTCTTCTTCATTTTCTTCAGCACTTCGGCGCTGATTTGCGGCGGTGCCATTTTCTGGCCGTTAACTTCAACCCAGGCGTCACCGTTGTCGGCCTTGGCGATCTTGTACGGAACCAGCTGAATGTCTTTTTGCACGACATCCTCTTCGAAGCGGCGGCCAATCAGGCGCTTCACTGCGAACAGGGTGTTGTGCGGGTTGGTGACAGCCTGGCGCTTGGCCGACTGACCCACCAGGATTTCGCCATCGTTGGCGTACGCCACGATCGAAGGGGTAGTACGCGCACCCTCGGCGTTTTCGATGACTTTGACGTTACCGTTTTCCAGGATGGAGACGCACGAGTTGGTGGTCCCCAGGTCGATACCGATGATTTTACCCATGTTAAATCTCCCGAAACTTGAATTTGGTAGCAGCGACTACTTTGGCCAACTGCGGTAATACTTGAAGGCTTGACACCTAGATGGGGTTGCCCCGGCGGATTTCAAGCCTGTTCATTGATCGAAGGCTGAGCTGCGCTTGGCGCCTTGCTGACCACCACCATGGCGGGGCGCAGCAGGCGGCCGTTGAGCAGGTAGCCTTTCTGGAACACGTTCAACACGCTGTTCGGCTCTACTTCGCCGTTTTCCTGCATGGCCATGGCCTGGTGGTGCTCTGGATTGAACGGCTCACCATGCGGATCGACGACTTCGAGGTTGTAGCGCTTGAGGGTGTCCTGGAACATCTTGAGGGTCAGCTTGACGCCTTCACGGATGGCCTTGACCTGCTCATCTTCGTCACTGGAATGCGTCAGGGCCAGTTCCAGGCTGTCGATCACCGGCAGCAGGTCGCTGGAGAACTTCTCCAGGGCGAACTTGTGGGCCTTCTCGACATCCTGCTCGGCGCGGCGGCGCACGTTCTGCAAATCGGCAACAGCGCGCAGCGACTGATCCTTGGCGGCGGCCAGCTGTTCCTCGAGCTCCAGAACACGGGCGCCGACAGCATCTGCACCGGTTTCTTCGACGTTAAGGTCTTTCTCATTCAGCTGTTCGTCAGCCATTGGGTCTCTCCTGCGCAAATTTCTGGATTACGAGCCAGGCTCGCCTTTGTTGTCGGCTATATGGGGCCGGAAAAACCAGCTTCAAGGGGCAGCGTGGTTTTCCGGGCCACATGAGAATCTGTGAGCGGGCATTGTCAGGGTGGAAAAAAGTACTGTATAAATAACCAGACCTGAACCTTCGGGAGCCGCCCCCATGCTGGTGCACCTGTCCATTCACAACTACGCCATCGTCGAACACCTCGACCTCGAGCTTGCCCGCGGCATGTCCGTCATCACCGGCGAGACCGGCGCAGGCAAATCGATCATGCTCGACGCCCTCGGCCTGGCCCTCGGCGACCGCGCAGACAGCGGCGTGGTGCGCCCCGGTGCAGACAAGGCGGACATCCTCGCCACCTTTGACCTGGCAGACATCCCCGAAGCCCGCACCTGGTTGGCCGAGCGTGACCTGGACAACGACGGCCCGTGCATCCTGCGCCGGGTGATCACCGCCGAAGGCCGCAGCCGTGGCTACATCAATGGCACGCCTTGCCCGCTCAGCGACCTCAAATCGCTTGGCGAACTGCTGATCGACATCCACAGCCAGCACGAGCACCAGTCGCTGCTCAAAACCGACACCCATCGGCGCCTGCTGGACGAATACGCCGGCGCCATCGACCTGGCCCGCCAGGTGCAACTGGCCGCCAAGCGCTGGAACCAGACCCGCCTGGAGCTGGAGCGCCTGTCCAATTCCGGTGATGAGCAACGCGCCCGCCACCAGCTGTTGAGCTATCAGCTCGAGGAGCTGGACAACCTCGGCCTGGGCGAAAACGAGCTGGTGCAGTTGGAGCAGGAACACAAAAACCTGACCAACGCCGAAGCCCTGTTCGGCATCTGCCGCCAGGTCATCGACCAGTGCAGCGAGAGCGACTCGGGCAACGTGCTCAGCGCCCTCACCTCCAGCCTCAATCGGCTGGGTGCCGCCACCAACTCACCCAAGGCACTGGGCGAAGCCGCCAACCTGATTGCCAGCGCGCAGATTCAGGTCGAAGAAGCCGTGGGCGAGCTCAACCGCTTCCTGGATCACTTCGACGCCGACCCCATGCGCCTGCAGGCCTTGGAAGAGCGCCTCGACACGATCTACACCCTGGCCCGCAAACACCGCGTGCACCCCACCGAACTGCCGCATCTGCAGCAGCGCTTGATGGAAGAGCTGGAAGGCTTGAACGCCAGCGACGAATCGATCGAACGCCTGGGCGAAGAGCTGGCCGCCTATGCCCAGCACTATAAAGAGCGGGCTCGCGAGCTGAGCGCCTTGCGCCAGCAGGCCGCGCAACAGTTGGCGGTCGCGGTCGAGCAAGAAGTCCAACGCCTGGGTATGCCGGGTGGGCGCTTCTGCATCGAGCTTACCCCCAACGAAGGCAACGACCTGTCGCCCCACGGCCTTGAGCAAATCGAACTGCTGGTGAGCGCCAACCCCGGCCAGCCACTCAAAGGCCTGGCCAAGGTCGCCTCGGGTGGCGAGCTGTCACGCATCAGCCTGGCGATCCAGGTGATCACTGCACAGACCTCGCGCATCCCCACCCTGGTGTTCGACGAAGTCGACGTCGGCATCGGCGGCCCCACCGCCGAGATCGTCGGCCAACTGCTGCGCCGGCTGGGTGACCGCGGCCAAGTACTGACCGTGACTCACCTGCCACAGGTCGCGGCACAAGGGCATCACCACCTGTTCGTGCACAAGGTGCGCCACAGCGACACCACCCACACGGCGGTGGCCAGCCTGGGTAAACGCGAACGGGTCGAGGAAGTGGCGCGCATGCTGGGCGGCATCGACCTGACCAAGGAATCCCTGGCACATGCACGCAAGATGGTAGTCAGCGGCAAGGCTTAGTGACTGGCCTATGCATTAACTGCTTAATGGACTGGCCTACACCTCACCTGCTTAATGACTGACCTATGCATTACCTGCTTAATAACTGGCCTACGCTTACCTGTAGGAGCAGCCTTGTGCTGCGAAGAGGCCGGTGAAAACACAGTAGGACTGTGCCGCTGCCACCGGCCTCTTCGCAGCACAAGGCTGCTCCTACCCCAAAAGCACAAAGGCGACCCGAAGGTCGCCTTTGCTATTTATAACGATCGAAATCGTTACTTTTTCTTACGCACATAGAGGACCAGGTTGTGGTCCACCAGCTCGTAGCCATGCTCGGCCACGATCTCGCGCTGACGCCGCTCGATTTCAGCATCCATGAACTCGATGACTTCACCGTTCTCCACGTTGACCATGTGGTCGTGGTGACCGCCATCCGCCAGTTCGAAGACCGCATGACCGCCGTCGAAGTTGTGGCGAACCACCAGACCCGCCGCTTCGAACTGGGTCAGTACGCGGTAGACGGTGGCCAGGCCGACGTCCTCACCAGCCTCCATCAAGGCCTTGTAGACATCCTCGGCACTCATGTGACGCTGCTCGGTAGAGTCGAGCATCTGAAGGATCTTTACTCGAGGCAGGGTAACCTTGAGACCGGCTTTGCGTAATTCGCTATTTTCAACCATGGTCAGCTTTCTCGCCGATGCTGCTTCGCAGCTTCTCTTAATACGGGTATGATCGGGGTTTACGTTGTCCAGCCAAGATAGTGGAAGTCGCCCACCGATGCAAAACACCAAGCTCTTGCTAACCAGCCTCACCCTAGTGGGACTGCTCGCACTCGCCGGTTGCTCGTTTCCCGGGGTTTACAAAATCGACATCCAGCAGGGCAATGTCGTCACGCAGGACATGATAGACCAATTACGCCCGGGAATGACCCGACGGCAAGTAAGGTTTATCATGGGCAACCCCCTGATTCAGGACACGTTCAACACCAACCGTTGGGACTACCTGTACAGCCTGCAGCCTGGTGGTGGAAAACGCCAGCAAGAGCGCATGAGCATTTTCTTCAACGAAAGCGACCAGTTGGTCAGCCTGTCTGGCGACTTCATGCCAGGTGTGAGCCGCGACCAGGAAATCCTTGGTGGCAGCAGCGACACCACGGTCAGCCCGGCGACCCAGCCAGAGCAGGCCACGCCGCAGCCTGAAGAGAAACCGGCCAAACCCGGTTCGGTGGAAGAATCCATCCAGCGCGAGATCGACACCATCGAGACCACTCCGGTCCCGACGCCGGCACCGCTGGAAACCTCCCCGCAGTAAGCGCGGCGGTCATAAAAAAGCCCGGGCCTTGGCCCGGGCTTTTTTGTGCGCCACTACTCAGCTATTGAGCTGCTTGGCGCGCTGGCAGAAGGCATCTACCAAGGTGTTGGCGGCCTGATTGAACAGCGGCCCCAACGTCGCCCGCACCAACGGCCCGGCATAATCGAAGGACAAGTCCAGGCTGATCTTGCAGGCCTTCTCGCCCAGCGGCTTGAACACCCACACACCGTGCAGCTGGGAGAACGGCCCCTCTTCCAGGTTCATTTCGATGGACTGCCCAGGCACCAGCACATTGTGCGTGACGAAATGCTGGCTCATGCCACCTTTGGCAACCTCCAGCTTGGCGCGCATGTGCGTATCACTGGCTTCGATGACCGTCGATGCCGAGCACCACGGCAGAAATTGCGGATAGCTGGCCACGTCATTGACCAGATCGTAAAGCGCCTGGGCGGGATACGGCAGCAGGGCGGAGCGTTGAATATGGGTAGTCATCCAGGCGTCACTTCCAAGGCTGGGTGGCGGCGCTTCGCAGCGTGCCAAAAGCAGGTTCTGTACCTACGACAGGGCCTGTATTGTCCGGTATTCATTGCGGTGGCTCAAGCACACCGAAATCCCATAGCCGACCACGCATCGAGTTGCCTATAATGCCGCCCCTATGGCTAAACAAAAGAAACATCCGACCGGGACCATCGCGCAAAACAAGAAAGCGCGACACGATTACTTCATCGAACACAAGTTCGAGGCCGGGCTGGTCCTGTCCGGTTGGGAAGTAAAGAGCCTGCGGGCCGGCAAGGCGCACCTGACCGACAGCTACGTGCTGCTCAAGGATGGCGAAGCCTGGCTGTTCGGCAGCCACATCACCCCGCTGACCACGGCCAGCACCCACGTCATCGCCGACCCTATCCGCTCACGCAAGCTGCTGCTGAACAAGCGCGAGCTCGAGCGGGTGGAAGCGGCCGTGGCGCAGAAAGGCTACACCTGTGTGGCCTTGGCGCTGTACTGGAGCAAGCACCTGATCAAGTGCGAGATCGCGCTTGGCAAGGGCAAGAAGGAATTCGACAAGCGCGACACCGTGCGCGAACGCGATTCCAACCGCGAGCTGCAGCGTGCCGTGCGTAACAAGGGCAAGGAAGACTAGATCTTCTTTAGCCTGTTCCGGCCTCTTCGTGCGCCTCCTCCAGCACCTCCTGCACATACAAAATGTGCCGGCTGGAAACCTCCCGAGCATCCTCCGCCCTGCCCTCGACAATCGCCAGGTACAGCTCCCGGTGCTGACTGATCAGCATGTCCCGCGTTTCAGTCCGCTGCTGGTACATGCCACCGATATTGGTCACCACGTTCCGCTTTAGCAGGTCGAACAAACCGCGGATGGTATGCAGCAAGACCGCGTTATGGCTGGCCTCGGCTATCGCCAGGTGGAAGCGCGCGTCAGCGGCGCCCTCCTCTGCCCGGGTCACTTCGTCAACGCGGGTGTAGCAGTCCTGCAGCGTGTCAAAAGCCTCTTTCAGCCGTGCACGGTCAGGCTCGGTGGCGCGCTGGGCCGCGTAATACGCGCAGGACGCCTCGAGGGTATGGCGAAATTCGAGCAGGTCGCGCTGCGCTTCAGGGCTGTGCTCAAGCAGCTGCAACAGCGGGTCGCTGAACGTCGACCCCAGCGATTCAGCAACAAAGTTGCCACCGCCCTGGCGGCTGATCAGCAGCCCCTTGGCCACCAGCTTCTGAATCGCCTCACGCAGTGACGGGCGCGACACACCGAACTGTTCGGCCAGAACGCGCTCAGCCGGCAAGCGCTGGCCCGAGGTCAGCGTGCCTTCGAGAATCATCCCTTCCAACCGATCGACGATGTCGTCGGACAGGCGCCGTTGGCGGACCTGATCAAAAACCATCACATGCTCTCCACAAACCCCCGGCAAATTTCAGGGGGCCCTATTCTCGCCGATCCGCGCCGCGCACACACCCATCACCCTGGGTTTTTCCAAGGCCATCAGACGCCCGCTCATCGGCACGCGACCAAAGTTTTGTGTCGGACAAATTGACACACCCACGACAGCGCTTTTAACCTAGCGCCCAGACATTGTAAATTGGTCTTACCAATTATCCAATGCCAGTGCTGACCAACAACAATTAGGGGCCACCCCATATGCAAACCTGGCAACAACTCTATAGCCCGCTTGGTAGTCTTGGCCTGTCCGCGCTGGCGGCGGTCATCCCTATCGTGTTCTTCTTCCTCGCCCTCGCCGTGTTCCGCCTCAAAGGCCACGTCGCCGGCAGCATCACCCTCGCGCTGTCGATCCTGGTGGCGATCTTCGCCTTCCAGATGCCTGTCGACATGGCCTTCGCCGCCGCGGGTTATGGCTTCCTCTACGGCCTCTGGCCGATTGCCTGGATCATCGTTGCCGCGGTGTTCCTGTACAAACTCACGGTCAAGAGCGGCCAGTTCGAAGTGATCCGCAGCTCGGTGCTGTCGATCACCGACGACCAGCGCCTGCAAGTGCTGCTGATCGGTTTCTGCTTCGGTGCCTTCCTCGAAGGCGCGGCCGGCTTCGGCGCCCCGGTGGCTATCACTGCCGCACTGCTGGTGGGCCTGGGCTTCAACCCGCTGTACGCCGCCGGCCTGTGCCTGATCGCCAACACCGCGCCGGTCGCCTTCGGCGCGCTGGGCATCCCGATCATCGTGGCCGGCCAGGTCACCGGCATCGACGCCTTCCACATTGGCGCCATGACCGGCCGCCAACTGCCGCTGCTGTCGCTGTTCGTGCCGTTCTGGCTGGTGTTCATGATGGACGGCCTGCGCGGCGTGAAAGAAACCTGGCCCGCCGCCCTCGTCGCCGGCCTGAGCTTCGCGGTTACCCAGTACTTCACCTCGAACTTCATCGGCCCAGAGCTGCCGGACATCACCTCGGCCCTGGCCAGCCTGATCTGCCTGACCCTGTTCCTCAAAGTCTGGCAGCCCAAGCGCTCGTTCGCACAAGCCAAGGGCAGCGTCGGCGCCGCCGTCGTGCAATCCGGCGGCAGCCAGCCAAGCCCTTACAGCTTCGGCGAGATCTTCAAGGCCTGGTCGCCGTTCCTGATCCTCACCGTGCTGGTCACCATCTGGACTTTGAAGCCATTCAAGGCCGCATTCGCGCCAGGCGGTGCGATGTACAACTTCGTGTTCAACTTCGCCATCCCGCACCTTGACCAACTGGTGATCAAGACCGCGCCGATCGTTGCCGCGCCGACCGCCATGCCAGCGGTGTTCAAGCTCGACCCGATCTCCGCCACCGGCACCGCGATCTTCCTCTCGGCGCTGATCTCCATGGCGGTGCTCAAGATCAACTTCAAAACTGGTCTGACCACTTTCAAAGAGACGTTCTGGGAACTGCGCTGGCCGATCCTGTCGATCGGCATGGTGCTGGCCTTCGCCTTCGTCACCAACTACTCGGGCATGTCCTCGACCATGGCCCTGGTCCTGGCCGGCACCGGCGCCGCGTTCCCGTTCTTCTCGCCGTTCCTCGGCTGGCTGGGCGTGTTCCTGACAGGCTCGGACACCTCGTCCAACGCCCTGTTCAGCTCGCTGCAAGCCACCACCGCACACCAGATCGGGGTAAACGACACCCTGCTGGTGGCCGCCAACACCAGCGGCGGCGTGACCGGCAAGATGATCTCGCCACAGTCCATCGCCGTGGCCTGCGCCGCCACCGGCCTGGTGGGCAAGGAATCCGACCTGTTCCGCTTCACCGTCAAGCACAGCCTGTTCTTCGCCACCATCGTGGGCCTGATCACCCTGATCCAGGCTTACTGGCTGACCGGCATGCTGGTTCATCACTAAAGTGAAAGGGGCCGGGCGCCACGCTGCGCCCGGCAATCCCCTCAAGCAACGCTGCGAGAATCCATGATCATTTCCGCCTCTACCGACTATCGCGCCGCGGCCCAACGCAAGCTGCCCCCCTTCCTCTTCCACTACGCCGACGGCGGCGCTTACGCCGAGCACACGTTGCGCCACAACGTCTCGGACCTGGCTAGCATCGCCTTACGCCAGCGCGTGTTGAAGAACATGTCCGAGCTCAGCCTGGAAACCCAGCTGTTCGACGAAACCCTGAGCATGCCCGTGGCCCTAGCCCCGGTCGGCCTGACCGGCATGTACGCCCGCCGTGGCGAAGTCCAGGCCGCACGCGCCGCCGCGGCCCACGGCATCCCGTTCACCATGTCCACGGTGTCGGTGTGCCCGATCGAGGAAGTCGCCCCAGCCATCAACCGGCCGATGTGGTTCCAGCTGTACGTGCTCAAGGACCGCGGCTTCATGCGCAATGCGCTGGAGCGGGCCAAGGCGGCCGGGGTCAAGACCCTGGTGTTCACCGTCGATATGCCCGTACCCGGCGCCCGCTACCGCGACGCCCACTCCGGCATGAGCGGCAAAAACGGGCCGATGCGCCGCGTGCTGCAAGCCATGACCCACCCTGAATGGGCGTGGGACGTCGGCGTGATGGGCCGCCCGCACGACCTCGGCAACATCTCCAAATACCGTGGCAACCCCACGGGCCTGGCCGACTACATCGGCTGGCTGGGCAACAACTTCGACCCGTCGATCTCCTGGAAAGACCTGGAGTGGATCCGCGACTTCTGGGAAGGCCCGATGATCATCAAGGGCATCCTGGATGCCGACGATGCCCGCGACGCGGTCAAGTTCGGTGCTGACGGCATCGTCGTGTCCAACCACGGCGGCCGCCAGCTCGACGGCGTGTTGTCCAGCGCCCGCGCCCTGCCGGCGATTGCCGACGCGGTGAAAGGCGACCTGAAGATTCTCGCCGACTCCGGCATCCGCAGCGGCCTCGACGTGGTGCGCATGATCGCCATGGGCGCCGACACCGTGCTGATCGGCCGCGCCTTCCTCTGGGCCCTCGCCGTGCATGGCGAAGCCGGGGTGAAGAACCTGCTCGAACTGTTCGAGAAGGAAATGCGCGTGGCCATGGTGCTGACCGGTGCCAAGTCGATCAGCGAAATCACCCGCGACTCGCTGGTCCGCGAACTGGGCGCCTGAACGCGCCCCCACGAAACACCGCCTGATTGACCGGGGCATGCGGCGCACCAGACGCCGTGGCCCCGCGAGGAGATTGCATGAGCCTGCCCGCTGCGTTCCTGCGTGATGTCGAGCGCCTGATACCTGCCGAACGCCGTTTCGATGACCCGACCTCCACCCTGGCCTTTGGCACCGATGCCAGCTTCTATCGGCTGATCCCCAAGCTGGTGGTGCGCGTCGAGTCTGAAGACGAAGTGGTCGGCCTGCTGCAGCTGGCCCAGCGCGAGCGCGTGCCGGTGACCTTCCGCGCCGCCGGCACCAGCCTGTCTGGGCAGGCCATCAGCGACTCGGTACTGATTGTGCTCGGCGACAATTGGAACGGCCGCGAGATCCGCGGCCAGGGCGAGCAGATCCGCCTGCAGCCCGGCGTCATCGGCGCCCAGGCCAACGCCTGGCTGGCCCCCTATGGCCGCAAGATTGGCCCAGACCCCGCCTCGATCAACGCCTGCAAAATCGGCGGCATCGTCGCCAACAACGCCAGCGGCATGTGCTGCGGCACTGCGCAAAATACCTATCACACCCTCGCGGGCCTGCGCTTGGTACTGGCCGACGGCACCCGCCTGGACAGCGAAGACCCGGCCAGCGTCGCGGCCTTCGAGCACAGCCATGCCGACCTGCTGGAAGCCCTGGCCCGCCTGGGCCGCGAAACCCGCGCCAACACCGAACTGGCAGACCGCATCCGCCACAAGTACCGGCTGAAGAACACCACCGGCCTGTCGCTCAATGCGCTGGTGGACTACGACCAGCCACTCGATATCCTGCAGCACTTGCTGGTTGGGTCTGAAGGCACGCTGGGCTTCATCAGTGCCGTCACCTACGACACCGTGCCTGACCACCCGCACAAGGCCAGCGCCTTGCTGGTGTTCCCCAGCGTCGAGAGCTGCTGCCGCGCGGTAACCGTGCTCAAGCGCCAGCCCGTTTCCGCCGTCGAACTGCTCGACCGCCGCAGCCTGCGCTCGGTGCAAAACATGCCCGGCATGCCCCTGTGGGTAAAAGGCCTGTCAGACAATGCCTGCGCGCTGCTGATCGAATCCCGCGCCGCCAGCCAGACGCTGCTGCACGAACAACTGCACCACGTAATGGCATCGATTGCCGACTACCCCCTGGAGCAAAAGGTCGAGTTCAGCGAAGACCCAGCGGTGTACAACCAGCTGTGGAAAATCCGCAAAGACACCTTCCCCGCCGTCGGCGCCGTGCGCCAGACCGGCACCACAGTGATCATCGAAGACGTCACCTTCCCCGTCGAGCAACTGGCCGAGGGCGTCAACCGCCTGATTCAGCTGTTCGACAAGCACCACTATGACGAGGCGATCATTTTCGGCCATGCCCTTGAGGGCAACCTGCACTTCGTCTTCACCCAGGGCTTCAACAGCGCCGAAGAAGTCGCGCGTTACCAAGCCTTCATGGACGACGTCGCACAGCTGGTGGCCGTGGAGTTCGGTGGCTCGCTGAAGGCCGAGCACGGCACCGGGCGCAACATGGCGCCGTTCGTGGAACTGGAGTGGGGCCATGACGCCTACCAGTTGATGTGGGCACTCAAACGCCTGCTCGACCCCAACGGCATCCTCAACCCCGACGTAGTGTTGAGCATCGATCCAGACATCCACCTGAAAAACCTCAAGCCCCTGCCGGCTGCCGACGAAATCGTCGACAAGTGCATCGAGTGCGGCTTCTGCGAGCCCGTGTGCCCCTCCAAAGGCCTGACCCTCAGCCCACGCCAGCGCATCGTCATGTGGCGTGATATCCAGGCCAAGAAACGCGCCGGCCTCGATACCCGTGAACTGCTCAAAACCTACCAATACCAAGGCCTCGACACCTGCGCCGCCACCGGCTTGTGCGCCCAGCGCTGCCCAGTCGGCATCAACACCGGCGAGCTGGTGAAGAAGCTGCGCAGCCAGGCCGCCGAGCACGAAAAAACCGCCGACTGGCTGGCCGACCATTTCCACACGGCCTTGAGTGGCGCCCGCCTCACCCTCACCGCCGCCAACACCGCCCGCAAGCTGCTCGGCGCCCCACGCCTAAGCCGCCTGACCGCATCGCTGAGCAACGCCAGCAACGGCCGGCTGCCCCAATGGACGCCCGCCATGCCCCAGCCGCTGCGCGCCATCGACTTCGGCCCAGCGAGCAACGACGCCCGCCCCCGCGTCGTGTACCTGGCCGCCTGCGTCTCGCGCGTGATGGGCCCCGCCTATGCCGACCGCGAGCAAAGCTCGCTGCTGGACAAAACCCGCACCCTGCTGGAAAAAGCCGGTTACCAAGTCGTGTTCCCCGACAATGCCGACAGCCTCTGCTGCGGCCAACCGTTCGCCTCCAAAGGTTACCCAGAGCAGGCCGAGCACAAGCGCCAGGAACTGATCAACGCCCTGCTGCACGCCAGCCGCGGCGGCCTCGACCCGATCTACTGCGACACAAGCCCGTGCACCCTGCGCCTGGTGCAAGACCTGGGCGACACCCGCCTGGACCTGTACGACCCCGTGCGCTTCATCCGCACCCACCTGCTGGACAAACTGGAGTTCACCCCCCAGGACGAGCCGGTGGCCGTGCACGTGACCTGCAGCACCCAGCACCTGGGCGAAAGCCAAGCGCTGATCGACCTGGCGCGGCGTTGCAGCAACCAGGTGGTGATCCCGGAAGGTATTCACTGCTGCGGGTTTGCCGGTGATAAAGGCTTCACCACGCCGGAGCTCAATGCCCACGCGCTGCGCAGCCTGAAGGATGCGGTGCAGTATTGCAGCGAAGGCATTTCCACCAGCCGCACCTGCGAAATCGGGTTGTCGAGCCACAGCGGCATCGACTACCACGGCCTGGTGTACCTGGTAGACCGCGTCACCCGCCCGCGTGTTATCTGATGCCTAGCATCGGCTAGGGGTGGTGTGTGGTGTGTTCGCCAAGGCGTTTTCAGCGCCTATGAGATCGAGCGCCGCCCGCGCGGCGCATCGCGAGCAACGCTCGCTCCTACGTTTGTTTCGGGCCAATTATTCCTGGGGCATATGCGCGCGACCGCCTTTGGCGCATGGCGCGATATCGCGTCGAACAAACGAGGCGATCGCGCGCGCAGGCACAGGCGTGACTGGCCCGAAACAGACGTAGGAGCGAGCGTTGCTCGCGATGCGCCGCGCGGGCGGCGCTCGATCGCACAGGCGCCAAAAATGCCCTGCTCACCCACTCCTACCTCAGAGCTAACACTGCCCTCGAAAGCTGCACACCCCCCCTGTAGGAGCTGGCTTGCCTGCGATGGGTCGCGCAGCGACCCCACTGGCCTCAACTGACTAACATCACGGCTCGCGCGCCAACACCAGCTCCGCCAACGCCCTACTCATCTGCACGTTATGCACCGAATTCACCAGCATGCCGATCCCCGGCTCACCGGCATTGCCGCAAATGTATTCGTCCAACGTGTCTTCAATCCCGCGCATCAGCTGAATGGCGTACAGCAACGCCTCCGGTGAAGGGACCTTGTTGTCGATGGTATAGAACGGACGTGGCGACATTTGGCTGGGTGGATCTGGAACGAGTTTCTTCATGGTGATTTCTCCGAGCTCATATGCGGAGCCGTCACCCTCTTTCCTCTCACAGACAGAAGGCGGCAGCCGAACGCGGGGTGAGAGACCGGCGAACATCGGGATTCCGGCCAGGCCGAAGCCTGCCCACGAACGGCTGCCATAACAAAGGCACGATGTAATCGCCGGGCTCTCACACCCGATCGCCAAACCTCAGCGACCCAGGGAAACTAGCCCCAACGCCCATCATCGACAACAGAGAAACCGCTGCAGCGCCAGTAGGATAATTCCCAAACCCATCCACCACGAAGCATTTAGTTTCAAGTTCAGAATCCCCCTACAGCCGCATCATATCGCCCTGCCAGCATCCCGATTGAACCCACGCCAAATCTGCGCAGTCCACTTAACAGGCCCACCTTCCAGAGGCCTTAGAAGGAGACACCCATGAAAGGTACCGCGCTATCGGCCCTGTTCGCGGCCGCCACCTTGTTGGCATCGCCGGTGTTTGCCGCCGACGACCTCTGCACCACTAACCTGCAAAAGATCGATGACAGCATGGCCACCGCCGGCGCCACCTCCGAAGGCCTGGACAAAGCCCTGACCGAGCACGTCGACAAAGCCAAGGCCGCGCAGGCCTCGGGCGACACCAAAGAATGCATCGCCATCACCAGCAAAGTGCTGGAGCGCCTGGAAAAAACTGAAAAAGGCAGCGGCGGCAGCGGATCGTGACCCCTGGTGCGGGCGACCGGACCAGTTGTCGACGTCGCCCGCGCAATGGCGTATACTCGCCTCACGTGCCGTAAGGTGCGTTAGCTAGAGCTAGTGTGGGGCCGATTAGGATTCGACGCCGGTAGCGAAACTCTAGGTGCATGCCGAGTTGGTAACAGAACTCGTAAATCCACTGTTGCAACTTTCTATAGTTGCCAATGACGAAAACTACGAGGGTTACGCTCTCGCTGCGTAAGCAGCTGAGCCCGCTCTCCTGGTAGCTTCGGCTCCAGCAATCATCAGGGGATGCCTGTAAACCCGAAATGATTGTCATACAGAACAGGATCGTCGTGTAGCACGTTGGGGGCAAAGCGACTAAAACTTACCCAACTCATCCAAAGCACCCTGCCCGTCGGGCGGCTGCGGATTAAATCAGTAGACACGGCTAAGCATGTAGTACCGACAGCGGAGTACTGGCGGACGGGGGTTCAAATCCCCCCGGCTCCACCACATTTACATCTAAAGACGTCCACGGACGTCTTTTTTTGTGCCTGAAAGCCAGAGAATACGCGACTTTCAAGGCCATCGGCGTCCACGGACGTCCATGAGCAGCTACACCTTTTGGCATTCCAGATGGCATTCCAAGCCCGTAGGTGCTAATTTTTGGAATGCCAAAATCAAGTCTGGAATGCCAATGTGCGCACAAGCTACCCGCCTCTCTGAACTCAAAGTCAAATCTGCCAAGCCTGCTGAAAAGGACTATGTCCTATTTGATGGCGGCGGACTTCAAATGCGAGTGAGAAGCAATGGCTCTAAGCTATGGAACTTCAACTACCGACACCCTGTGACGAAGAAGCGGATCAACATGGGACTGGGAACCTTCCCCGAAGTCTCGTTGGCGCAAGCACGCAAGGGTTCCGTTGAAGCGAGGGAAGCACTTGCCCACGGCATCGACCCTAAAGAGAAACGGGATGCTGTGCTGCAAGCTAAACAAGCTGCGACTGAGCACACACTCCAGAACGTGGCGACGTCCTGGTATGAACTGAAGAAGGATGCTGTGACGCCGGCCTACGCTGAGGACATCTGGCGCTCGCTAACATTGCACATATTCCCGGACTTGGGCTCCACACCGATCTCAGCCATCAGCGCACCGCAAGTCATCAATCTGCTCCGACCACTCGAAACCAAGGGCAGCCTTGAAACCGTGAAGCGGCTGACGCAGCGGCTCAACGAGATCATGACCTACGGGGTCAACTCGGGACTGATTCACGCGAACCCGCTCAGCGGAATCCGCTCCGTCTTCAAGAAACCGAAAAAGAAAAACATGGCGGCTCTACCCCCCGATGAGCTGAAAGAGCTCATGGTGTCAATCGCCAATGCCAGCATAAAAAGAACAACCCGCTGCCTGATCGAGTGGCAGCTCCACACCATGACCCGGCCAGTCGAGGCAGCAACCACCCGCTGGGCAGATATCGACATCGAGAAGAAGATCTGGACGATTCCTGCGGAGCGCATGAAGAAGCGCCGCGCGCACATTGTCCCGCTCACGGAGCAGGCTCTCGCGCTCCTGGAAGCGATCAAGCCCTACAGTGGACATCGGGAGTATGTGTTCCCCGCAGACCGAAACCCTCGTACCCACTGCAACAGCCAAACCGCCAATATGGCACTGAAACGCATGGGTTTCGAAGGGCGCCTGGTAAGCCATGGGATGCGCTCTATGGCGAGCACCATCCTCAACGAGCACGGCTGGGATCCTGAATTGATCGAGGTTGCGCTTGCCCACGTCGATAAAGACGAGGTACGTAGCGCGTACAATCGAGCAGATTACATAGAACGCAGACGCCCCATGATGGCGTGGTGGAGCGACCACATCCAGGAAGCTGCTACAGGCAACCTGTCGGTGTCAGCTATAAGAGAAAATCAAGATAGAAAAGTCATCTCGATACGTTGACCCAACATCAGTGCCTGCGAAATTGCGCTTCACTTGACCACCCGTTTGCATTCGACCCGACCAACGATTTCATCGGGTTTGACTGTTGACCTTAATTGAAAGTTGACCCACCGGGGCGGTTCAGTTTTCGGTCAGCGTCAACAGGTTTGACCAACACGCGTTGTAACCATGATCGAAAGAGAACGACCAAAAGCGGACTGTTCCGCGCTGGCTTAGAAGGCGTTAATTGGGGCTGAGGGTATCTACGAAACTAGAGGCGATTCAAACCGTTGCGGGTTAGTATCCATCTAAATTTTGAGAATCGCTCTACGGTGAGCAGCAAGGTGATCCGGGTGGGGTCTGCTTGATGCATCGCTGGGCATACGCAGTGGTTTCCCGGAAAGAATGGCGTATTCACTGCCGTGCAATCGGTTTGATATCTGAATCAGAAAATGCTCGTCGACCCAAAGTAGCCCCTTGTCGAACAGGGTGTGGATGTCAGCCCGTAGCAGCAGCCCATTATCTACACGATTCGTCTCCGGGCCTCGATAGGGCTTGATATGTGCGGCCTCCAAGATCTGAACAACTGCACAGTCAGTCATCGCACATTTCTCACCGTATGCCTTCAGCAGGTCGTCCTTGAAATCCCCCTGGCCCTCACGTACCACCACGGCGCGGAGCTCTCTAACCCTTGCATCTTCGTCTGATTCGATGGGAGCTACTGGGTCATCGGCCACAAGGCGCCGGGCTTCGGCCAATGCCAACTCGACTTCACTCTGAATCGCCCCTGGTTTACTAGACACTCTCCAAGCTCAGAAAATAGCGTTTCTCATACTCTACTGGCGACAGCTGCATAGCACTGCTGTGTCGACGCTTGGGGTTATAG
>NZ_JABWRW010000034.1:0-57284 GCF_014269095.1 Pseudomonas sp. SWRI50 | reverse complement strand
AGCGTGTGCTCCCACTCGTGCTCGCAGCACCTCCGGCAGTCAGCTTGCCATTCACCGCTCTCACTCCTGATTCTAATACCCCCTCAAGACACAAGCCGGCTTGCCGGCGATAGGGCCGGACAGGGTTACACCGGGTCGGCGTGCACCATCACATCCGCCTGTGGATAACGCTGGCGAATCACCTCCGATGCCGCCACGCACAGACTGTGCGCCTCATGCAGCGCCAGCTCGCCCGGCAACTCCAGGTGCAACTGCACGAACCATTGGTTGCCCGAGACCCGTGTACGCAAATCATGCACCCCCTTCACGCCAGGGATGGCCAGTACCAGGGCGGACATCGCCTCGCCCACATCGCCTGGCAGCTCCTTGTCCATCAGGATGGCGGTGCTCTCCCGCGCGATCTGCAGCGCACTCCAGAGAATGTAGAAGGCAATGCCCAAGCCGAACAGGGCATCCAGTTGCGACCAGCCAAATTGTGTCAGCAGCAACGCCAGCAAGATGCTGCCGTTCAGCAGCAGGTCTGAGCGGTAGTGCAGGGAGTCTGCCCGCACCGCAGTGGAGCCGGTCAGGCGTATGACCTTGTGCTGCAACGCCAGCAAGGCAACGGTCAGGGCCAGTGAAAGCAGCATGACCGCGATGCCGACGCCCGTGTCACCCAAGGGTTGTGGAGTTTGCAGGCGTTCGACTGCCTGCACCCCGATCAGCACCGCGCTGACTGCGATGAACAGCGCCTGGGCCATGCCCGCCAAGGCCTCGGCCTTGCCGTGGCCAAACCGATGGTCGTCATCGGCGGGGCGCAGGGCGTAATGCACGGCGAGCAAGTTGAGGAACGAGGCGACGGCGTCCAGTGCCGAATCGGTCAACCCGGCCAACAGGCTCACTGAGCCGCTCAGCCACCAGGCCAGCGCCTTGCTCACGACCAGGATGCTAGCCACCGCCAGTGACGCGCGGGTGGCCAGGCGTAGCAGACGCTGGTGTTCAGCCGGGGTGATCATGCCGGGGGGATGTCCTTGTCAGGGTCAGGCAGCCGGTACCAACTGGTAGGCGGCCAGTTGCTCAACGCTGCCACGGTGCTGGATCAGCCGTGGGTCGTTGAGCGGCAGGCGCTGGCCCAGTTCGCTTTCAAGAATGGCCTGCAGCTTGAGGTTGTCGACCTTGCCGTCCGGGCTTACCGCTTCGCGCAGTTTCTCTGGGGCGACCTGGGCTGTGCGGCCACCCGGGTAGTAGATGGCGCCGGTGGCAAAGTCGATGCCGAAGGCGATCAGCCCGGGGATCACGTAGAAGAGAATGCCGATGGCATCCATGGCGGCGACCACGGGGTCGATCTTGCCGTCGATCTGGCCGCGGCGGTCTGGGTAGAACAGCGTGCCGCAGGCCGTCAGCTGGGTCAGCAAGGTGACGATGAGGGCGCCGCCGATGACACGGGATGGGATACGCATGTAAATCTCCGAAAAGGTATTCAGCAGGGCAAGCGAAGCGCCAGCACCTGATGCTAAGACCATGATAGAGCAGGCTGGGTTCGCCGTTATACTCGCCCGACTGTTCGAGGACCACCATGATTTCATTACCGATCGATACTGTTTTGCCCGCCTTGCGCCAGGCCCTGGAAAACCGCGACGAAGCCGTGCTCGAAGCACCGCCCGGCGCCGGCAAGACCACCCGTGTGCCCTTGGCATTGCTGGACGCGCCGTGGCTGGCTGGGCAAACCATCGTGATGCTCGAACCACGCCGCCTGGCCGCCCGCGCGGCGGCCGAAAGGCTGGCCAGCGAGCTGGGTGAAAAGGTCGGGGAGACCGTGGGCTATCGTATTCGCCTGGACAGTAAGGTCGGGCCGAAGACCCGTATCGAGGTGGTCACCGAGGGTATTCTCACCCGCCGCTTGCAGGCAGACCCTGCGCTGGAGGGTGTGGGGCTGTTGATCTTCGACGAGTTCCACGAACGCAGCCTGGACGCTGACCTGGCCCTGGCCTTGAGCCTCAATGGGCGTGAACTGCTACGTGACGAGCCGCCCCTGAAAATCTTGCTGATGTCGGCGACGCTGGAGGGCGAGCGGCTGTCGCGGCTGCTCGGCGATGCGCCGGTGGTCAGCAGCGAAGGCCGCATGTACCCGGTGGATATCCGCTGGGGTCGGCCGTTCCAGCCGGGCGAGTTCATTGAGCCGCGGGTCGTCGATTGCGTGCTCCATGCGCTGGCGGACCAGGCCGGCAGCGTGCTGGTATTCCTGCCCGGCCAGGCCGAAATCCGCCGCGTTCATCAGAGCCTTCAGGACATGCTGGGCGAACGTTCCGACATCCTGCTTTGCCCATTGCACGGCGAGCTCGACCTCAATGCCCAGCGTGCGGCGATCGACCCAGCCCCTGCCGGCAAGCGCAAAGTGGTGCTGGCCACCAACATCGCCGAAACCAGCCTGACCATCGACGGCGTGCGCGTGGTGGTTGATGCCGGCTTGGCACGGGTGCCGCGCTTCGACCCCGGCAGCGGCATGACGCGGCTCGACACCCAGCGTATCTCTCGCGCCAGCGCCACCCAGCGCGCCGGCCGGGCTGGCCGCCTGGAGCCGGGGGTGTGCTACCGGCTGTGGTCCGAGGCCCAGCATGACCAGTTGGCGGCGCATGGCAGCGCAGAAATCCTCCAGGCCGACCTCGCCGGCCTGGCCTTGCAACTGGCCCGGTGGGGCGTCACCCCTGATCAACTGCACTGGCTGGACCAACCGCCCGCGGCGGCGTTCTCCCAGGCCCAGGACCTGCTGGCACGGCTCAGTGCCTTCAAGGCGGGCAGCCGCGACAACCTCAGCGAGCACGGCCAGGCCATGGCCGAACTGCCGGCCCACCCACGTATCGCCCATTTGCTGCTGCGCGGGCAGGGTCTGGGCTTGGCGGCCATGGCCTGTGATGTCGCGGCCTTGTTGGGGGAGCGTGATATCCAGCGCGGGGGTGGCGCCGACCTGCACAGCCGGCTGGCGCTGATCAGCGGTGAAAGCAAAACAGCCCGAGGCGGGCAGGGCGGCGTGCAGCGTGCGCGGCAGCTGGCCCGCCAGTACCGTGGGCTGCTGCGTGGCAAGGCGGGTGCCGGGGTTGCCGACCCTGATCATCCACGCTGGTTGGGCGCACTGTTGGCGCTGGCCTACCCAGACCGGGTTGCCCAGCAGCGCCGCGAGGGCGGTGCCGAGTATCGCCTGGCCAATGGCCGCGCGGCCCTGTTCGCCGAGGTCGATGCCTTGATGAAATGCCCCTGGCTGGTGATTGCCGACCTGGGTAGCCGCCAAGGCCAGCGGGAAGAACGCATATACCTGGCGGCCGAGTTCGACCCCGCACTGCTGGACGACGTGCTGGCCGAGCAGGTCGAGCGTATTGATATCCTCGACTGGGACGACCGCGAGCAGGTGCTGCGCGCCGAGCGCCAGACCAAGGTTGGCGAACTGGTGCTCAGCCGCGAGCCGTTGCCTGGCCTGGACGACGACGCCCGCGCCAGAGCCCTGCTCGGCCTGGTACGGCGTAAAGGCTTGAACCTGCTGACCTGGACACCCGAATTGCGCCAGTGGCAGGCGCGGGTGGCGTTGTTACGTCAGCTGGACCTGGACAAGACCGGGCAAAGTGAGTGGCCAGATTTAAGCGACGAAGCCCTGCTGGCGACCCTGGAAGGCTGGCTGCAACCCTACCTGGGCAAAGTGTCCCGCTTGAGCCATTTCGCCACGTTGGACCTGTCGTCGATGCTGCGCAACCTGTTGCCATGGCCTTTGCCGCAGCGCCTCGACGAATGGGCGCCGGCGAACTTGGCCGTGCCGTCCGGCTCGCACATACGGCTGGACTACAGTGAAAACCCGCCCATCCTCGCCGTGCGCCTGCAGGAGCTGTTTGGCCTGGCAGACACGCCACGCATCGCCCAAGGGCGACAGCAGGTCAAATTGCACCTGCTATCGCCAGCACGCCGGCCCGTGCAAGTGACTCAGGACCTGGCCAACTTCTGGCGCACGACCTATGCCGAGGTGAAGAAGGACCTCAAGGGCCGGTATCCCAAGCACTATTGGCCGGATGACCCGCTGGTAGCCGAAGCCACGGCGCGGGCCAAGCCACGGGGTACCTGAGGGTTTAATGGATACTGCGTTCAAGCCGTCTGTTTGAGCAGGAAGGTCACGACCGTGCCTTGCTCGACATTGAGCAAGGCAATCCAGTCGCCACTGAAGTGCGGATCATCTTGGAGTGCGCCAACCCTGTGGCCCTTGTGGTCTCGCAGGTAGCAAACAAGGCCTTCATCGGTCAGTTGCAGCGGTTCGATTTTCCAGAAATCTGTCACTTCGGCGTTCCAGTAAAACCCCAGGTAGCCATTGCGGCTAATGCCCAGTTTTTTGGTGCGTGGGTTACCCGGAATGCTGATGTGATAATGCAGTCGATCTTCGGTCCGGGAGTCGAAATGGAAGCTCATGACTGGCGAATCCTTTGGTCCGCCAGCTTGCAGCCAGTCATCTTCCGGGGTGATGCCCCAGCTGAACTTGTCGGTGCTGCGGCTTAACCGCAACGGAATATCGCGCCCGACTGCCCGTACATACAGTTTGCCGCGAAATGACCTGGCGTAGCCCGCCTGGATGTCTTCGTCCATGGTGCTTTCTCGAATTCAATTAAAGAAGCACGCACGGTAGACAGGCATGGCAGGTGGGGGCAGCGTGAACCTTTTCACGGCGCTGTTCTCAGCTGCTGGCAGGAGACTCCAGCAGCGTGAACAGGCGGTACAGCACCACGGTGCTGAACAGCTGCAAGAAGCCGCTGAGGCTGTCCATGGCCAGTTCCATGCCGGGGGACGGCTCTGGGAAGGCCATCAGCAGCAGCCCGTCGATCAGCCAGATCGGCGCCAGCACCGCCAGCACGCAAATCATGATGCGCAGGAAGTTGCCGGTGGTCATCCGCGCACTTTCGCGCATCGACTGCACCACCGGCAGGCCCCGCAGTACCAGCAGGTACTCGGCGAACACCAGGTTGATCATGATCCACACGCCCGGGAAGATGAACAACGCCAGGCCGGCCATGATCAGCAGAGAGCTGATGAGAATCAGCAGGGCCAGCTGCGGCCACAGTTGCACGGCCCGGGCAAACAGGTCGCGCTTGGCGATCTCCTGGCCATTGCTGCGGGTGTCGAGGTAAAGGATCAGCGCCGCGCTGTACAGCGGGTACAACAGCAAGCTGACCAGCATGCCGTAGGCCGGCGACGCCTGGTCGCCCATTTGCCGGTACAGCAGCTGGGTGACTAAGGCTTCGAGCACCACCAGCGGCAGGCACAGCGGGAGGATGTTCGGCAGGTGGCGGCGGAAGAAGTACAGGGAGTCGCGCAGAACGCTCAGCGGATTCATCGGTCAACATCGCATGGCAGTAAAAGCAGGGGTGTACTTTAGCCCAAAGCAGGCGTGTAGCTGTCACTTGCTGAAAAAAGTTTCACCGCCGAGGTGATTGAATCCCGTGCCTGAACGCCCCATCTTTGACGCTGTCCGTTGTCCCGCTTCCCCATGAGGTAGCTTCATGAACACTGAAGAACAAACCCTGATCGATAGCCTGTTCGGCCGCATCAAGCAAGCGGAAGACCCGAGCCAGCCGCGCGACGCGCAGGCCCAGGCGTGCATCGAAGCGCATGTGCGTCAGCAGCCGGCAGCGCCTTACTACATGGCCCAGGCGATCCTCGTGCAAGAAGCCGCGATCAAGCGCCTTGATGAGCAGAACAAGCAACTGGAGGCGGAGCTCCAGCAAGCTCGGGCACAGGTCGAAGCCAGCCGCGCCGGTAACAGCAGCCCCACCAGCAACGGTGGCGGTGGTTTTCTGTCGAGCCTCTTTGGTTCGGGTGGGCGTAACACGCCACCGGCCGTGCAACCGCAGCGCCCCTCGGCGCCCGTTGCTGGCGGGGGTGGCTGGCGTGAACCGTCGGCGCCGGGCTTCAGCCCGCAGCAACCGCAGCAACAGCAGCAAGCTGGCTTCGGCGCAGCGCCAGCGCGAGGGGGCGCCAGCAGCTTCCTCGGCGGTGCGATGCAGACCGCTGCCGGCGTGGCCGGCGGGGTGTTGCTGGCCCAAGGGATCAGCAGCCTGTTCAACCACAACTCGCAGCCAGAGGAAGTGGTCGAAGTGATCAAGGAAGAGCCGACACCGGCCAGCGACAGCGGCGGCTGGAACGACCAGGGCGGGCAGCAGCAGGTGGCCGACAACGGCGGTTGGGGCAATGACCAGGGTGGTTACGCCGATACCGATTACGGCGGTGGTGACGGCGGGTTCTTCTCCGACGACGATTCCTACGTCTGACGGGTCTGGCATACTGCTGGCATTTGGGGCTGCACGGCAGCCCCGGATTCCATCAGACCATGAGGTTCCCGTGAAAAAGATCGCGTTGTTCGCCGACGTGCAGAACCTCTACTACACCGTGCGCCAGGCGCATGGCTGCCACTTCAATTACGCCGCGTTGTGGGCCGAGGTCAGCCGTGAAGGGCAGATTGTCGAAGCCGTGGCCTATGCCATCGACCGCGGTGACAGCAAGCAACAGCAGTTCCAGCAGATCTTGCGCAACCTCGGGTTCGAGGTACGCCTTAAACCGTACATCCAGCGCAGTGACGGCTCGGCCAAAGGTGACTGGGATGTGGGCATTACCCTGGATGTGATCGACGCCGCCAGCCGCGTGGACCAGGTGGTGTTGGCCTCCGGTGATGGCGACTTCGATTTGTTGCTGGAGCGGGTTATCCAGCGCCATGGTGCCGAAGCGGTGGTGTATGGCGTGCCTGGGCTTACGGCGATGTCACTGATCCGTGCTGCGAGCCGTTATGTGCCTATTGAGGGGCGGTTGTTGTTGCGGCATTGAGCGCGGGGTTGGGGCGCGAGGTGGAGGGGTGTTGATGGCGTCAGGGCGAAGAGGGGCATGGCGTTAGGTTTTTAGCGCCTGGGAGATCGAGCGCCGCCCGCGCGGCGCATCGCGAGCAACGCTCGCTCCTACGTCTGTTTCGGGCCAGTCACGCCTGTGGTAGCTGCGCGCGACCGCCTTGTTTGTTCGACGCGATATCGCGCCATGCGCCAAAGGCGGTCGCGCGCATATGCCCCAGGAATAATTGGCCCGAAACAAACGTAGGAGCGAGCGTTGCTCGCGATGCGCCGCGCGGGCGGCGCTCGATCTCAAACACCCCAAAAACCTCAAGCCAAACACCCGGGCCAGCACACAACCTCAACGCACCCACACCAAGTGTGTCGCTCATTTATTCCGGTTTTGTAACTTAAGTTTACGCAGTGACCTTTCTAAACTAAGTCACCCGTAAACGGATTTCGAGTACTTAGCCATGCCTGCCTCCCGCCGCTTCCCACTCCTGCTCATCGGTGCCTTCATGGCCCTGTACCTGGTCTGGGGATCCACCTACCTGTTCATTCGCATCGGCGTCGAATCGTGGCCACCGATGCTCATGGCAGGCGTGCGCTTTCTGATCGCCGGGGGCCTGTTGTATGGCTTTCTGCGCTGGCGCGGTGTGCCGGCGCCGACCTGGCCGCAATGGCGGGCCGCAGGGGCAATCGGCTTTCTGTTGCTCAGCTGTGGTAACGGCGGCGTGACCGTGGCCGAACACGCCGGTGTGGCGTCCGGCGTGGCGGCCTTGGCGGTAGCGACGGTGCCGCTGTTCACCCTGGTCTTCGGCCTGCTGTTCGGGCACCGCAACTCGCGGCTCGAATGGGCGGGGATCGGCCTCGGGCTGGCCGGTATCGCACTGCTTAACCTCGGCTCCAACTTGCAGGCAAGCCCGATTGGCGCGGCACTGATTCTGTTCGCGGCGGCCTCGTGGGCATTTGGTTCGGTGTGGAGCAAAAGCTTGCCGCTGCCGCAGGGGCCGATGGCCAGTGCCGCCGAAATGCTGGTGGGCGGTGCCGTGTTGCTGCTGGGCAGTGTGCTGTCGGGCGAGCGCATGACCCAGATGCCCACCGCTGCCGGTTGGGGCGCGCTGGCCTACCTGGTGTTCTTCGGCTCGATCCTGGCGTTCAGTGCCTACATGTACCTGCTCAAGCATGTGCGCCCGGCGGCTGCTACCAGCTATGCCTACGTCAACCCGGCGGTGGCGGTGCTGTTGGGGATCGTCTTCGCCGGCGAACAGATCGGCGCCGAAGAATGCGTGGCCATGGCGGTGATCATTGGCGCAGTGGTGCTGATCGGCCTGCCTCAGTGGCGCAAGGCACCCGCGCCTGCGCAACCGTTGAAGGGCGAAATCTGCAAGTAGGCGGGGGTGTTGCGGTAAACTTGCCGCCTTCGCTGAACCCCCTGACGGTATTGCCATGAATTTCGCCAAACTCGGCCTGATCGAACCCTTGCTGCGTACCCTGCAGCAGCTGGACTACACCACCCCGACCCCGGTCCAGGCCCAGGCCATCCCCGCCGTGCTGGCCGGCCGCGACCTGATGGCTGCGGCCCAGACCGGCACCGGCAAGACCGCAGGCTTCGCCCTGCCGGTGCTGCAGCGCCTGGCGCTGGAAGGTGAGAAGGTTGCCAGCAACTCGATCCGCGCGCTGGTGCTGGTACCGACCCGCGAGCTGGCCGAGCAGGTGCACAACAATGTGCGCGAGTATGCCGAGAACCTGCCGCTGAGCACCTATGCGGTGTACGGCGGGGTGAGCATCAACCCACAGATGATGCGCCTGCGCCGTGGCGTCGACCTGCTGGTCGCCACCCCGGGCCGCTTGCTCGACCTGTTCCGGCAGAACGCGGTGAAGTTCAACCAGGTGCAAACCCTGGTGCTCGATGAAGCCGACCGCATGCTCGACCTGGGTTTTGCCGAAGAGCTGCAGTCGGTGTACGCCGCACTGCCACGCAAGCGCCAGACCTTGCTGTTTTCCGCGACCTTCTCGGACCAGATCCGGGTCCTCGCCGGCCTGGCCCTGAACGACCCGCTGAGCATTGAAGTGAGCCCCCGCAATGCCGCCGCCAACACGGTCAAACAGTGGCTGGTGCCTGTGGACAAAAAGCGCAAGGCCGACCTGTTCTGCCATTTGCTGCGCAAGCAGCGCTGGAGCCAGGTGCTGGTGTTTGCCAAGACCCGCAACGGTGTCGACCAGTTGGTGGAGCGCTTGTTGAGCGAGGGTATCAACGCCGACGGCATCCATGGCGATCGCCCGCAGGCCACGCGCCAACGTGCGCTGGATACCTTCAAGGCCCGTGAAATCCAGGTGTTGGTGGCGACCGATGTTGCCGCGCGTGGGCTGGATATCGACGACCTGCCGCTGGTGGTCAACCTCGACCTACCGATCGTTGCTGAAGACTATGTGCACCGCATTGGCCGCACTGGCCGCGCCGGCAACAAAGGGGAGGCGATTTCGCTGGTGTGTGCCGACGAAGTGCAGATGCTGGCGTCGATCGAGACATTGATCCGCCAGACCTTGCCGCGGCATGAAGAGCCGGACTTTATCCCAGAGCACCGCGTGCCGATGACCGATGCCAGTGGCCAAGTGATCAAGAAACCGAAAAAGCCTAAAAAGCCGAAAGAGAACAGCGCGAAGCGTGGTTTGGGGCGCTGGATGGACAGTGCCGAGGCCGCGAGCCCGGCGCCGTCAGTGAAAGCGGTGCGTAAGGTGCCGAGCTTCAATGGTGGGTCGCGTAAGCGTAAGCCTTGAGATTTTGGGGCCGCGTTGCGGCCCTTTCGCGACACAAGGCCGCTCCTACAGGAGATCGCGTTGCCTTTGTAGGAGCGGCCTTGCGTCGCGAAAGGACCGCAAAGCGGTCCCGGCGATCTATCAGGCCGCCCCCGCCGCTACCCATTGCGCCGCCGCCCGCCCGGCGCGCAGCCCGCTGGCAAAACATGCCGTCAGCAAATACCCCCCGGTCGGCGCCTCCCAGTCCAGCATCTCGCCGGCACAGAACACCCCCGGCAATGCCTTGAGCATCAACCCCTCGCTCAGCCCTTCGAAACGCACCCCGCCAGCACTGCTGATGGCCTCATCCAGCGGCCGGGTACGCACCACGGTGATCGGCAACGCCTTGATGGCCCGCGCCAGCGCCTGTGGATCGGCGAACGTGGCCTGATCGGTCAGCTCCCGTAACAACGCCGCCTTGACTCCATCGATGCCCAACTGGCTGTGCAGGTGCTTGGCCATGGAGCGCGAGCCGCGTGGCTTGGCCAATGCCTGGGCGATGTTATCCACAGCCTTGTCCGGCAGCAGGTCGAGCAGCAGCACACCCCGGCCGTCACGCTTGATGGCCTCACGCACCGGTGCCGACCAGGCATACACCAGGCTGCCTTCGACACCTTGCGCAGTGAGGATGAACTCACCTTTGCGCGGCAGGCTACCGGGCACGCTCAGGGCAATGTTCTTCAGCGGTGCGCCGGCAAACTTGTCTTTAAGCAAGGTGCTCCAGCCTTCGACCTCAAACCCACAGTTGCTCGGCTGCAAGGGCGAGATATCCACAGCCCGCTCAGCCAGCAGCGGCTGCCACGCACCGTCCGAACCCAGACGCGCCCAGCTACCCCCACCCAGTGCGAGCACCACGGCGGCCGCGTGTACCTGGCGTTCACCCTGTGGATAAGCGATCCGCAGGCTGCCATCGTCATGCCAGCCCACCCAGCGATGGCGGGTGTGGATAACTACACCGCTGTCGCGCAGGCGCTTGAGCCAGGCGCGCAGCAAGGGCGCGGCCTTCATGTCGCGCGGGAAGACCCGGCCCGAGGTACCGACGAAGGTTTCGATGCCCAGGCCGTGAATCCACTGGCGCAGCGCGTCGGCATCGAAGCCGCGCAGCAGGGCGTCAATCTCGCCCTGGCGTTCGGCGTAGCGCGCGACAAAGGCCGGGTAGGGCTCGGAATGGGTGATGTTCATGCCGCCGACACCTGCCAGCAGGAACTTGCGGCCGACCGAGGGCATGGCATCGAACACCTCGACCGCCAAGCCCGCCTGGGCCAGCGCTTCGGCGGCCATCAGGCCGGCGGGGCCGCCACCGATGACGGCGACAAGGGGAGGGGTGCAGTGGTGTAGATCGGGCATGGGGGCGGCAGGCTGTGGAAAAGAGCGCGCATTCTAGCGCAGGCCGGTAGGCGGAAGCACTGGTCAAAAAATGATCAATACTCTACAGGTGGCGTAGCTAAAGGGCTGCAGCCGCTTTCCAGCAGCTTATCCACAGGCGGTTCCACAGTCATTGTGAACAACCCATGACCCGCGCCGCACTGTGGTGCAGGATGCCGTGGCGCCGTGCCAGGGCCACGCGGTCCTTGCTGTAGCCGCCACCGATCACGCCCACCACCGGGATGTCGCGGCCCAGGCACTGGCGCATCACCAACTCGTCGCGTGCCGCCAGGCCCTCATCGGTCAACTGCAGGTAGCCCAGGGCATCGTCCTTGTGCACATCGACGCCGGCGTCGTACAGCACCAGGTCTGGCTGGTAGAGCGGCAACAGGTAGTTGAGGGCGTCTTCCACCACCTTGAGGTAGGCCGCGTCGCCCATACCACGGGGCAGGGGGATGTCCCAGTCGCTCTGGGCCTTGCGGGCCGGGAAGTTCTGTTCACAGTGCAGAGACACGGTAATTGCATCGGGGGTGTCGTGCAGAATTCGCGCGGTGCCGTCGCCCTGGTGCACGTCGCAGTCGAAAATCAGCACCCGGTGCACCCGCCCAGCTTCCAGCAGGTAGCGGCTGATCACGGCCAGGTCGTTGAAGATGCAAAAGCCTGCAGGGTGGTCGTAATGGGCGTGGTGGGTGCCGCCGGCCAAGTGGCAGGCGATGCCGTGCTGCAAGGCCAGCTCGGCGCTCAGCAGCGAACCGCCCACGGCGCGCACGGTGCGCCGGGCCAGCGCCTCGCTCCAGGGCAGGCCGAGGCGACGCTGGTCCTCGCGGGACAGGTCGCCGCTCATGTAGCGTTCGATGTAGCTTCGGTCGTGGGCCAGGGCAAGGATGTCGTTGGGGCAGATTTGCGGGCGCAACAGGTCCTGGTCACGGGTCAGGCCGCTGTCGACCAGGTGGTCGCGCAGCAAGCGAAACTTGTCCATCGGGAAGCGGTGCTCGGCGGGGAATTCCGGGCTGTAGTCATCGTGGTAGATCAGCGGCAACGGCATGGTCGGTTCGCAATCGGGGCCAGTGCTGATCTTGCCAGTTGTGACGCGCCGCGCAACCGGCTTGTGGCATTAGCGTGTCATTTGCCGATGCTGGCCAGTACCCGCTGCCAATCCGGCTCGTTCAAGCGCCCGAGAATCCGCGCCTTGCCGTTGCCGTCGACCGACACGAACAGCGCACTGGCATAGCCGCTTTCCCGTTCCCCACCGACTACACGCTGCTGGCGCTGGAAGTGATCGATGCAACCATTGTGGGTCACCAACACCAGGTTGTGACCCGGGCGTTTGCGCGCCAGGGCTTCATCGGCGAACGGGTTGTCGCAGCTCTCCAGCCAGGCAGCGCTCGGCACGGCCTGGCCCAGAATGAAGTGCGCGGTCTGGCGAGTCCGCACTTTAGGGCTGCTCAGCACATCGGCATTGCTTAAGCCCAGCGTGTGCAAACCCTGGCCGACGCGGGTGGCCGCCTGGGTGCCGGCCACGGTGATGCCGGTGGGGTCGTCCAGGCAGGGCCCGGGTGCGCTGTCGCAGCGTTCGGCATGGCGGATCATCACGATCACTGCGCCTTCGGCCCAATCCTGCAGCAGGCCGCTGTCACTCAACTGTTGCTCGTTGCCAAGGTCCACGATGTGCGTCCTCGTTGCCAGCCAGGTGGTCAACGCCGCCACGACCATGCACAGGCCCAAAGCGGCACCGAGGGCCTTGCGTGATAAACGTCGCTTGCGCCGGGCGTGGATGGCAGGGTGGCCCAGGGTATTGCTCGATAGCATGCGGGACTCCGATGGCATGGCCGCGCCGGGTGTGGTCGTGGCTGGCGACATTCTGGTGAGCGGCCTGTCGGGTGGCGGTGAAGGCGTTGTGAAAATTGCATTCAGGCGCCGCCGCTTGAGTGAAACCGTCGCCCGCGCCTACGCTGTAAACTGCAAGACAGCAAAACCGGAGCACGCCCGATGACCCCGATTCTTCACCTGGAAAGCGCACGGCTGGTGCTGCGGCAATGGCACGACGACGACCTGCGCGAGTTCGCCGCGCTGTGCGCCGACCCGCACGTGATGCAGTATTTTCCGGCACCCCTGACGCGCTTGGAGGCGGCTGCGCTGATTGGTCGAATCCGTGGCCATTTCAATGAGCATGGGTTTGGCCTGTGGGCGCTGGAGCGCAAAGACAGCGGCGCCTTCATCGGCATGACCGGGCTGCTGAACGTCAGCTTCGATGCCGATTTTGCGCCCGCGGTAGAAATCGGCTGGCGCCTGGCGCGTCGCCACTGGGGCTTGGGGTTTGCCAGTGAAGCGGCCTGGACCTGCCTGCGTTGTGCCTTCGCCCAATTGCGCCTGGACGAGGTGGTGTCGTTCACTAGTGAGAGCAACTTGCCCTCGCAGAAAGTGATGCAGGCCATCGGCATGCAGCAGGACCCGAGCGGCAGTTTCGAACACCCGCGCCTGCCTGCCGGCCACCCCTTGCGCCCGCATGTGCTGTACCGCATCGACCGCGCACGCTGGGAGCAGACCCTGCGCGGCTGAATGGATGGGCATGCGCGGTGCGAATGACAAACCCTGTATCATTCGCCTTCATGAAAGCGCTGTAGAGCCGTGTTGCCTTGCTAGGAGAACCCCCGATGAGTCATGTGTTGGACGACCTGGTCGACCTGTTGAGCCTCGAGTCCATCGAGGAGAACCTGTTCCGTGGACGCAGCCAGGACCTGGGCTTCCGCCAGTTGTACGGCGGGCAAGTGCTGGGCCAGTCATTGTCGGCGGCGAGCCAGACGGTCGAAGATGCGCGCCATGTGCATTCGCTGCACGGTTACTTTCTGCGCCCTGGCGACGCCAGTTTGCCGGTGGTCTATTCGGTGGACCGCGTGCGTGACGGCGGCAGCTTCAGCACCCGGCGGGTGACGGCGATCCAGAAGGGCCACACCATCTTCACTTGCAGCGCGTCGTTCCAGTACGACGAAGAGGGCTTCGAGCACCAGGCGCAGATGCCTGATGTGGTCGGCCCGGAAAACCTGCCCAGCGAAGTCGAACTGGCCAGTGCCATGGCCGAGCACCTGCCAGAGCGCATCCGCGACAAAGTGCTGTGCGCCAAGCCGATCGAGATCCGCCCGGTGACCGAGCGTGACCCGTTCAACCCCAAGCCCGGCGACCCGGTGAAGTACGCCTGGTTCCGTGCCGACGGCAACCTGCCGGACGTGCCTGCGCTGCACAAGTACTTGCTGGCTTACGCCTCGGACTTCGGCCTGCTGACCACCGCCTTGCTGCCCCATGGCAAATCGGTGTGGCAGCGCGACATGCAGATCGCCAGCCTCGATCATTCGCTGTGGTTCCATGGCAACCTGCGCGCCGACGAGTGGTTGCTGTACGCCACCGACAGCCCGTGGGCCGGCAATGCCCGCGGCTTCTGCCGTGGCAGCATCTTCAACCAGGCCGGGCAACTGGTCGCGTCGTCGAGCCAGGAAGGCCTGATTCGCCATCGCAAGGACTGGGCATGAGCCTGGGCGAGGTACGTAACTGGGTGTTCGACATGGACGGCACCCTGACCGTGGCGGTGCATGACTTTGCGGCGATTCGCGAAGCGCTGGAGATACCGCCTGAAGACGACATACTGACCCACCTGGCGGCCTTGCCGGCGGCGCAAGCGGCGGCCAAGCACGCCTGGCTGCTGGAGCATGAACGCGACCTGGCGCTGGCTTCGACGGCCGCGACGGGGGCGGTGGAGCTGGTGCGCGAACTGGCCGGGCGTGGCTGCCGGCTGGCGATCCTGACCCGCAATGCCCGGGAGTTGGCGCATGTCACCCTGGAGGCCATCGGCCTGGCTGACTGCTTCCCGGTGGAGCATGTGCTTGGCCGTGATGAGGCCGAACCCAAGCCTAGCCCGGACGGCCTGCTGAAGATTGCAGAGGCGTGGGGTGTGGCGCCCAGCGAACTGGTGATGGTGGGTGACTATCGGTTTGACCTGGATTGTGGGCGTGCGGCCGGGGCGCGTACCGTATTGGTCAACTTGCCGGATAACCCATGGCCGCATCTGGTGGATTGGCATGCGGCGGATTGCCGAGCGTTGCGCGCGATGCTTGGCTGATTTTTTGTTGGCCGTGCGGGCCTCTTCGCGGGTAAACCCGCTCCCACACGGGAGGAGGCAGCCTGCACTGGCTATGCTGAACCGCAGTTTTTCCCTGAATGGAGACCCAGCCATGAGCAGCAAGGCCATCTACGTCCAACCTGGCGGCGGCTACGACAACGTCCAGGTCGGCACCTGCGAGGCGCCTGCGCCACAGGCCGGCGAAATCACTGTGCGTCTGCACGCCAGTTCCCTCAACTACCACGACTTCGCCGTGGTCAGCGGCATGTGGGGGCCGAGCGAGCGGCGTATCCCCATGGCCGACGGTGCCGGCGAAGTCACGGCAGTGGGACCGGGTGTCAGCGAGTTCCAGGTCGGCGACAACGTTGTCAGTACCTTCTTCCCAGACTGGCTCGACGGCCAGGCCAATGTCGAAGGGTTTGCCCGGGTGCCCGGCGATGGCCTCGACGGCTACGCCCGTGAACAGGTCACTGCCCGCGCCACGGCCTTCACCCTCGCGCCCAAGGGCTACAGCCACGCCGAGGCAGCCACGCTGACCACCGCAGGGCTGACGGCCTGGCGTGCCTTGATGAGCGATGACCACCTCAAGCCCGGCGATACCGTGCTGGTGCAGGGCACGGGCGGGGTGTCGATCTTCGCCTTGCAGTTCGCCAAGCTGGCCGGTGCCACGGTGATCGCGACCTCGTCCAGCGATGCCAAGCTCGAGCGCCTCAAGGCCCTCGGCGCCGACCACTTGATCAACTACAAAAGCACCCCGGCCTGGGGTGAGAAGGTGCGTGAGCTGACCCACAACCGCGGGGTCGACCATGTGATCGAAGTGGGCGGGCCGGCGACCCTGGAGCAGTCGATGATTGCCACGCGCATCGGCGGGCATGTGTCGTTGATCGGCATTCTCACCGGGGTAGCGGGGCAGTTGCCGTTGGTTCAGGCACTGGTGCGGCAAATCCGCCTGCAGGGCGTGCTGGTCGGCAGCCGTGCACAGCAGCAGGCGATGGTGCGGGCGATCGATGCCAATGGCCTGCGGCCGGTGGTGGACAAGCACTTCGAACTGGAGCAGATCGTCGACGCGTTCCGCTACCAGGAGAGCAATCGGCATTTCGGCAAGATCTGCCTGACCTGGTAATCGCACCTGTGAGTCCGATTGCCTTGTCCGGCCTCATCGCTGGCAAGCCAGCTCCCACAGGTGCGGCGCTAGCCTTGGAGGCTACACGGGTGCGGCGCTAGCCTTCGGTGCTACACGGGTGCGGTGCTAGCCTTGGGTGCTACACGGTTCGGGTGGGAGCGGGCTTGCCCGCGAATGGGCCGCATCGCGGCCCCTAGTCGGGCAGTAATCTGTCGCGGCTATTGGACAGGTGCAGGCACATCGCCGCCCGTGCCGCATCCGAGTCCTGGCGGCGGATGGCATTGAGTATCGCCTCATGCTCCAGGTTGGCCAGGTACGCATGCCTTGCCAGCTTGGCGCCGGCGCGTTCGGCCAGGGCCATGCGGTTGCGGGGGATCAGGCCGCTGCCGAGCTGGGCCATCATTTCGCTGAAATACAGGTTGCCGGTGGCCTCGGCGATCAGCAGGTGAAAGCGCCGGTCGGCCTCGATGCAGCTGTCGCCAGCGGCCGCCAAGTCTTGATAGTCGTCCAGCGCCTGGCGCATGCGTGCCACGTGCCCGTCGTCGCGGCGCACTGCGGCGAGGGCGGCGGCTTGGCCTTCCAGGCCGATGCGCAATTCCAGCAGGTCGCGCACGCTGGCGGCGTTTTCGGCGCCAACGCGCAGCCCCGCCTGGGGCTGGCGCTCTATCACAAAGGTACCGATCCCGTGGCGGGGCTCCACCAGCCCTGAGGCCTGCAGCTTCGACAAGGCTTCGCGCACCACGGTGCGGCTGACCCCATGTTCACGCACCAGGGTGTTTTCCGAGGGCAGCTTGTCGCCTGGCTTGAAGGTGCCCAGCAAAATTTGCTGCGTCAGGCTGGAGACCAGGTCGTGAGCGCGGCTGTGGCCGCGCACGCGGGGGTGTGCTGAGTCCATGGTGTGCTCCGTGGTATCGATAACTTGTACGACAAGTTAAAACACCAAAATATTTTTCGCTGATTTTTCTGATCGAGAAGGCCGCATCGTACTCGGTTGTTTTTGAACGTTCGCGGCAAATACTCATTTTTACAGCTTGTATTTTGTACTTTTGTCGACTTTATCGATCTTGTCGTACAACTGCGCGAGGCATATGCTCCACCCCACTGTCATGTCAGACAACCCGCATAAAAACAACTAGTGGGAGATTCGCAAGTGAACGACACCCTCGCTCCGTCTGCCGGGAAGGATGGCGACGCTTTGGCCAGTGCCGTGGCCAAGGTCAAGCGCCACGTCCTGCCGCTGTTCGTCATCATGTTCATCGTCAACTACCTCGACCGCGTCAACATCGGCTTCGTCCGCCGACACCTGGAAAGCGACCTGGGCATCAGCGCTGCTGCCTATGGGTTTGGCGCCGGGCTGTTTTTCATTGGCTACGCATTGTTCGAAGTGCCCTCGAACATGCTCCTGCAGCGTGTCGGCGCTCGGCTGTGGCTGACCCGCATCATGTTCACCTGGGGGCTGGTGGCCACGGCCATGGCCTTTGTCCAGACCGAAACCCAGTTCTATGTGCTGCGGTTTTTGTTGGGCGTCGCCGAGGCCGGGTTCTTCCCTGGGGTGATCTACTACTTCACCCGTTGGCTGCCCGGCGCCGAGCGCGGCAAGGCGATTGCGATTTTTCTCAGCGGCTCGGCATTGGCGTCGCTGATCTCCGGCCCGCTGGCCGGGGCCTTGATGCAAATCCAGGGCCTTGGCCTGCATGGCTGGCAGTGGATGCTGTTCATCGAGGGCATGGCCTCGGTAACGCTGTGCTTCTTCGTGTTCTTCTGGCTCGACTCCAAGCCGCAGGATGCCAAGTGGCTGAGCCAGGCCGAGCAGGATGCGCTGGTGCACACCATCGACCGCGAGCAGCGTGAGCGGGAGGCTGTCGGTAGCGTCAAGACCTCGGCCTGGAGCCTGCTCAAAGACCGCCAGATCGTGCTGTTCTGCCTGATCTACTTCTGCATCCAGCTGACCATTTATGCCGCGACCTTCTGGCTGCCGAGCATCATCAAGCGCATGGGCGACCTCAGCGACCTGCAGGTTGGCTTCTTCAACTCGATCCCCTGGCTGATCTCGATCCTGGCGATGTACGCCTTCGCGTCCGGCTCGGCACGCTGGAAGTTCCAGCAGGCCTGGGTAGCCGCTGCGCTGGTGGTCGCCGCCATCGGCATGTTCATGTCCACCACCGGTGGGCCGGTGTTCGCCTTTGTCGCCATCTGTTTTGCCGCCATCGGTTTCAAGTCGGCCTCGTCGCTGTTCTGGCCGATCCCTCAGGGCTACCTGGACGCCCGCATCGCGGCGGCAGTGATTGCCCTGATCAACTCGGTCGGCAACCTCGGCGGTTTCGTGGCCCCCACCACCTTCGGCCTGCTCGAGCAGCAGACCGGCTCGATCCAAGGCGGCTTGTATGGCCTGGCGGTGACGTCTGTGCTGGCAGCCATCGCCGTGTTCTTCGTACGCACTCGCCCAAAGGGCGCTCCTTCCGATGAGCTCAAGGCGCCTTCGGCCCTGGGCCAGACCCACTGATGACTGCGAGATAAAACCATGAACATGCAGACGACTCCCGCCGTTCACACCACCACCCCCGTGGTCACCGATTTGCGCGTGATCCCGGTGGCTGGCCACGACAGCATGCTGCTCAACCTCAGTGGCGCCCATGGCCCGTACTTCACCCGCAACGTGGTAGTGCTGCGCGACAGCGCTGGCAACACCGGCCTGGGCGAGGTGCCGGGTGGCGAGAAGATTCGCCAGACCTTGGAAGATGCCCGCAGCCTGGTCGTAGGCCAGCCCATCGGCCATTACCAGCGCGTGCTCAACGCCATGCGCCAGGCCTTCGCCAACCGCGATGCCGGCGGCCGCGGGCTGCAGACCTTCGACCTGCGCATCACCGTGCACGCTGTGACAGCCATCGAATCTGCATTGCTCGACCTGCTTGGCCAGCACCTGAACGTGCCCATGGCCGCACTGCTCGGCGAAGGGCAGCAGCGCGAGGCGGTGAAGATGCTCGGTTACCTGTTCTACATCGGCGACCGCCAGCAAACCGACTTGGCCTACCGCAGCGAAGCAGACGCGGAAGATGACTGGTTCCGCCTGCGCCACGAGAAGGCCCTGACCCCGGACGCGGTCGTGCGCCTGGCCGAAGCCGCCAGGCAGCGCTATGGCTTCAGTGACTTCAAGCTCAAGGGTGGTGTACTGCGCGGTGAGGAAGAGATGGAGGCAGTGACCGCCCTGGCCGAACGCTTCCCCGATGCGCGCATCACCCTCGACCCGAACGGCGCCTGGTCGCTTAAAGAGGCCATCGCCTTGTGCCGTGACAAGCACGACGTGCTGGCCTATGCCGAAGACCCCTGCGGTGCCGAAAACGGCTACTCGGGCCGCGAGGTGATGGCCGAATTCCGTCGTGCCACGGGGCTGCCCACCGCCACCAACATGATCGCCACCGACTGGCGCCAGATGGGCCACGCGATCCAGCTGCAATCGGTGGACATCCCGCTGGCCGACCCGCACTTCTGGACCTTGCAGGGTTCGGTGCGGGTGGCGCAGATGTGCAATGACTGGGGGCTGACCTGGGGCTCGCACTCGAACAACCACTTCGACATCTCCCTGGCCATGTTCACCCAGGTGGCTGCCGCCGCGCCGGGTGAAATCACCGCCATCGACACCCACTGGATCTGGCAGGACGGCCAGCGCCTGACGCGTGAGCCGCTGCGTATCGTCGACGGCCATGTGCACGTGCCGGCGCGGCCTGGGTTGGGTGTGGAGATCGATGAAGACCAGCTGGCCAAGGCGCATGAGTGCTACCGCAACATGGGCCTCGGGGCGCGGGATGACAGCGTGGCGATGCAGTTTCTGATACCGGGCTGGCAGTTCGACAACAAGCGCCCTTGCCTGGTGCGCTGAGCCCTTTCTAGCGCGCTACCCAAGCGCCCAACACCCTCTCTGTAGGAGCAGCCTTGTGCTGCGAAGAGGCCGGTGAACACACAGTGAATCTCTGCTGTGTTCACCGGCCTCTTCGCAGCACAAGGCTGCTCCTACAGTGCAAGAATCAGAGCCCTGACCATGCAGCAAGCGTTGCAGGGCGATGCACACCCAAATGAAAAACGATAGCTTCAGACGGCCCGATGGCGCGTTTGGACATGCCAATCGCGACATCTGGCGGGAATGGAAAAGCGTTGTCGTGATCGCACACCTGCGGGACGTTCTCGTGTAATTTTCCTACGCCTTACGGGGCTTAAATGGACCTCGAATTCTGCTGGTGCGTTGCTCTGAATGCGTGCAAAAGGCCAACAACAGCGCGTGAGTGATGTGTCATTCCGATGGACTCTCTAGGAGATAATGTTCGCCTACGCCTGCCCCCGTCCTTCCTTGTGTCAGCAAAAAGAGAACAAGATCAATGAACACCGTGGGATCTGATGGCAACCTTGCACAAGGTTTCAAGCCACGTCATGTAACGATGCTGTCCATCGCGGGCATTATCGGTGCAGGACTATTCGTAGGCTCCGGGCACGCGATTGCCGCGGCCGGGCCAGCCACCATAATTTCTTACTTCGTGGCCGGCACCCTGGTGGTGCTGGTCATGCGCATGCTCGGCGAAATGGCCGTCGCGCACCCTGATACCGGGTCCTTCTCCACCTACGCCGACCAGGCCATTGGCCGCTGGGCTGGCTACACCATTGGCTGGTTGTACTGGTGGTTCTGGGTGTTGGTCATCCCCATCGAGGCACTGGCGGCGGGGCATGTACTGAACGCTTGGTTCCCGCAAGTGGACAGCTGGATCTTCGCACTGGCCTCGGTGCTGCTGTTGGCAGGTACCAACCTGTTCAGCGTGGCCAAGTACGGCGAGTTCGAGTTCTGGTTCGCGATTCTCAAGGTCACCGCCATCCTCGGCTTCATCGGCCTGGGCTTCGCGGCCTTGATGGGCTGGCTGCCAAACCGTGAAGTCAGCGGTTTGAGCACGTTGGTCGCCGAGCACGGCGGTTTCGCGCCCAAGGGCTGGTCTGCCGTCATCGGTGCCTTCATCACCGTGATGTTCAGCTTCATCGGTACCGAGGCCGTGACCATCGCCGCCTCCGAGTCCAGCGACCCGTCCCGCAACATCGCCAAGGCCACCCGCTCGGTGATCTGGCGGATCAGCACCTTCTACATCCTGTCGATCTTCGTGATCATCTCGGTGGTGCCGTGGAACGATCCGCAATTGGCGGTGGTGGGCTCCTACCAGCGTGCGCTGGAGATCATGAACATCCCCAACGCCGCCTTCATGGTCGACCTGGTGGTGCTGGTGGCTGTTACCAGCTGCATGAACTCGTCGATCTACATTGCCTCGCGGATGATGTATTCGCTGGCCAAGCGCGGTGACGCACCGGCCTTCCTCAACAAGACCTCCAAGGTCGGCGTGCCGCGCTCGGCGGTATTTGGCAGCACCCTGATCGGCGCGGCCATCGCCATCCTCAACTACTTCGCGCCCAAAGGTGTGTTCGAGTTCCTGCTGGCCAGCTCGGGCGCCATCGCCCTGCTGGTGTACATGGTCATCGCCATCTCCCAGCTGCGCATGCGCCGCCGTCTGGAGCGCGAGAACGCCGAACTGAAGTTCCGTATGTGGCTGTTCCCATGGCTGACCTGGGCGGTGATCATCTTCATCGCCGCGGCGCTGGCGGTGATGATGTATACGCCTGAGCACCGGGTGGAAGTGAGCTCGACACTGGGCCTGGCGATCGTGATTTCCTTCCTGGGGATAGTCACATCGCGTGGGCATACGCAGGCAGTGGCGGCGCGGTCGGTGAGGGGATCGGCTTAATCGTCCACGCCAAAAGTCTCACCCCTGTTCACTTAAGAATGCCGGGGCCGCTCTCACACCGACCGCGTTATGCCCTATTTACAGGGCATACGCGAACATTGTGGGAGCGGCCTTGTGCCGCGATGGGCCGCAAAGCGGCCCCAATACAGGCGATGGGGTGAGACGTTTACTGCGGGGGGGCAGCGCATCATCTCGATGTACCTGATCACCGCAGGTGCCTTTTCGAAACGCCGATGAATCAGGCTCAGCCATGAGCTGGCCTGGCAATCGGCGATACGCCGGTAATTCACCTGCGCCAGGCTGATGCGCTGCACGACCGACTCCGGCACCACGGCGATGCCCTGGCCCAACGAAACCAAGGTGATGACCGCGACCAGGCTCCCGGGTTGCGGGCCGAGCCGTGGCACGAAACCACCTTGTGCCGAGACTTCGAGCGTGCCGGAAATCTGCTCGGGGAGGATGAAGGTCTCATTGGCCAGGCGTGATGCAGGGATCTGTGGCAACTCATTGATCCGCGAGTTGGCAGGCAGGGCGAGAACGAAACCTTCCTGGTGCAGGGCGATGGCTTCCAGTTCTTCCGGCAGCTCCATCGGCGAGCGCACGTAGGCGAGGTCGAGCAGGCCATCGCGCACCTGTCCAGGCAACTCCACCATGGGCAGCTCGCGGATGTTCAGGCGTACGTCCGGGTGGCTTTCGCTAAAGCCGGTCACCTGCCGCTGCAGCATGCCCGAATACGCGGCAGAGGCCACATAGCCCATTTCGATACGCCCGCTTTCGCCGCGCCCTGCACGCTGCGCGCCCAGTTGCGCGGCATCGAATTGGCGTACGGCCTGTTCGGCTTCGATCAGCAATGCCTGGCCTGCAGCGGTGAGGTTCACCTCGCGTTGGCTGCGCTCGAACAGGCGCACGCCCAGCTCGCGTTCCATGTCCTGGATCTGCCGGCTGAGGGTAGGCGGAGCGATGCCCAGCTGTTCTGCGGCACGGGTGAAATGGCCGTGCTGGGCGACGCAGAGGAAGTAGCGGAAATGGCGGATTTCCATGCGGTGTTACCTGCAAGCTAATGACGCGGGCCACTGTGGCTAACAAGCCGTGGGGCTGATGGCGTTAGGGTGAAGACAACACTACAAGGCTGGTGCCATGGCGGCAAAGGTATCGGTGCTGTGAGTGATATTGCCGGGGCCGCTGCGCGCCCCTTCGCAGCACAAGGCTGCTCCTACAGGTACAGCGCAGCACCCAAGGCATGCGCTGCACCTGTAGGAGCAGCCTTGTGCTGCGAAGGGGCGCGCAGCGGCCCCAAAGATCCAGCCCGCCTTCGGAGCCTTGCCATGCCCACGCCCGCTTCCCCGCGCTTCACCCTGCTCACCGCCTCACTGGTCTGCGCCCTGATCATCCTCGACACCAACATCGTTGCTGTCAGCCTGCCCAGCATCGCCCGCGACCTGTCCGGCGCGTTCGCTGATATCGAATGGGTGGTCAGCGCCTACCTGCTGGCCTTCGCCGCCTGCCTGCTGCCAGCTGGCAGCCTGGCCGACCGCTTTGGCCGACGCCGCCTGCTGCTGATCGGCCTGGCCGTGTTCGGCATCGCCTCGCTGGCCTGCGGCGCAGCCCCCAGCTTAATGTTCCTCAACCTGGCCAGGGCAGCCAAGGGCATCGGCGCCGCCATGCTGCTGACCTCAGCACTCGCCGCCATCGGCCACCGCTTCCACGAACCCCAGGAACGCCTGCGCGCCTGGGCCTTCTGGGGCGCCTGCATGGGCGCCACCATCACCTTCGCGCCCCTGCTCGGCGGGGTGATCGCCAGCACGCTGGGCTGGCGCTGGATCTTCTACATCAACCTGCCGCTGGTGGCGGTGCTGGCCGTGATGGTACTGCGCAGCGTCGAGCCGTCCCGCGACAGCGCCGCAGCACGCCTCGACCCTTGGGGTAGCCTGACCTTCGCAGGCAGCCTGGGCTACCTGATCTGGGCAATGATCGACGCCAACCAAGTCGGTTGGAGCAGCGCCCAGACCTTGGCGCGGCTGCTGATCAGCGCATTCCTGTTCGGCCTGTTCATCATGGTCGAACGCAGCCAGACACGGCCGATGATCGACCTGCGGCTGATGCGCAGCGGGCGTTTCGTGGGTGCCCTGTTGGGCATGTTTGGCTATGCGGCCTGTGCCCAGGTGATGATGACCCTGCTGCCGCTCTACCTGCAAAACGGCCTGCAACTGTCGGCCCTGGCCGCAGGGGCGGGGATGCTGCCGTTCGCCGTGGCCATGCTGCTGACACCCCGCCTGGGCATGCGCCTGGCCACTCACCTGAGCCCGGCCCAGGTGTTCGCCCTTGGCCTGCTGCTGGTGGGCGCGGGCAACCTGCTGTGTGCCTGGGCCGCTGGCTACGGCGGCTACAGCGCTTTTGCCCTGGCCAGCGTGGTGCTGGGCGCGGGGGCAGGGCTGCTCAATGGCGATACGCAGAAAAACATCATGGCCTGCGTGCCCCGTGAGCGTACCGGCATGGCCTCGGGGCTGAGCACCACCACGCGCTTCGGCGCGATCGTGCTGGCCATCGGTGTGCTCGGCGGCGTGCTCGCGGCCCGTAGCGGCCAACTGCTGCACGAGGCCATGGCCGCCGTGGCGCCCGCGCATTTGGGCGAGGTTGCCACGATGGCCACGCGCGTTGCCGCGGGCGACCTGCAGGCGGCTTTAACCGCGCTGGACCCTGGCCTGCGTGAGGCAGTGGCGCCTTTGGCCCGCCAGGCCTTCATCGGAGGGTTTGAAGCCGTGTTGCACGTGGCGGGCGTGGCGGCGCTGCTGTTCGCGGTGCTGGTCGGCGTGTTACTGAGCCGACCCCTGCCGGCTTTGCAGGATGCACGTTTAACCGAAGGCTAGTGATGAGGCCGTGGGCGCAATGCGATTGTTTCTTCTTGACGCGCAACTAATTCAATTGGCAAATGTCATTGACTGCGCGCCAATTCAGGCTGAAGAAGGAGCTTCACATGCACGATGACGACGTACCTGCCCCAACCATCGAACTGCCTCCCGGCGTGTTCCCTCCGATGCCCGGTTATACGAATGCAGACCTGCTGTTTGTCATGAACCAGCCCATCGAAGCGCTGCTTGAACAACACAATGTCGACCCTGGCTTGATTCGCGAAACCAGCATAGCCCTGGTCAGCCATGTGTATGCGGTGTTTGAACGAGAAGATGTCGACTACCAAATCGCAACTTGGTATCAGAAGCCCTATGACGAGCCCTCCAAGCGTACGCGCAGCATCGAAAGCATCGCGGAAGAATTCGGGGTATTTACATTAAGGGCTGCCGCCGACTCCTTGAAAGGCTCGCCATTGCTGCATCTGGGTAAGGACTTTTATATGACGTTCGTCAGCCTGGCGGGTACTTCCATCAAAGAGCACATTCTGAAGTTGAATGACCGCGACGACGGGGCACATTCAACGGTGGAAGCGGGCGCACGGTAAGCCTCGACGGCGGTGTAGGAGGCTCAATTGCGCGCGTGTGACGTGTGCTGCGCAGAAACCTGAAAATAAATGAGGTGTTTTCTCATTCTCGTTCGGCCTGTAGAGAAGGCCGGAATACAGGCCAGTCTGCCAGCACTCCACGGAGCGAGAAAATGAGTTCGACCCCGGTTCCACAGCGCCACCCCTTGAATCGTGCCCTGCACGGCGCCTTCTTGGGCCTGGTTGTCAGCAGCTATGCCTTGCCGTCGCTTGCGCAACCCTTGGCCACTGATCACAACAACCAACTGCAGCAGTGGAACATCCCGGGGGGGCCGCTGGCGCCGGCGCTCGACCGCTTTGCGCGCCAGGCGGGCATCAGCCTGTCCTACGATGCGCAGAGCATCGGCAACCGCACGACCCAAGGCGTGCAGGGCACGCTCGAGACGTCGGCAGCACTGTCGTCATTGTTGCAGGGGACCGAGTTGCAGCCAGAGCAGCAAGGCCCGAATGCCTACCTGATCATTGCGCAAACCAAGCCTGCCGGCCCGCTCGAACTTGGCGCGACCGAGGACTATCGCCTGGCGCCCGTCATCATCAATGCCAAGGTTAAGGCCAGCGCTGACGACGATGCCGACTCGGTGGTCACCAAAGAGCTGTGGGTGGGTGGCAAAGTCGCGACCAGCATCCTCAACACGCCCGCGTCGGTGTCGGTGGTTACCCGCAAGGAAATGGAGCAGCGCAGCGTAAGCACCACCGAAGAGGCCTTGCTTTACACCCCAGGCGTCATCAGCGACTTCTACGGCTCGGACGACCGCAACGACTACTTCCAGATCCGCGGCTTCCAGGCCACCACCTACCGCGACGGCCTGACCTTAAGCTCGATGCGCGGTGTGCGCGAAGACCCCTACGCCTACGAGCGCATCGAGATTCTGCGCGGCGCCAACTCCACCCTGTTCGGCCCGGCCGACCCCGGTGGCTCGGTCAACTTCGTGACCAAACAGCCCCGCTTCGAGCAGTTCGGCCAGGGCTACGTCACTTACGGCTCCTACGACCATGTCGAGACCGGCATCGATGTTGGCGATGCGCTGAACGACGAAAAAACCGTCGCCGGCCGCTTCACCGCCAAGATGCAGAACAGCGACCGCGAGTACGACCACTCGCAAGACGACAACCGCTTCGTGATGGGTGGCCTGACCTGGGCGCCGACCGACTACACCTCGGCCACCGTGATCCTGGACTACCTGAAAACCGACAGCTCGCCCAACAGCGGTGGCTACCCGCTGGACAAGGAATACGACCGCAGCGATTTTTACGGTGAGCCCAGCTACAACTTCCACAACGTCGAGCGCACCAGCCTCAGCGGCAACATCACCCACGACTTCGACAACGGCTTCGTGCTGCGCAGCAACCTGCGTTACAGCGAGCTGAGCGATGACTTCGGCTACGCCTACCTGAGCGACAGCCCTACGCGTGTTGGCACCACGATCCCACGCTACGTGTTTGGTACCGACAGCGATGCCGACCAACTCAACGGCAACCTGATGCTGCAATACGATGCCCAGTTCGAGCACATCGACAGCAGCACCCTGGTGGGCGTGGAGTACCTCGACTCGACCACCAAGCAAAGCTCCGTCTACGGCCTGGCGCCTTCCATCGATATCGCCAACCCAATCTTCACCGGCGTGCCGGGCGATATCTCGCCGTATACCCGCAAAAAGAACGACGCCACGACCAAGGCTGTTTTCCTGCAGCAGAACTTGTCGTTCTACGACCGCGTGATTGCTACCGCGGGTGTGCGTAACGACTCCATGGACCTGTCCAGCAAGGAGTACATCGGCGGCGCTTCGAGTGAAAACGATAGCTTCTCCGAAACTTCCTACCGCGGTGCGTTGACCTACATCGTCAACGATGAAGTGTCGACCTATGTGAGCATGGTGGAATCCGTTTCGCCGCCACAGGTTGGCGTTACCCCGCAAACGGGCCGGCAGTACGAAGTGGGCGTGAAGTATTCGCCCATGGGGATGGATGCGTTGTTCTCTGCAGCCATTTATGACCTGACGCAGGAGAACGTCACCATTGCCGTGGTGTTGCCGAGCGGCATCATCGAGCAGCAGACGGTGGGTGAGTCTCGCGTGCGCGGCCTGGACCTGGAAGCCAAGGCGCAGGTGACGCAAGACATCAGCGTGATCGGGGCTTACTCGTATATGGAGTCTGAAGTGCTGCGTGGGTCGTTGTATGACGGCTCGTCGCTGAAGGGTAAGGAATTCACCACGGCGCCGAAGCATTCTGCCTCGCTTTGGAGCTACTACAGCATTCCTGATACTGACGTGAGCGTTGGGCTGGGGGCGCGGTATGTGGGGGCCTATTACATGGATGCGGCCAATACCAAGAAAAGCGATGGGACCACGCTGTTTGATGCGGCTTTGAATTACAAGATTGCCAAGGGGACCGACCTTGCGCTGAATGTGAGCAATCTGTTCGATGAGCAGCATGTGGTGGGGTCGGGGACGGCGAATTATTACAACCCGGGGCGGGAGGTTACGGCTAAGTTGAGTTATAGCTGGTAAGGCGGGGGGCTGGATTGTGAGGTGCCCGCTATATGGCGGGCACCTACGTTGGCTCCTTAACGCATGGTGAATATGGCACTGATTTAAGCAGCGGCCTAAAGGCTGGCTTTTACCTGGGCCACCGCCTCCCCAAGGCGCTCGGTGAAACCCGACTGGCCTTGATGGCTCATCACCAGGCGATCAACTGCCCGTGTCATCGCTACGTACAGCAAGCGCATCTCGTCGGCCTCATCCTCACCTTTTCCTGGCATTTCATGCAGGCGCGGGATCATCACAAAACCAAACTCCAGCCCTTTGCTGGAATGCATGCTGACGACTTTTACCGAGTTTTCGGCATAGAGCTTTGTACGCTGAGAGATCACCCTGGCACTGGTGTAAGGAATACCTGCCGCTTTTAGCGCCTCCTCAACCCAGATGGCTTGACTGGTATGTCGGTAAATCACCGCCATGTCTTCCCAGGCTCTGCCGTTTTCATGTTCTGCCCTTAACCTCATCGCCAGGCACTGTGCTTCTTGTGCTGGCTGAGAGAAGCTTAAAAGCTGTGGCATATCACCCCGACGCCCCGCACTTTGAGGTGCAAGCACAGGTACATGATCGTCTTCGGCATCACGTGCGCTTAGCAGATCCTTGGAGAAAGCATGGGCCACCGAGAGTACTTCTAGGGTGTTGCGGTAATTGGTACGCAGCACCGTGGTCCGGCCAGAGGCCTTGATGCCTACGCTGGCAAAGCTGAACGCCATTTTGGCCGTGCCCGTCGTCTTGCCGCGATAGATGGCTTGAGCGTCGTCATACAGTACCAACAGGTCTTCACGCTCGCGATCCACCTGATGGACGACCAAGCGAAACCACTCGGGTTTAAAGTCATGCCCTTCGTCAATGAGGATGGCGGCGTATTGCTCTGGGGCTAGGGCGCCGCTTTCCATGTGCCGAAGCACTTCTTCTTCCAATGCTTGAACGAACTTCGCCCCTTTCATTTCAGGAAGACTTAGCTTTGCATTGGTCAGTAAACCGTGGCACCAGGCATGGAAGCCCATAATCGTAACCTTGTGGTCCTGACGGTGCTGCTGCAGTACTTGGCTCAAACGCGCGGCAAGCGTTTTGTTGAAGCACAAGACCAAAACCGGTTTGGTAGCTACGCGGGCTAGGTACAAGCAGCGATAGACCAAGATCATGGTTTTACCGCTACCGGCGACACCGTGGATCACCCGATGGCCATCGCCCATTGAACGTGCCAACTGCTCTTGCTGAAGGTCCATCACCTTAAGCAGGCTGGGAAGGGGAGCATCTTGTTCACTGAACAACCCGAACTGAGCACGTGCCGGGTTTAACCGAATCTCGGGAAACAGGTGGTAGCGCACTCGGTCAATTTGCTCCGGCTGCAAGTGCACCGGGAACTGATGTACGAGCATCTTGCACACCTGCTGTTCGAATACCGTGCTGTCTGCAGTTTCGTACATTTCGTCTTTGCAGATTACCCGCGTGCCTTCCATCGCTGCGCCGAGCTTCTTTGCATCGAACTCTTTGCGAGTGATCTCGGTGAGTACCACCCCCCAGCTGTACGGCATGATGAGTTTGCCAGGCCGGTAAGCCCCAACACCTTGGGTTAAGGCGCTGTCTTTTTCCAATGCCTGGACCGTTTCAAAGGCATTTTTGCGGGCTTGGGCCAGCGGGTTGATGACGGTTTTTTCCTGGCCGTCATCGTATTTTTTTACATCGCTGGCCGTCATCGAGATCAGCGAAGTGATTTTCCAGTCTTTGACCTCAAGCACTAGCAGCCCGATTTTGGGGTGCAGGAGGACGAAATCAGGTTGCAGGCCTTTTGGCCCGACTGGCACGTTGAACCAGCACAACCAGTGGTCTGAGAGCTTTTTTTCGAGTCGTTCGGCGAGTCGTTTTTCGCCTGGGGCGTCGAAGCGGCAGGCACTTAGTGCGGGGAAGAGTTGGGCCATATCCTTAGCCTCCATATCCAAAAACGACATGCACGGTAGGATTTATAGCTGCGGGGTGCAATGAAAAAGGTGAGGGGGGCGTGGATTTTTGGGGGGATGCGGCAGGTTCACTGGGCGGGATACCTGGGGAAAGCAGCGCGAACAAAGAGCTGGAGACTCGGTGCGAAAAAAGAGAGTCGTAGGGGCTCGTGTCACATCTTTCTTGAGCCGGGGTAATCTGAACAGATATCTCAAGCTATTGATTTTAAAGTACTAATTCTGTTCATTTTTTCTGCTGGAATGCCATTTGGAATGCCGATAGGATTTGCTTGGTACCTTGGGGTGTCATGATGGGGCGCTATTGCAATGTCGTTCCATTACCACTTACCTGAAGATCGGACTGGCTGATACGCGTAGTGAGCGGCAACAGACCAGGCCACTGATTCTCCAGGGGGCATCGGTCGCACAACAGACTGGCCGAATGGTTGGCTACAGGGCCATGGTGATCGCGTTACGTCTGATGTTGTTCACCTTTGTTCGCACCGTAGCTCCGCAAGGCGGCGTGGAGCGAATTCGATTTGGAACGGGCCGAATAGTGAATTCCGGCTGAGCGTATGAAGATGTGAGAGCCGCACATCGTCCCGTTCTCCAGGCAGATGGCCGAGTTGCTGCGTGAACTGAGCACCCATACAGGTGGTCGTCGGTTGTTTTTTCCGAACTATCGCAAGCCAAACGAATGCATGATCGCCACAGCGCTGAACTGGGCACTTGAGCAGATGAGCGTCAACGGTAAGGACAGCATAAGCTTTTCAGCCTATCGCTTTCGTGCGACAGCTTCGACCATGTTGAACGAAACGTGATATCACGCAGCCTTGATCAAGCGTCAGTTTTCACATGCCAAGAGAAACAAATCTCGTGCAAACTACAATCAGCTGAATATATTGAAGAGCGACGCCAGATGATGAAGGTGTGGGCTGACGAAATTGATGCTCAAATTATGGTGGCGGATGCTCCTGATCTGTTTTAATTAATTTCCTTTTATTGATATCGCAAGGCTGTTTACTAGCTTCTGACAGCCTTGCTAGTGATTAGAATGCTTCGGTAAGGGTGTTTTTGGCGGGGAGTGAATAGGTAAAATTGCCTGTGCAATGTTTAGCTGTCGATCAGTTGTTTCAGTCTTTCAGGGATGTAAACTCCTTTCTCTTCTTCCAGTTTTAGTAGTATCTCTAGCACTTGAGTTCGCTTTAGGTCATGTTTGTCGGCTAGCTTGTCAAGGCGCTTAATAGCTTTGTCGGATAGGATGAAATTGTGCTGCTTTTTGCCAGTCATTTTGGCGCGGTATTTATTTTGGCTCCATCGTTTCTTGATGGAGTTCATAAGTAGTGCTTTGTCTGATGTGTTGATGAATGGAGAGTCAAGTAAAGTAATTAAATCGTCCTTCTCTTGCGGTTGGCTTTGAAGATAGGTCAAGGGTGAGTGTTTGACTTTGATTATTTCCCATGCCGTATTCAGTTTTTCTTTCTCGTCTGGTCCATCGAACCATTTAAATAAATCGTCTGCTTTTGTATGGGTTTCCCATTCGGATCTTATTTGGTTGAATATTACTGATTTTTGAGTGTTGTCTGTTTGCCATGTGTCAATTGCTGCAATGGTTAGATCTCTGCCGGCTAGGTTTTCGGGGCCGATTGTGTAGTTTATCCCATTTTTTTCGGTCAGCTTTCTAATTATGAAAGCGTTCTGTCTTTTGTTGTTTGTTATCCACTGAAAGCTCTGCTCAGGCAAGAGGTTGGTGCTCTTTTGGTTTTCGATTGATTGTTTTAGTCCTGGCTGGTTGATGATGACTTCCGCCATTCGATCACGCATGCCTGGGCTTCCTAATTCCCCTAAATTTATATTTTGAAAGTTTTCTCTTATGAGAAACCATAGCCAGGTGGCAAATCGTCTGTCGGCATTAAGGCCACTAAATATTTTTTGAAGTTTATCGTTGAAACGGACAGCCATGTCTGCGGTTCGCCTGGTAGATGGTGGAAGGGTTGTAGTAAATCTCTAGTAGATCCATAGTGGGGAAATAGTCGATTTTTAGCTGTTTTTTAGCGCAATCCTATGGCTTTTCTAGAATGTAAAATCAGCTAAGATGTCAGTATACACGGGTCTTTCATGGGGTAAAGCTTGCTGTGATATGGGGCTCAGTCTCCCAAAGCATTGTGAGACTGTCGGAGCCGCCTCTTGCAAGTGGAGTGGACTGCGGGCGGTGTTGGCTGAGGAGAGTGGTAGAAAGGCGCGCCTACAAATGAGGAGAGTGAGAGTTGAGTGCTCGGTCGTTTATCTACTTGCACAACTCCATTGGTTTGATTGAGTTTGTGCGTGGTTATTTTGCTGTGACTGCATGGTCGGGGTTGTGGGTGGACTGATCACCAAGTAAAGAATTACAAGAAAGCCAGATCTGATGAGTAAAATTAGGAACTCATCATGAAAATAATTCGACTGCAGCAGGTAATGGAAATGACAGGCCTTGGGCGCTCGACGGTTTACAAATATGTTTCCGGTAGCTTGTTTCCGAAGCCAATATCCTTGGGAGGGCGGAGTGTTGGATGGCTGGAAAGTGAGGTTAAGGAGTGGATCTTGAATCGAATTGAGGAGCGCGACATGCAAGGGGGTAATTCAGTTTGACCTTATAGTTTCTATGGCTTTTAGGGGGAGATTGCCATGGCCAGGTTCACTGGCTGTGGCAATTTTTTTCCAGAGTTTATTTTTGACGTGTTGCATGGTTGTTATTGGATGTTTTCCTGATGGCTCTGGGTGTTTTGTTTGTTGGGTCTTTCGGTATTGGTAGTATGCTTTATAGCTTGTATGGCAATCGTCATTAGGTGTGGGCGTGTATTTATAATGAATATCAGGCATCCACAGGTGCTTGAGTGTTGTACGTTGATGGCAAATTGTAAAAAAGTACTCATTGCTAGAAGTATATGAAACTAGCACTGGAGTATTTGGAAATGCAGCGTCATCCTAAAAACGAAAATCTGATTATTCATGATGCAAGCAGCTATTTTGGAATGCCTATTCAGGTCGATAAAGGGCCTTTTGTTCAGCAGTATCTGGAAAGACTCCGCAGCACTACGGAGCGGGCTGTTCAGCAGTATTCTCGTGTGTTCGCATTTAGAGTTGATCTGAGGTTCCCTGCAGGCGTTTATCTGCCTGAAAGCTATTACACGAATCATGTAATTGACCGATTTGTCGAGTCGTTCAAAGCCAAGATACGGCACAATCGTCGAATGGCGCGTATGGAGAGCAAGAGTGCGCATGACAGTAATGTTCGTTGCGTCTGGACCAGGGAGGTGGGGCAGCATGGAAGACCGCATTATCACATGGCCTTCCTGCTGAACTTCGACGCCTTCAATGCCCTTGGCAAGTTCGAGGCAGGAAGAGACAACATGTTCAACCGTCTTGAGGGTGCATGGGCCAGTGCCTTGGGGCTACCAGTAGAAGCGGTCAGGGGGCTGGTCGAGATACCGACCAATCCAACCTACTGTCTGCGTCGTAATGACCCGCAGAGCCAGGCTGCCTTTTTCTACAGGGCCAGCTATCTCTGCAAGGTAGCCACCAAGGTTTATGGAGATGGCCAGCATGGCTTCGGTGCGAGCCGGCTCTGACAGGCCTTTGCAATGTCTTGTGTGCTGACCCTTCAGCAGAGTGGTTATCAACAAAACGGAACGGGCAGCGGTATGGTCACCATCAGCTCAGTGAGCGTGGAGATGCATCAGAGTAGGTCGGCTGAGCGAGATCAATGAAGGCCTCGATCAGTTACCCAAACGGCAGAAAGCGTGGAGGGTGGCTTTACCCACGCCGTCCCAATGGATAAGGTGATGCATATCGCATCATGGCAGGCCGTAGTATCCCAGGGATGGCCGATCTACAGCGTTCTCTGCGAGCACGAATGCCGCTGTTCCAGCCTTGGATTCGCACCTGTACTCAATTGAATTTAGTGCTTCGCGCTCTTGAAAGCGCGCAACGCACATGGTGTCGCTCATCCGTAATCATCGATTTGATGATTACGGTGTTAAGGAGATAAGAATGACTGCGTCGGTGGACAACAGCAGTTACCGTAATATTCCAGAGCCAGGTCAACTCGTCGAAGTTAGATGTCGGCAATGGGTGGTGGCCAATGCCGATTCCTCCAAATTAGGCAGCGTGCACCAGCATGCAGTTACGCTCGCCTCCATTGACGAGGATGGCCTTGGCGAGGAGCTTGAGGTTATTTGGGAGATTGAGCCCGGCGCACAGATCATCGAGCGTGCAGGCCTCCCCTCAATCACCGGTCAGGATGATTCCGACACACTGGAAGCGTTCCTTGACGCGGTGCGTTGGGGGGCTGCGACCAATGCCGACCGAGGCTTCCTTCAAGCACCATTCCGCAGCGGCGTCAGCATCGAGGACTTCCAGCTAGACCCGCTGGTACGTGCCATCGACATGGCCCGTGTCAATTTGCTCATCGCTGACGACGTCGGCTTGGGCAAGACCATTGAGGCCGGTCTCGTCATCCAGGAGATGTTGCTGCGGCACCGTGCCCGTACCGTCCTGATCATCTGCCCTGCTTCTCTTCAGGAAAAGTGGCGCGTCGAGATGCTGGAAAAATTCGGCCTCGAATTCCGAGTCGTCGATACGGGCTACATCAAGCAGTTGCGCCGAGAGCGCGGCATCCACGCCAATCCGTGGACTTCGCATCCTCGCTTGATCGCCTCCATGGACTGGGTCAAGAGCGGCGAAGGACTGCGAGCCATGCGTGATGTTCTTCCAGCGCACACCAGCTATCCACGGAAGTTCGACATGCTGGTTGTCGACGAAGCACACAACATCGCACCCGCTTCCGGAGCGAACTACGCGCTGGAGAGCCAGCGCACGCGCTTCATTCGTTCAATCAGCCCGCACTTCCAGCATCGCTTGTTTTTGACCGCTACACCGCACAACGGCTACACCGAGTCCTTCACATCGTTGCTCGAACTGCTCGATGACCAACGCTTCGCCAGAAACATTCTGCCCGATGAAAAACAGTTGAGTCAGGTCATGATCCGCCGCCTCAAGAGCGATCTGGTCGATGCGGAAGGCAAGCCGCTCTATGCGCAGCGCAAGCTGCAAACGCTGCTAGCCTTGTACTCTGTACAGGAGCGGGCCATTCACCAGAAGTTGAACGACTACTGCGCGAGCAGGGAACATGACGCAGAGAAAGCAGGCAATGCTTTCGGCACGTCGTTCGTCAATCAGCTACTCAAGAAACGGCTCTTTTCTTCTCCCGCCGCCTTCGCGTCGACCCTTGAGAAGCATATTGCTAGCCTGTCTGCTGGCCACCAGCGCAAACGCAAAGACGTGATGGCCGACCGGATCTTGCGCAAAGCCATCCTGCGGGTCGATGAAGACTACGCCAACGACCAGGAGGTCGAAAACGCCCAATCGGAGGCCGTCGAAGAGGCCTCTCGTCTTGCGCAACCACTAACGGCAGACCAGCAACAAACGCTGAAGGAACTGCGATCTTGGGCACAGTTAGCCAGGAACCAGGTCGACGCTAAAGCCAAAGCTGTCCTCGACTGGCTCACGGCCAACCTCAAAACAGACGGTCAGTGGAATGAGCGCCGGGTCATCTTGTTCACCGAATACCGAACCACCCATCAGTGGATGCACGAGATCCTCGCCAGCCACGGTGTTGGTGGTGATCGACTGGCCGTCCTTCATGGCGGCATGGCGCAAGACGAACGTGAGAAAGTCAAAGCAGCCTTCCAGACCTCGCCCAAGGATTCAGCGGTTCGCATCCTGCTGGCCACCGATGCGGCGTCTGAAGGTATCGACTTGCAGAACCACTGTAATTGCCTCATCCATCTGGAGATCCCTTACAACCCCAATGTGATGGAGCAGCGTAACGGTCGTATCGACCGGCACGGTCAGCGCCAGAAGGAAGTTTTGATTTGGCACCCCGTCGATGGTGGCGACCAAGACGAAGCTACCATTGGTGGTCACGGCGAGGACATCATCCGGGCGCTGCGCAAACTCGAATCCATGCGGGCGGACATGGGTAGCGTCAACCCAGTCATCGCGCCGCAGATGGCAGGGCTGATCGAAGGCTCGCTAAAAGATCTCGACACTCGCTTGGCTGAAGCCAAGATCGCTAAGGCTAGACGCTTCGTGCGCGCCGAGCGCGAACTGAAAGACCGTGTCGCCAAACTGCACGAACGGCTCCTGACCACGCAGCAGGATTTTCACCTCACGCCAGAGCACATCCTCATGGCGGTCAAGACAGGTCTTGAGTTGGCCGGCCGGTCGCCGCTCGAACCCTGTGCCTTGGCTGACACCCCGGCGGGCACTGTATTCAAGATGCCCGCACTTTCTGGCTCGTGGGCACGTTGCCTTGAAGGCTTGCGTCACCCCCACACACTGCAAATTCGACCCATCACCTTCGATCACGGCGTCGCCACTGGGCGTGACGATGTGGTGTTGGTTCACCTGAACCACCGACTGGTGCAGATGTGTCTGCGCTTGTTGCGAGCCGAGGTTTGGAAACAAGGCGATGGGAAGAAGCTGCATCGCGTCACGGTACGTTCGGTGCCGGACGCACTGATCGATGGCCCTGCCGTGGCCGTTATCTCGCGGCTGGTCGTCACTGGCGGTAATCATCATCGCCTTCACGAAGAGCTGACCGTGGCCGGTGGCTATCTGGGGGATAAAAACTTCCGCCGTGAAGAGGGTGTCACCAAGGTCCAGCAGTGGCTGGACCAGGCCAAGCCTCTGACAGCTGCCGACTCTCTGTTCGATGCAATCCGCGTGCGTTTTGACCAAGCGCAGAACGCCATCCTGCAGTCGGTCGACGCTCGCTCGAAAGACCGGCTCAAGTTCCTGACCAATACCCTGCAATTACGCAAGCAGCAGGAAGTGGCCGACATTGGCACCGTGCTCAACGAACTGGAAAAAGCCATCCAGCTCGAACTGAAAAAAGATCAGCAACCGGCACAGCTCTCATTGTTCTCGGAGGACGAGAGAACACAGCTCAGGCGAGACACCGCAGCACTGGAGGCGCGTCTTGCCCGCATTCCAGCCGAGCGCCAGCAGGAGGCCGAGGCCATCGAAACCCGTTACGCCAAACTGAACGACCGCACCTTCCCAGTAGCGGTGATATTCATCGTTCCCGAGTCGACATTGGGGGCGACGAAATGATGACTTGGCAGGAATATCAAGAGGCCGTCGCCGTGCTCTATGAGCAAACCGAAGGATTCGGAAATGTCAGCAGGAATGTCATGGTGCCGGACAAGATTACCGGTCAGCCACGGCAAATTGACGCGCTCATCGAAATCAATACTAAGGGGCACTGCTTAAGAATGATCGTTGATGCCAAGTTTCACGCAGCGCCCATTGACGTGAGGGAGGTCGAATCAGTACTTGCGCTCGCAGATGCAGTTGGCGCGAACAAAGCCATCGTTGTTGCGGCGAATGGCTGGACAGAACCTGCCAAGAAAAAAGCAGACCATGTCGGATGCTCCCTTGAACTGCTCTCAGTGGAGGATGCCTTGGATCTGATCGTTCCAGACAAATGGAAGATGTGTCCGTCTTGCGGTGCGGATTGCATCGTTCTCGATCAAGATGGAGCGGTTACTTTTGAGGGTGGCTCTTGGTTTTGGTGGCTTGCGGGGCAATGTCGTGGATGTAAGTGCGCTCGTTTCCACTGCCAAGATTGCGGAACAAAGGCATATATCGATCTCGGTCAATCCATGATCTGCGAATGCGGCCATCGTTGGGCTAGTACCAGCAAAGGCGTCGCCATTGCGTTTTTCGAGGAACAGCCTGAATGACGATGCCTATTCAAGCCAATGATTGGCTCTCGCTGATCGAGATATCCGGCCCTTTCCTCGCCGTTCCCGTTCTGAAGGAAGTCTTTCCGCAAGGATTGGAACAGCTAGATGGCATCAAGCGTAAACGCTTGCGTCAAGCCTACGAGGAATGGTGCGAAGCGCTGGAGTTGGACGACTCGCAGTTCGCCGAGTTGCACACGGCCTGGATCGACGAAGTGCTGTCGCGCGGCCTCGAACTTGATGAAGATGGCAAAGGCGACGTTCTCAAGCGCGTCGACTGGTGCGCCGCCAACCTCCAAACCAGCTTGCCCGAACACGGTGTGTCGCTGTCACCCGATCTTGCGCTGATTGATGAGCAGCGCGCTAACAAACCGCTGCTGCTGATCCAGACTTATGCGCAAGATGTCGATCTCGATGCCACTTTGAAGCAAAACGGCTGGGCCGCCACACCCGCCGATCGCATGGTCGCGCTGTGCCGCGCGCTGGGCTGCCGCCTCGGCTTGGTGAGCAATGGCGAGCGCTGGATGTTGGTGGATGCCCCGATCGGCGCAGTCACCACCTTTGCCAGTTGGTATGCCCGCATCTGGAGCCAAGAACCCATCACGCTGCAGGCCTTCGTGCATCTGCTCGGCATTCGCCGTTTCTTTGTCGATGAATCCGAACAACTGCCTGCACTGTTCGATCGCTCACTGAAGTTCCAGGATGAAGTCACCGACGCCCTTGGCGAGCAAGTACGCCGCGCCGTCGAGGTATTGATTCAAACCCTCGACAAGGCCGACCAGGATCGCAACCGAGAGCTCCTGCACGACGTCAAGGAACCCGAGCTGTATGAAGCTTCGCTGACTGTGATGATGCGCTTGGTGTTCCTGCTCTCCGCCGAGGAGCGAGGCCTGCTCTTGATGGGCGACGAGCGCTACGAGACCAACTACGCACTCTCCACCTTGCGCATGCAGTTGCGCAAAGAGTCCGAGGAAATCCTCGAGCGCCGCTGGGATGCGTGGTCGCGTCTGCTGGCGATCTTCCGCGCTGTATTCGGCGGCATCGAGCACGAAAACCTAAGGCTGCCAGCACTGGGAGGCTCGCTATTCGACCCAGACCGTTTCCCCTTCCTCGAAGGTCGGGCCAAAGGCTCCAATTGGCGAAGCGATGCAGCCCAGCCACTGCCTATCGACAACCGCACCGTGCTGCTGTTGCTGGAGGCCATTCAGCAATTCCAAGGCCGCACGCTGTCTTATCGTGCGCTGGACGTCGAGCAAATTGGCTACGTGTATGAGGGCTTGCTCGAACGTACTGTCAAACGCACCGATGAAGTCACGCTGGAACTGGATGCCACCAAGAATGCCAAGACGCCATGGGTCAAGCTGGCCGAACTGGATTCGGCTCGCTTGGATAGTGCCGCGCGACTGGCCGAATTGCTGCAAGAACGCTCCGGAAGTTCCGCCAGCCGGGTGCGCAATGATCTGGCCAAACCCGTCGACGATACCCTGGCCGACCGCCTTTTGACCGCTTGCCAAGGCGACACCAAGCTCCGCGATCGGGTCAAACCTTATGCCCATCTGCTGCGAACCGATCCATGGGGCTATCCGCTGGTGTATCCCGCTGGAGCCTTTATCGTCACCACCGGTTCCGATCGACGCGAAACCGGCACCCACTACACCCCGAAATCGCTGACCGAAGCGATCGTCGCCGAGACGCTCACGCCGGTGGCCTATGTCGGTCCAGTAGAAGGAGCGCCACGCGAGCAGTGGGCACTGAAATCTCCCGCCGAACTACTTGACCTCAAGATCTGCGATCCAGCCATGGGCTCGGGCGCTTTCCTGGTGCAAGCCTGCCGCTGGCTTTCCGATCGCCTCGTCGAGGCTTGGTCGTTGGTCGAGGCTAATGGCAAAACCGTGAGCGTGGATGGGAAGGCTTTGGAAGCAAGTGTAGTCACGGAACCTCTGCCCCGCGACTTTGAAGCTCGCACGGTGATTGCGCGCCGTCTCATCGCCGAGCGTTGTCTGTACGGGGTCGATCTGAACCCGCTGGCGGTCGAACTGGCCAAACTCTCGATCTGGTTGGTGACGCTGGCCAAGGGACGCCCTTTCGGCTTTCTCGACCACAACCTGCGTTGTGGCAATAGCCTGCTGGGCATTCATCGGCTGGATCAGCTAACCCTGCTTGCGACGAAACCTACCGGTCAAGGGCAGCTACGTCTGTTTGGCCAGAACATTGAGCGGGCCGTACGCGAGGCCATCGAACTGCGGCAGCAGTTGCGTGAGATGCCCATCCGCGATATCCGGGATGTGGAAGCCATGGCACATCTGGATGCTGGTGCTCGTCGCAGACTCGAAGTGCCGGAAAGCATCGCTAATGCGTTTGTCGGCGATGTATTCGCAGCAGGGCTCAATACTTCTGCCAGAGAAACTGGGCTTGCATCGCTTGCAGTTTTGGCGGGCCAAGCTGTCGATGGCAGCTTGGATTCACTTGATGCTATTCGCAGACGCTCGATTCTCTCACTCTCGACCGATCTGCCCGCCGACAAGCCCGCGCGCCAGCCTTTCCATTGGCCACTGGAGTTTCCCGAGGTGTTCGCTCGCGAGCGAGGTGGCTTCGACGGTATCGTCGGCAATCCACCATTTCTTGGCGGGCAGCGTATCACCGGAGTCGCGGGCACAGCCTTCCGTGATTGGCTAGTAACGCACATCGCCGAAGGGCGGCGAGGTTCGGCGGATCTTGTCGCCTATTTCTTCCTGCGTTCATGGAGCCTGTTACGCGATGGCGGCGGTTTCGGGTTACTCGCAGTCAACACCATTGCGGAAGGTGATACACGACGGGTCGGGCTTGAGTCGATGGTCGGCGCGGGTGCCGTCATCCACGCGGCCTACCCGAATGAGCCTTGGCCCGGAAAGGCGGCGGTCGTCACCAGCCGCGTGCATGTCCGCAGGGGCGAGTGGTCGGGAGAACGCTCGCTGCTCGGACGACCGGCTCCCTTCATATCCGCCTTTCTGTCCGATCGTGAGGAATGGAGTCCGAAGCGACTCAGGACCAACGAGGGCATCGCGTATCAGGGGTCGATCGCGCTCGGCATGGGTTTCGTGCTTTCACCCGACGAAGCGCGTGACATGTTGAACGCCGATCCGAAAAACGCCGACGTGATCCTCCCATACATAAACGGCGATGACCTCAATTCAGATCCCGCGCAGCGACCGAGCCGCTGGGTGATCAATTTTTGGGATTGGTCGAAAGAGCGCGCTATGGAGTACGAACTGCCATGGCGTCGACTTGAGGAAACGGTAAAGGAAGAGCGTCAAAGAAATAATCGCAAGGTGTACCGAGACTATTGGTGGCAATTCGCAGAAAAGCGACCTGCTATGTACCACGCCATCGGTCGTGGTCACCATTTCGAGCGCCACCCAGAGGGATGGAACTCAGAAACGTCTCCCATGGCGCGAGTCATCGCCATCACTCGAGTCTCGAAGTATCTAAATGCGGCGTTTCTACCGAACGATCGGATTTTTACGCTTGACCTGTTTGTGTTCGCACTGAGCGATGCGGGCAACTTAGCACTTCTCCAATCCTCCATTCACGATGCGTGGACTCGCAAGCAGTCTTCGACTCAGGAAACGAGAATGCGATATACGGCCACCGACAGCTTCGAGACGATGCCGCAGCCGGCCACAAAAGATGCACTTCACGACATCGGAATGAGTTATTCGGAACTGCGTTCATCGATTATGAAGGAGAGTGAGTTTGGCTTGACCAAGCTCTACAACCGTTTCCATACCAAGACCGAACGCGATTCTCGTATAGAGAGGCTGCGTGCATTGCATCGCGAAATGGATGCCGCCGTCGCATGTGCCTACGGCTGGGACGACCTTGACCTCGAACACGGCTTCCACGAGGTGCCGTATCTGCCGGAGAACGACCGCGTCCGCTTCACCATCTCGGAATCTGTGCGTGTCGAAGTGTTGCGTCGCCTTTCAGAGTTGAACCGGCAGGGATACGAAGCAGAGGTAGCACAAGGAGTGCATTCCGAAGGCAAGACACGCACTTCCTCACCGGCCAAGCGCGGTCGCAGATCAAAAGCCACTTCTGATCAGCCCGTGATTGACCTGTTTTCTGGAGAGAACTCATGACAGCACTCTCCGCCGATCGCCCAAGTTCAAACCCGCAGGAAGATTTGTTTGGGCACGCTCCGTTCGCTGAAAGTCTTGCCAATAGCATCTGCCGATATCCCGGCAATGATGGCTTGGTGCTGGCGCTCTATGGCCCTTGGGGTTCAGGGAAGTCCACGGTGCTGAGTTATGCACGGTACTTTCTGGAGCAACGTCCGGAAGCTGAGCAACCAGCCATCGTGACTTTCAACCCTTGGTGGTTCTCAGGGCAGGAAAACTTGGCGCGGGCCTTTCTAGGTCAGCTTCAGGCCGTACTGCCTGCCAAGAGCGCGAAGTTCAAAAAGCTCGGTGATCTGCTCGGTGATTTCGCCGAAGGGGTAGGTGGTCTGATCGACCTGAGCGGCATGACCGGCGGTGCTGGCAGCAAAGTCGGTAAGTTGATCGGCATGATCACCAAGCGGAAGCCGAAAGATGTGCCAGCGCTCAAATCAGAGATCAGCAAGATTCTGCGGGATGCACAAACTCGGATATTGGTCATCATTGATGATATCGATCGGCTGACTCCCGAGGAAACTCGTCAGCTATTTACGGTCATCAAGGCGTTGGCCGACTTCCCCAACGTCGTATATCTGCTTGCCTTCGATCGCGAAGTCGCCGCACAGGCCATTGAGCAACAGAGTGGCATGCCTGGCGAGCGCTATCTGGAGAAGATCATTCAGGTGCCGTTCGAGTTGCCACCGGTCGATCGGGTGGCTTTGCAGGCAGCATTGTTCAAGCGTCTCGACGAGATTCTTGGTGGTACCCCGGACGGTCTTTTCGATCAGTCCTATTGGACGAATGTCTTTTACGATGGCATCGATTCGCTAATTCAGGTTCCGCGTGATGTCGTCCGTTTCACGAACACATTGGCTGTGACCTATTCGGCGGTACGTGGTGAGGTCAATCCGGTAGATTTTATCGCACTTGAAGCACTTCGCGTTTTTTTGCCAGGTCTTTATGACATCATCCGTACAAGTCAGGACAAGTTTTCTGGCCACAGTCGTGATAGCCAGTATGACGGCGATCAGAAGGCCAGAGCAGCCTTTCATGAGCAATGGGTGGAAGCACTGCCAGAGCAGCTGCGGTCTGGCACGAGAGATCTGCTTGAGCGCATTTTCCCGAAAATTGGACAAATGGGCTACGGAGCCGACTGGTTGGCGCAATGGCGGAGGAGTCTTCGCGCGTGCCACCCTGACGTATTCCCGACTTACTTCCGAATGACCGTTCCTCCCGGTGCTATCCGCCGCAGCGAAATGCTAACGCTATTAAGCCTGGCAGAAACGCCTGCCGAATTGGGCGATGCGCTGGTTCAAGCCACGAGCGAGAAGCGTCCTGATGGCCTGTCAAAAGCACGGGCACTACTTGAACGGCTGATGGATCATGTTGAAGAAGACATACCCGATCAGTACATTCCGGTGTTCATCGGCGTGCTTCTCGATATTGGCGACTCACTTTTATTGGAGAGCGATGAGCGCGGGTCTTTCGATTTTGGCAACGAATCACGTGTTACACGGATTGTGTATCACCTTCTCAAGAGAGTCGACCGAGCGCAGCGGCATCATTTGCTCAAAACAGCGATTACAGCAGGTCGCGCCGTCGGGGTTCAGCGTTATTTGATCGCAGCGCTTTCCGATGAGGTCCAAAAGCGGGCGGAGGGCGGCGAAGAGGCGCTCGTTGATGCCGTCACTCTTAGTGACTTGAAAGCCTGCTGGCTTGACGGCTTGAAAACAAAATTCAGTCAGAGTGAACTGCTCGCTCATTCGAAACTAGCTCGGCTATTGGCTGCCTGGTGCCAATGGGGCGACTCCGCCGAAGCCAAGATATGGTGCGAAGCGGCAACTTCATCAAACGATGGCTTGCTGGCATTCCTGACGAAGTTCTGCTCGCATACACGTACGCAGACAATGGGGGATTGGGCCGTTCGCCTTCAACCGCGCTTGAATCCGACTTGGCTGGAACCGTATTTGGACACCAAATCCTGCGCGCAGCGCTTGATAGACCTGCAGCAAGCCGGTGACATTTCGGATGCGGCACGGGAATCCGCCGATCAGTTCCTGAAAGAGTTCGAGATGCTCAAGGCCGGGAGAAATCCTGATGGCGTCGGCGCGTTTGATGATTGATGGTGAGCACATATGACTGAGAAAAATAAGGCCGGTAAAGCGCAGAATGCATGGATAGCCATTGATCATGGCCTTTCGATAAATGAAACGTGGGCACTCTATACGCTGCAACTGAAGGGCCAGCGTTCGCTGTATCAAGCTATCGCCGATGACGATTGGGTATTGATCCTGAACGCCTTTGGCCGCATCACGCGGGTCGGGCGGGTACTGCGGGTTCGTTCCGATCTGGAGACCACGACGATTTACCTCGACCGCATGTTGTTGGTTGAGCCGGCAGTTTCTATTGGCCTTACATCGTTCGCACCACCGTCCTCTGGCAGCGTTGGTCCTATTCAATGGACGGACTTTGTAGAGTCGCTCCCCAAGGCGCTGCACAAGACCATCGCCGACGTGCCGGCCATTGAGGATCAGGCCTACATCCGCGAGCTGCTACAACTGGCAGTGATGGATGATTTGCTCGGCCCGGCTGGTGGCCCCTGTGAACGCATCGTCGATATGGGTGTGCGGGATCGCTATTTGGTTGGCAAACTGGCCCCGCGTGAGGCCGCACAGGGCGGCATCGAGGGGTTGGACGGGGCATTGGCCAATGACGAGGCCGAAGAGCCCACCGAGCCCAAGGCGCCTGGTCGGCACGAACCCGGTGCGGAGTTTGGAACGGCTACCGGGAGGGTGGAACCGGAGTCGGATTCGGCTGATGAGATCGATGCTGCCAGTAACCAGTCGCTGGTGCCCAGCAGCCTCGGTATGACCTTCTGTGTGGATGGGGATGCCGATCGGATCGAGATCGAAGCTCGCTGGGGGAGGTACGAGCGTGTACCGAACGATGAGCACGACCTCCTAAAACCTAATTTACAGAAAGCCAAGGTGTGGCAACGCATTCCCTGTGGAGGCAAGATCGTACTGCCGCTGACCGAAGGCGTGATTCCACATCTGGCTCCTGATAATAAGTTTCCCGAAGTGCGCGTGCAGGGCTCCATTCGGGCCAAGAGTGCCAAGGGAGATCGGTTGGTCACCTTATTCCTGGTGAATGCACAGAAAGAGCTGAAGACTAACCGCGATACGGCGTGGGTATTCCAGCCTGAGCTGATCGCTCGTTCTGCGCAGGATGCCGCCAAGCGGGCCATCTTCCGGCGCAGGCCAGTGTTAGACACAGACGGTGTGGATCCCGAGCGTGAAGCGTTGGAGATGATCTACCGCAATCGCGTCGAGTTCGCCATGGGCCATGGCGTTGCCGTCCATGCTGAAACTGCAGAAGACGTAGCGTTAGCCACCGAAGTCCGCACCACCGTCATGCCGCAGTACGAGGTACAAGTAACGGAGACGCCCGGCCTTGACCCTTCCGATCGCCCGGCGATGCGTGAGATGGTCAGCAGCGGCTTGCTCGACATGCAGCGACTGGCGACTTTGGACATTGACCCACTGGTCGAAGCCTTGAGCATGTTGACCAAGGACTACACCTCGTGGATTGATGAACAGCGCGCTCGTATCGGTACTGAAGTGACTGGCTATGACACTCAGTCGGAACAAGCGATGGATCGCTGCCAGGAGATCTGCGCTCGCCTGCAACAAGGCATCGACACGCTAAAAACCGATGAGAAGGCCCTGGCTGCCTTCCGGTTCGCTAACCGTTCGATGGCGACGCAACGCGTGCGCAGCCAATACGCACTGGCGATGCGCCGGGGTGAAAATGTCAGCATCGATAAGTTCGATCTGGTGAAGAACCGCAGCTGGCGTCCATTCCAGTTGGCGTTTCTTCTGCTGTCGATCCCATCACTGGCAAACCCCTGTCACCCGGATCGCGTCCAGCCCGTCGAGGCTTATGCCGATCTGCTGTGGTTTCCTACTGGCGGTGGTAAGACCGAGGCTTACTTGGGTGTAGCGGCCTTCACCATGGTCATCCGGCGCATGCAGGGCAATCTGGGCGGTTACGATAGCTCACGTGGTTTGGCGGTGATCATGCGCTACACCCTGCGTCTCTTGACGCTGCAGCAGTTTCAGCGTGCAACGGCACTGATTTGCGCGATGGAGGTGTTGCGGCGCGAGGCGCTGGACAAGGGTGACAAATCCTTCGGCATCGAACCTTTCACCATCGGCCTCTGGGTTGGCAACAAGGTCACGCCGGGCACGACAGAGGACAGCCACCGCGCCATTGAGGATGTGCGCAACCCCGGCAAATACAACGCCGGGGCGGCATCGCCCGCGCAGCTCACCAGCTGCCCGTGGTGTGGCTCGGAGGTGGCCCCGGGACGAGACGTCGAAGTCGATAAAGGATCTGGCCGAACCTTCGTCTACTGCGGCGATAAGAAAGGCCGCTGCGATTTTTCCAAAGGAAAGTCCAGCAAGCAGCCGCACCCGGGGATTCCGGTGCTGGTCGTGGACGAAGAGATCTATCACCGCCCACCCACCATGATGATCGCCACCGTGGACAAGTTCGCCATGATGGCGTGGCGTGGTCAGGTGCGGACGCTGTTTGGGCGCGTGGGCCAGGAATGCGAGCGCCACGGGCTGCTTTGGCAAGGCGCTGATTGCAATGGCAATCACCAAGCTGGCAAGGGCTTTCCGTCCTCGAAGGTAAAGGCCATTAACCCGATTCGCCCACCTGACCTGATCATTCAGGACGAATTTCACCTCATCAGTGGGCCTCTGGGCACCATGGTTGGTTTGTATGAAACTGCTGTCGATGAGCTGTGCGGCTGGGCACTCGATGGCAAGACGGTCAAGCCGAAGATCATCGCCTCTACGGCAACGGTACGCAAAGCCAAGGAGCAAGTGAACAACGTCTTCATGCGGCGTGTTTCGGTGTTTCCTCCGCATGGATTGGACGTGGAAGACAACTTCTTCTCGGTGCAACGCCCGATCGAAGAAAAACCGGGACGGCGCTACCTCGGCGTGTGCTCTCCCGGCAGTTCACGCCCCGCAATGCTGATCCGCGTCTACACCGCGTTTCTGACGGCGGCACAAGAGCTGTTTGATCACTTTGGCGAGCCTGCTGACCCGTACATGACTATGGTGGGCTACTTCAACTCCCTGCGTGAGTTGGGGGGGATGAAGCGGTTGGCAGAGGATGACGTTCAGACACGTTCCTACCGCGTACAGATGAGCATGGTGGAGCGGGCTGCGCTAGCCCAACGCAGCATCAGTAACATTCGCGAGCTGACGTCGCGGGTATCGAGTCAGGATATTCCCAAGTACCTCGACAACCTAGAGGTCAAGTTCAAGTCTGAGTTCGACACAGCTACCGGCAGGTATGTGACCCGCTGGCAGGAAGGTGACATACGCGCCATCGATGTGGTGCTGGCGACTAACATGCTGTCAGTGGGTGTTGACGTGAATCGACTCGGACTGATGGCCGTCAATGGCCAGCCCAAAGGTACGGCTGAGTACATCCAAGCCACCAGTCGCGTCGGCCGTTCCTTCCCGGGATTGGTCTGCACGGTGCTAACGTGGGCAAGACCGCGCGACCTCTCGCATTACGAAACCTTCGAGCATTACCACGCCACATTCTACAAACACGTCGAGGCGCAATCGGTAACGCCGTTCTCACCGCGAGCGATGGATCGAGGTCTGACGGGCTCGCTGTTGAGCTTGATGCGTCTGGAGAACGACGATTTCAGCCCGAACGAAGGCGCTGGCCAATTGAGCACGTCCAATCAGGCCGAGATCGTCGATGCTATCAAGGTGTTGGCGTCTCGCGCAGGCAATGTCGCTGAAGACAATTCGCGTAAGCAGTTGGCTGAGACCGAGCTGAAAGAGCGCGCCGATGAATGGGCGAAAGAAGTCAGCAAGGGCGGACGGATCTTGGCGTATGAGAAGCGCGGCCCTGAAAAAGACAAGACCGTTGCATTGATCAAGTCACCAGGACTTCAAGCCTGGGACAACTGGACCGTACCGATGTCGATGCGGGAGGTCGAGCCAGGCGTGCGCCTGATCATGAACACGAGCCATATCACGGACGACCACGATTGGAAGCCTCGTCCCGCAACTAAGGATGAGGATTGAGCATGATCATCAATAACAAAACTCCAGTCGGCGAAGTACGTCCCAGCCAATTGCTGTGGACTTATGGCCCCGGTGCTCTGATCGACCTACCCAGCCTTTCCGTAGTGACGCTCGGTATCGACCGATGGGAAAAGGATCGCTGCCAGCCGATTCAAGAGGCACGGCTACTTGCCGCCGTTCGGAAGGTTCTGGGGGCGCAGATCGAGAACCTGCGGATGCCGCCCTTCCAGAAGAGTGAACTCGCCGACGTCTGGTCGGCTGAGGCCAACATCGGTGTACCTGTTCGGCCATTCCCGCGCTGGATGCGCTGCGTGAAGTGTGGTCTGCTGTCGCCCTTTGATGTCGGTCTGTTCGAGATTAAGGAGAACCGCTTCAGGCCGGAGCGAACCCGCTTCGTGCACAAAGGCTGTCGTGGTTCCAAGGGCGACCAACCGGCCAAAGATGCAGATGCCGTCCCTGCACGTTTTCTGCTGGCCTGCCCTGGCGGTCACCTCGACGACTTTCCTTGGCACTACTTCGTCCATGGTGGTAACAGCTCGTGCAAGGGCAACCTGCGATTCTTCGAGAGTGGTGCATCACTCCAAACTGAGAACTTGTGGGTCAAATGCGATGCAAAAGACTGCGGGGCGTCTAGAAGCCTCGCACAAGCCTTCGGTAAGGCTGGTAAAGAAAATCTACCCGCTTGTCGAGGTCGACATCCTCACCTTGACCACTTCGACCACGAATGCAAAGAAGAAGCGCGAGCGGTCCTATTAGGAGCCACCAATAGCTGGTTTCCGATCACGCTCTCGGCGCTTGCGATTCCTCAAACCAAAGACCCGCTCAGTCAACTCATTCAGGATGGTTGGGACTTCTTCGAAGACCTTGATTCCGAGGCTGAGGTATTGGTGACGGTGAAGACCTTGAAGAAGACTGGAGTGCTACCAGGCATCGACAAATATGATGCGACTGCGATCTGGGCGGCCGTCGAGGCTCACCGCAAAGGGGGAGGGCAGGCGGTCTTGGGTGAAGTCGACATCAAAGGTCCTGAATGGAGCGTGCTGACTGAAGCTAACCCGCCCACGGACTACCCCCATTTCATGAGCAAGAAGGTTGGAACGCCGCCGGGTCTCGGAGGCCATATCAGCCGAGTTTTGCTCCTTGAGCGTTTGCGCGAGGTGAATGCGTTGCTGGGTTTCACTCGGGTCGAGGCCCCTGAAGAGTCTGGTGATCCCGATGAGCGGCCGCAGATGGCTAGCCTTTCACGCGGCAAGCCAGATTGGGTGCCAGCCAACCAGGTGCATGGTGAAGGGATCTTCATCCAGTTCGACGAGGCCGCGCTTGTCGACTGGGAGGCTTTGGAGGGCGTCAAAGAGGTCGACCAGATGCTTCGGGGGGGGCATAAGGGCTGGCGAAATTCGCGTCATCTCAACCCGAATGAGAGCTATCCCGGCATTCGTTATGCGATGCTACACACGCTATCTCATCTACTAATTCGGGAGTTGGCGCTGGAGTGTGGATACAACGCCGCTAGCATTCGTGAGCGCATCTATGCCGACACATCAGGAGATAGCCCGCAGGCTGGCATCCTCATCTATACCGCTGCAGCGGATTCGGATGGAACGCTGGGCGGCCTCGTCGATCTCGGTAAGCCAGACAATCTTGGGCGCTTGCTGGAGCAAGCATTGAATCGTTCGAAAATTTGCTCTTCCGATCCACTATGTTCGGAGCATGATCCGGAAAAGGATCGCTCCCTCCATGGTGCCGCCTGTCATGCCTGCAGTTTGGTAGCGGAGACCTCTTGTGAGCGGGGCAACCGCTATCTGGATCGATCTCTGCTGGTACCAACACTCGAACGTGCCGACGCTGCTTTCTTCAAGGGTTTTTGACGTGGATGAACTTTTGGACGCCATTGCGGCCGTTGTCTGTCTGGTCTCTCCAGAGAAGGTTCAGGCTATAGCCAGCCGGATTCGTCGAACCGATACCAGCAAAGCTAGCAGTGCACTGTCGGGTGTGGTTGGCACGCCCACTGCCGCCGGGCTAGTGGAGCAACTCATCAATGCTTGGCGAGCTAGCGCTGTTGGTGCCGAGGAGCTGGCATCTATGCTTCTCGCTTCAGGTCATGTCTTGACCAAGGCTGCGAATCAGCAATCCACCGAGCTCGTGTGGACAGGGCCGACGACCCCCATCGTCTCTGCTCGTCGAACGGAGCAGGCTCTGTTGCAAGTCATCAATGCCGCCGAAAGGACCCTTTTCATAACCAGTTTCGTGGCTTATGACGTCTCGACTATCGTAAAGACGCTGAATGCGGCCAGTGATCGAGGAGTGGTCATCTCCATGCTGCTTGAGTTGTCCCAGGATCACGGCGGTAGCATCGCCTTTGATGCGATAGGCAAAATGAGAACGCTGGTCCCCACCGCAAAACTCTATGCCTGGCGTGAAAAGGCCGATCAATTCTCTGACGGGCGCGTCCATGCCAAAGTCGCCGTAGCGGACGGCAAGATGTGCTTTATCACCAGTGCGAACCTGACTGGGCACGCCATGGAGAAAAATATAGAGGCCGGCGTTTTGATCTCGGGCGACCCATTGCCGGGCCAGCTACACAGGCATCTAGAGGCTTTGGCGATGACTGGGGTGATCGTTCCTGCCGACGCCTGATCAATGGAGGAGGGAAAATGTCGCGTAGCGACATTATGCGTGCGGTCAAGCGTGCTCATACTGGGCCGGAGATCATCGTGCGTCGGGCATTGCATGCTTTGGGGCTCAGGTTCCGTTTGCATCGTCGGGATCTCCCAGGTTCGCCGGACATAGTCCTACCGAGATTCCGGACTGTGGTCTTTGTACATGGGTGTTTCTGGCATCGACATCTTGGCTGTCGTTACGCGAGCGTGCCGAAGAGCCGGCAGGAATACTGGCTTCCCAAGTTCAAGGCCAACGTCGAGCGGGATGCAAAAAAAGAAGCCCAGCTGTGTGAGTTGGGCTGGCGTGTACTGGTGATCTGGGAGTGTGAAACTCGCAAGCTTATAGAGCTTGAGCAGCGACTCAGGCGGGAATTTCTTGTGGCCGAGGTTGTTCATACTCCTCGACGTGACGCATGAGGCTTTCACCTATCACTTCACCCAGGCGAACTGGTACGGCGTTGCCGATCATCCGCCCGACTGCTTTGAAGGTGATTTGCTCCGGCGGCATGAACTCATAGTCTCTTGGGAAGGACTGGAGAATTGCAGCCTCGCGCAGCGAGAGCGCTCGCGCTTGCTCGTAGTGACCGAAGCGGCCATTACCGAAGCCGTAGCACAGCGTGGTCATCGTGGGACTCGGTTCATCTCTTTTCAGCCGGCCGTAGACGCTAGGGTAGGTTTTGCCGCTAGCTTTGCGGTGGCACTCTGCGATGAGGTGTGGGGGCCAATCCCGCCAAGTGCCGCCCTCGCGCGAGCGCAGGATGCGTTCCAAATTGATCGGAGTCAGTGTGGCAGCGCGATGCATCGGGTCATTTGGATCGCACTCGCCTGCTGCAATTCGAGGCAGGTCATGGATCATGTCCATTACGGTGACGGGGGTATTGCGGTGGGTTGGCTCAATGAGCTTGATCGGGCCTAGTTTGGAGGCTAGCAGAACGTGTCGACGACGGTGCTGAGGTAGGCCATAGTCGACGCAGGCCACTCGGTTTGCCCACACTTTGTAGCCTTGAGACTCCAAGTTGTCTACGAAATCCAGGTAGACCTGATGCTTGGTTACATCAGGAACGTTCTCCATCGTAACCAGTTCAGGTTGCACTTCTCGAATCAGGCGTGCGAAGTGGTACAGCAGGGGCCATTTGCTGTCGGTACTGGTGTCTCGCCCTTGATTATAGGTGGAGAAGGGTTGGCAGGGGGCACAGCCCGCGAGGAGGCGGTAGCGGCCTTCGACTCGCGGATACCATGCTTCAAGCTGTTCCTTGGTGAGGGTCTTGACGTCCTGCGTTACGAATGCTGTCTGGTTGTTTACTTCGTAAGCGTGCCTGCACTGGGCCTCAATGTCGTAGCCAGCGTAGACTTCGATACCAGCATTACGCATGCCAGCGGTCAGGCCGCCAGCGCCACAGAAAAGGTCAACAGCATCAATCATGGGGGTAGGGCCTCCTAGAGGAGGCTATTCTAGCTGGAACCTTTGTAAAGATCGAGCACGATAATTGGGGTAGTTACCATATCGAGTACTTGGGGTGTCAGTTTACGCCGTACGTCTTAGCGCCCGAACCCGCTCCACACTCAGCCATGCGCGCTTGGGGTGGATGAGCTTTGTCATGGGCGGCACGCCGCTGGATCGCGAAAAAAAAGCGATAGGGTGCCATGTCGATGGCCGCCCTGGCATCAGCCAAGGGCAGTCCGTCGGACGGTGTGAACCTTAGGGATTACAGGTAACCTCTTTCAGCCAACGAGACGCAACCTTCGTGGCCAACCACCACATGATCCAAGATGCGGGTGCCGACCATGTTCAGAGCGTTCTTGAGGGTGATGGTCAGGGTGCGATCGGCTTGGCTGGGTTCTGGGTCGCCGGAGGGATGATTGTGAACCATAATCACGGCCGCGGCGTTGTGCTCCAACGCAATCTTGACAACTTCTCGTGGGTACACGCTTGCCTCATCCAACGTGCCTCTAAACAGTTCTCTAAAGCCTATAACCCGGTGTTTGGAATCGAGCAGTAGCAGAGCAAAGACCTCATATTCATGGTACTGCAGCAGTGTTTGCAGGTGGCTAAAGACCTGCTTCGGCTCAGTCAGTGCCCGGCCTTTAGATAGACGACTCATGGCCAGTTGTTGCGCCATCTGCAAGATGTCGGCATCGGTGACTGGTGACTCCATGACGTAGGTGCCGCTCGTCTCACCGGGCTTGAGCTTGTGATATTTCATGACGGTACTCCTGGAGGAATGGGGGAAGGCTGGGGAGGTTGAGAAAAGCGTTGTTGGACTGAATGCCTAGTGCTGTGCTCGATAGCCTGAGTCTCTAACTTCTGAGCCAGAGAGGGTTTTGAGGGCGCTGTCAGCTGGAGCTCTGCGTTTCTGGGTGGGTCTTCAGCAGCGGGAAAGAACTCCTCGACAATGGCGCCGGTGTCCTCCTCGCTGTCTTCAAAGGCGCCGTTGTTAAAGCCCTGTCGGGCTGCGTGATCCAAGGCGCTCTGGTCAAAGCCCGAGGCTTGCCGGGTTTCCTTCAGTTGCTTGGCTGCCAACAGGGCCTCTTCTAAACTCAGTCCACTGCGTATCGTGATATCGACGTAGAAGATTGGTGTGCCATGGCTCTGACGGGTGGATTTGCCACGCAGACGCAGCTCCAGTGGCAGACAGGCCAGGCAATTGCCAGAGATGGCTTGCAGATAATGCAGACGCGCAGCCAGGGTGCGGATGCTGTTGAACCCAGTGGTTCGGAAGACAAAACTGCCCAATGGGTCGTCATCACCAATCACCACATTCAGCCGACCGTAAGGCTTGCAGGCATTGCCTTGGGCCAGTGGACAGCCATCGGGTGAAGGGCAGGGCAGCGATTGGATGCCGTCCTTGGTCAAACGCTTGCATGTTTCACCATTGCCGACGCATAACGGCCTGCCCGTAGTACGGTCGAACAGGCTGTATTCCGCGCGAAAATTGAGGTCCGGTTCGTTGAACAACAAACGGATTGGAATGCTGCGCAGCTTGCCATCCTGGCCATTGCGCAGTTCTTCGTTGAGTGGATGCAGCAGCCAGCCCTCTCGGCTCTGGACTTGCGAAGTGATGGTGAACTGATCGTCTTTCTCGGGCAGGCGCTTGCCGTTTTTCTCGACGACCTTGCCGATGGAAATGCGCCCGAGTACTGGCGGGGTGATGGCTAAACCTTTGAGCATGGCGGTTATCCTTGATCTGAAAATAAAAAAGCCACCGGGACGTGAACGGTCCGGGTGGCTAGGGCGTGCAGGTTTTTTCAGGCGATCAGGAAGCGACGGGTGCCTGTTTTGGCCTTGGGGTAGCGAGCCTGCAGGTAGGGCTTGTCTTTGAGCATCTGTTCGACATCCAGGCCCATGCTGTCCTTGGACTTCTTCCAGCTGATATAGCCCTCGGTAAACTCGGCACGGGTGGCTTCCCCCATGGCCTGCTGCAGAACCTGCTTGAGCTGCGCTTCACGTGTCTCCTGCTGGGCAATGGTTTGGCGAACAGACTTTAGTTCCAGAAAGGTGCTGGCCAACTCGGTGTGCTGGCTGAAGTCCAGGGTCTGTCCGTTATCCTCGGGGTAGAGGCAGCGTAATGCCGCTTCCGCAGACGCTGTGCCATCGGCCGGTGGCGGGGTGTCACTGACGACGTAATCCCAGAACAGCCGTTCCAAATCAATCAGCCGAGCAATCAGCACCTCGTCGCGTGTGATGCGATGGATTTCCAGATGCTGGCCACCGAGCAGGACCGCTACATCAGCGGCCTGCTTGCCAGTGACTGCGAGCTGGTGCATGACTTGCAATTGCACATATTCGGGCACGCCCTCTTTCCAGAGGCGTGCCCCATTTATGCCGGCAGTTTTGCATTCAAGGATTTGCACATCGTCGGTACCGATCACCTCGCGGTCGATATTGGCGAGCATCCAGGGCAGCGCCGGATCGGGATGCTGTAGCACCGCGTTGATCCGTCGAACCTTGTGCTGGCTGCGCTTGCTGTAGTGCCATGCCACGATGGGCTCCAGCACATTGCCCCAGTACAGCGGGCTTTCCTCATCGTGAGGATCAGCCTTCGGTAGCCCAGCATCGCGACCGGTCTTTTCTAGCCACAGCTCCAACTGCGACTTGTAGGGATTCAGACCCACCGCAGCGGCGGCATCCGAACTGCCGATGCCTTGCTTGCGGATCTGCAACCAGTCCTCGCGCGGCAGCTCCTTGGTGCTGACCAGGCGCAGGGCAGGGCGTTTCTTACAGGTGCTACTATTCAATGACGTTGCCTTCATCGTCTTTACCTGCTGGCGTAAAAACGCCCGACCAGCACAAGGCTGGCCGGGCGCGAGGATTGATGTGAGTGAGGGTTAGGCGGCGAGTTGCAGTGCGGCATCCAGGGCGCGTTGCTTGATCTGCGCCCCCTGACCGAACCATGCCGAGTCCAGGCGGTACTCGTTACTGCGGGCACGGCGCTCGTGGTCGACATACTCGGTCACGGCATTAAGCAGGCCCCAGGCGGTGCCGCGTGCCGAGTCCAGCTGGCTGCCGCGACCACGGCCCTCGTATAACTCCTGGACCTTGCGTAGCGCACGTTCGTTGGGCAGTACTTCCGGTAATTTGGCGGTTGGATTGGTTTCGCACAGCACGTTCATGAAGAAGCCCAGGGCCTCATGCCACTGCACCTTACGTTCAGCCAACGCCCTCATGCGGTACATAAACTCGTCCCAGCCAGAGACGGCGATGCCCAGTTGCCTCTTCACCGTCTGCTGGTCAAAGCGAGTGTTGTGCGGCACTTTTATGGCGCGGCTGCTGCCATCCAAGGCGATGGTCAGGGTGTTGTTGCACACCACGCGCACGGTGGTTGGCGTTGCTGTGGTGGCCAGGGTGCCGTCACAGGAGGTGGCGAGCAGTAGATAACCGTTGACCTGGTCGTTGCCCTTTATCTCTGCACTTTGCCCGGTGCGCGCCAGTGCCCAGAACTTGCGCCCGCCCTTGAGCACGCCAGCTGTTTCCAACTCGTAGCCGGAGACCTCGGTGAGATCGCGGTAGAACTCCAGAACCTCTCGCGGCTGCACGGTGTGATAGCGCTGCGAGACCACCGACAGAGGAGCCTTGGTGTCCGAGCGGTAGAGCACCTTCTGCTCAGGGAAGGAGTGGATGGCGCCTAGGTGGCCGACCGCGTCCGACTTGAAGTGCACTGGGCTTTCCAAAATCTGCCAGTTCATGCCGGCTTCACGTTGCCAGACCTCGATAGGCTGTTTACCGGGGAGTTGATTGCCCAGACCGTGCCAGGGAGTAGTGCCGGCGTAGGCCATGGTTTCAATGAGATGAGCCATAGGAATGATTCCTTACGAATGAGTTGGAATGAGCGTCGATTCATCAACCGCCGGCGCGTGTTAACGACGGCTTAGTGGTTGACGCTGAAGCTGTAACCGCACTCCTGGCACTGGTAGTTGTGAAGCACCTTGTCATCAATCTGCTCACCCAGCGTGGCACCGGCTATCCCGCCTGCTACTCCGCCAAACAGTCCACCCAGAAGAGCCCCAGCAATACCACCAATGGCGATTCCTACCGGCCCGCCGACAACACCAAGCACCGCACCGACTTCAGCGCCTGATAGGGCACCAGCGGCTCCACTGGCGGCACCACCTGCTGCACCAATCAAACCACCCGCTTGTTTACCGATATTTTTAGTGATGACGCGTCCAGAGTTACAGCTTGGACAAGGGGTATACATGCTCAGATCCTCTCAAGTGATGAGCGTGCCGAGGTAGAAGCTGGCACGCTAAATCCCCAGTAGCAGTCGATGCAGCGGGGCGTTCACAGAGGTGATATAGGTCTGAAATATCTTTGGATCTGATTTTTGATTAGTCGTAACTGCTTGGCACATCCAGGGCTAGGTATCTACGAAACCCGCCAGGGGCAATTCAACTCCATGCATTTGGTTGATTCTTGTCCCGAGCGACCTCATTTTGATGAGTGGCGCCCCTGCTCGACCTGCGGGCTGCTGACAAAGAGGCGCCCGGCGTCGTAACGGGTGACCGTGAGCCAAGTGGCTAAAAATAGCAGTGATCTAGGGGGCGCAAATCAAGTGGAATTTCACATCTTCAACATCGGTGAACCGTACACGAGCACATGGTGGCATGAGCTCCGCAGTCGAGCTGTCATCACAGCTGGCTTCGATTCAGAGCCGGGCGACCGTGGTGACAAAATCCTTCATGACATGGCTGAAGGGGACTGGCTGATTGCTTACTGTAATGGTCGCGGTTATGTCGGTGCAGGGATCGTCATGCCAATCGATACCTATGCCCTTCACGACGAAGATCTTCCTGGATCGCAGTCGAGTCACCGCCATGAACGGGCTGTTTTATGGCTACATGCTGTCGATGATTTCGCGGCTGCTGTTACCCTGGCAGAGGTTCAGCAATCCGCTCCCCGACAGACTAAAGAGCGTGAGCGAGACGCTGCAGTAGCTGGGAAAATCATTGCATTGTTGGAGGAGCGAAGCAGTGACCGCCAAGGCGCCAAATACTGGCATGTGATTGATGCTGTCTGAATCGCCCCTGGTTTCGTAGACACCTCCAAGCCTCATAATGAGGCCCAAATAGGAGGTGCCATGAGTCGTCAGCGTTACCCCGAAGAATTCAAGATCGAAGCGGTCAA
>NZ_JABWRW010000033.1:0-58445 GCF_014269095.1 Pseudomonas sp. SWRI50 | reverse complement strand
TTGACCGCTTCGATCTTGAATTCTTCGGGGTAACGCTGACGACTCATGGCACCTCCTATTTGGGCCTCATTATGAGGCTTGGAGGTGTCTACGAAACCAGGGGCGATTCATCTCTTTTATGCTTTTGGTGCGGACTATTTGTTTGTTTTTTATGTGAGCACTGCTAATGCTTTCAAATTTAAAATCTTGACTGTCCACCGTGTAACTCAGATCGGTCAGAATTTTCTCTTCGCTTTCAAAGGAGTTCTGACTCTTTAATTTCCGCTGATCGCGTCTGCTATGAAGGAATTTTTTTAGATTATCCGGTGAAAAGTTCTGATTCAGCATAGGATTCTCTTTTACCAATCTGGCATGCGATGATAGTCGCTGAAATGTGAAGGGTGGTTGTCGAGAGTTCAGGTTTTCATGTTTCTGTTCTGCTAAATAATATGCTATATGGCACTGAATTTAATCAAATGCTAATTTGACATCGATTTTTATGTGAGCTAACAATTTGTTTCATTTTTGGTTCGCCTGGGCGCATCGGAGGAAGCATATTTAAATATGGATCAAAGCACAATGCCATCATGGTCTAATCTACCTGCCAAAGCTGTTTGAGCTTACGCGGTGTAGAGCTAACCGTACAAAGTCCGCCGGAGCACATTTCTAGATCCGAAAGCTTCAGTCGACCACTCGTCGTTTTTGATTGAAGTTTTGGCAAATCTCCCATTTGCACTAAATGTAAGTGTCGCCGTCGCTAAGTGGCGCTCATCTGTAAACCTCCCCACGTCATCCCGCCAAGAACATTGAGTGCTATCAGGGATCAAGGCCCCTGCGACCTGTGGGGAGTGTCCTCTACGCGTGGCTGGCGGCTCCTTACGACCGGGAGCAAGGGCATCTCATGATCTGGCCTCCTTGACACCGTTACTGGTGGGCGGGTGGAGGCAGCATTGGCTGACGAGACCAGTGCCTGAAGATCCTGAGCCAGGTGCAAGCAGCAATGCGATGACCGGGGCATGCCTGACTGTCAGTCAGGTGCAGTCCATTCCTTGGTCTGCGGCACCATCATCTACATCGCTGTTGATGGTGACATCGGCGTTTGTCACGCCGATTGTCATGAGGGGGATTGCCGCGAAGACATGTGCGATCAGGGCTGCAGCAGTGTTTGAAGTGCCCGGCTCTTTCCAGGAGAAATAGGTGGATACAATTGGCGCAATTTACGACAAAGCGGATAGATTGCTGCAGGACAGCGGGGTTGGCGATGACCGCGATTATGCGCAGAGAAGGAATGTCATCCATTGCTTTCGGCGGGATGTTGGGAGCCGCTGGACATTAGTCATGGAGGGTTATCGCGCAGGGTTTATCCCTCCGGTAGCGAGCCCCGTTGGGTGGCCCATCAATGGCGTGGGCGTGGGGGTTACCGACGTCAGCTGGTCTGGGTAGCTGTTCTGGAATGCCAGCAATGTGTTTGATAGACATTACTACGCTGGGTACGGGTTCGATGCGGGGCCGACCTTTTGGGCGCTGGGGAGATCTCTGGTTGGCGGTGAGAACGGTGTTTTGGCGGAGGCATTTGGGGCTGCTGTGCAGCCCATCGCAGGCAAGCCAGCTCCTACACGGGGCGTGCAGTTTTCAAGGGTATGGGTGGCCTTTGGATATGGGGGTAGCTCAGCTTACTGAAGCTGGTGCGTATCCAGTGCGCTGCAAGGTGGCAATCCCGTGACGGGCCTATCGGGCTGCCCTGAGGGGCTATGGGGTGTCGCAGCGAACACACAAACAAAAAAGGCCCACCTTTCGGTGAGCCTTTTTTGATACATCGTATGGTGCCGGCACCAGGAATCGAACCCGGGACCTACTGATTACAAGTCAGTTGCTCTACCATCTGAGCTATACCGGCAATGGGGCGTCATTATAACGATCGTTTGGCGCCTGTAAACCACTTCCTTGCGATTGTTTGCAAATGAGCTAAGTCACCGGCTTAAAAGGAGATTTTTCCTACCAGCCGCGGTGGATCGTGTTGACGTTTGGCTCGGTTTTGCCGGGGTTGAAAAACAGCTTGTCGTTGTCGCAGCCGCGCTTGCGGCAAGGGGTGTCGGCGCGCAGGGGGAGGCCTCGGTCGCCGCCCAGTTGCATGGCGGGGGTGTCCCAGCCCAGGTTGCTGGAAGGCTGGCTTGGGGTGCCGCCGGCACACGCGGTCAGGGCCATGGCGAGGGTCAACAGGGCAAGGGGCTTGGCTTGGGTCACGATAAGGGTCCGTTGTTCCATTGTCGGCTCTGGCGCAACGCCAGAAGGTCGCAGGGCTGGCGGTCAGCGTGCGACGTGTCTTTTTAATGATTTGGGGGGCGGATAATACACCCTGGAAGGGGAGGCGGTGCGTGACCTGTAAGGCATTTCTGAACCTGAAACCAAATGCTTCGGGGTTGGGCTGCTTCGGACCTATCCTACGCGCGCTGCCGAAGTATCGCTGTTGTCGGGGAAGTGCCTCACGGATACCGTTTTCGGGTCGTTTCGGCGACCGGGTGTGAGAACCCGATTGAGAAATTGGCGGCACTGTAATGGTGGCCGTGCGCGGGCAGACTTCGGTCTGGCCGAGTCTTTTCGCGTTTTTTCTCCTCGGTTTCTCACCCCGCGTACGGCTGCCACCTTCAATCCGTGAGAAAGATCGGGTGGCAGTTCCTTTTTGAGAAAAAATGGAAGTCCGCCATGATCAAAATCGTCCCCGATCCACCCCAGCCCCACATTGAGATCACCACCGCAGGCCTGGAAACCTTCCTCGAAGTCGGCAACCCACCGGTTAACCTGCTGCGCGTACAACCCGGCATCCCCATCGACGATGCCTACGAGCAGGTCTCGATCTTGCTCGGCTATATCAAGCACCTGCTCAGGGAGGGCGATATGGAAGACGACCACAAGCTGTTGGGCGCAGCCGATTACCTGGCGGCGCTGGCCAAGGCTTTGATGAACGATATCGAGCTGGCCAAGAACAAAAACCGTTGACGCATCGGGCCGCTTTGTGGCCCCTGCAGAAAGCACAACAAAAGTTTATGCACAAGTAGCATTGCCCACTTGCGCGAAAGGCATGCCGAACCCATACGCCGCTGGTCTTTGCGCAAATGCCTGTTTTTGCGGGCCTTGAACTGCCTGCAGGAATAAGCCAAACGCTTGAAATAGCGCTTGGATCCAACCATTCATCAAAAGCTTGTGCACAGACTTATCCACAGGTTGTGCTGCGGCTAACGGTCGCGTTCCGCGAGGATGAGCAGGTTGCGCGGCGTGAGTGGGTAGTCGCAGAACAAGCCAAGGCGCACGGCATAGCCTTGTTCTTCCATGAACAGGGCGCGGTCGAGTACCAGCCACAGTTCCAGGGGGCGGCGGAACAGGTTGCGCACCCGTTCGAGGTTGCGGACTTCGGCCAGGCGCTGCCAGCCGGCGGCCTCAAGGGCAGCCCAGTCTGGCGTGCCGCTCAGCGGGAGTTGCTTGAGTGCGGCCAGGTCGCGGCAATACGCCTCGAAGGGCTTGTCCAGCCAGGCCACCGGCAGCGATGGGGTGGGCAGGTAATCATCACACTGGCGCTGTTGGCGTTGCAGCAGGTCGAAGCCCAGGCGACGGGCCATCGAGGTGTCGCGCTGGCGGCGCACGCGGGCGCCGGCGGTGACGGTTTCACTCAATGGCAGGCCGAGGTCGTCCAGCGAAAGCCGTAGGCTGGAGGCTTGGGCGGCTGTGGATACCGGCTGGTAGTGCTGCGCTTCGATGCGGTTGTAGCAGCAGGGGGCCACCGCGACTTGGCGGCAGCCTTGCTGGCTGGCAAGGCGCAGCAGGCGTACGTGCAGGTCGCCGCAGGCGTGCAGGGCGACCACGGTTTTGTCGCTGTCGAGGTGGCGGGCACTGTCGGCGGCCATTACGTCTTGATGCACATGGCGCGCGGGTAGGTGGTGGTGGTCACTCAGGGCTTGGCCGGCAGCGACGAGCTCAGCGTCGTATTCCAGGCAGGTCAGCTGCTGGCCGGGCTGCAGCAGGCGGCGGCCGAGGTGGCCTTTTCCGGAGCACCAGTCCAGCCAGTGCTGGGGTTGCTGGTTGAAGGCCAGGCGGCGGGTGAAGGCTTCGATCTGCTGCCACTTGCGGCCGGGTACGCCGACGTCGAGGCGGTGGGCGGCGGGCGGCAGGCCGGCGTCGGGGAGTTTATCCAGGGCGCTGAAGTGGTGGGCTTGCTGGGCCAGTTGTGGGAAGGGCGCGGGCAGGGTGGTTGGGTCGGGCTCGGCGTCGGCATCGGCCAGGGGGGATTGGCGCAGGTGGGCGGCGAGCGCTGGGTGTTGGGCTTCCCATTCCAGGCGCAGGGCGGTGAATGGCCTGGGTTTCCACAGGTGCTGGTGCTCGGTCAGGAACTGGTCTAGGGCCTGGAAGCGGTCGCTTAGCGGGTGGCTGTGGAGGATGGGGGGTGGGGTCATGGTTGTGGTCGGCAGGGTTGGGGCTGCTTTGCAGCCCTTCGCGGGCAAGCCCGCTCCTACAGGGTGCACAAGGTTTGAGCCCGGTGGCATTCCTGTGGGAGCGGGCTTGCCCGCGAAGAGGCCAGTAAGGTTTAGCGCCCTTGGCAGGCGTCTACCCGCAACCAGCGCTCCAGCAGTTTGAAGCCTTGCACCAGCACAAACGAGATCAACAGGTAGAACAACCCGGCGGCAAAGAAGATCTCCACCGGCAGGTAGGTGCGGGCGATGATGGTCCGCGCCATGCCGGTCAGTTCCAGCAGGGTGACGGTACTGGCCAGGGCGCTGGCCTTGAGCATCAGGATCACTTCGTTGCTGTAGGCCGGCAGGCCGATCCGGGCGGCGCGCGGCAGCATGATGTAGAACAGGGTCTTGCCCCGCGACATGCCCAACGCCCGTGCTGCCTCGACCTCACCTTTGGGGATCGACTGCAACGCGCCGCGCAGGATCTCGGCGATGTAGGCGGCGGTGTGCAGGGTCATGGTCAGCACGGTGCACCAGAACGGATCGCGCAGGTAAGGCCACAACGAACTGTTGCGCACGGCGTCGAACTGGGCCAGGCCGTAATAGACCAGGAACAGCTGCACCAGCAGCGGGGTACCGCGGAAGAAGAAGATGTAGCTGAACGGCAGGGCGCGCACGTACCAGTGGCGGGACGAGCGGGCGATGCCCAGCGGGATGGCCAGGATCAGCCCGGCAACCACCGCGATGGCCACCAGCTCCAGGGTCAGGGTCGCGCCCTGCGCCAGGCGTGGCAGCCATTTGATGATGACTTCCCAATTCATGATTCAGCCCTCGCAAAGCCGCGAGCGGCGCGTTTTTCCATGAAGTGCATGCCGGTCATGGCGATGACGGTCAAGCCCAGGTAGATGCAGGCCGCGACCATGTAAAAGGTGAACGGCTCTTTGGTCATGGTCACGCCGATCTGCGCGTGGCGCATGATCTCTTCCAGGCCGATGACCGACACCAGCGCGGTGTCTTTCATCAGGATCATGAACAGGTTGCCCAGGCCAGGCAGGGCGATGCGCCACATCTGCGGCAGGATGATCCGCGACAGAATGCGCGCCTTGGACAGGCCCAGTGCCAGGCCGGCTTCGCGGTGGCCCTTGGGGATTGCCAGGATGGCGCCACGGAATACTTCGGTGGCGTAGGCGCCGAAGCACAGGCCGAGGGCGATGACGCCGGCGGCGAAGGCACTGAGCTCAAGGCCGGGCATGTTGAGCGCCTCGCCGAGGCTGTTCATCATGCCGACGGTGCCGAAATAAATAAGCAGGACCCAAAGCAGTTCGGGCACACCGCGAACCAAGGTCGAGTAGAAGCCGCCAAGCCATTGCAGTGGCTTGACCGGGGACGTTTTGGCGAGGGCACCGAGCAGGCCCAGGATCAGCCCCAGCAGCAAGGCGCAGAGCGCCAGTTTTACGGTCATCAAGGTGCCAGCCGCAAGGGCCGGACCGAATCCGTGCAGGTCGATAGTCATGGGTAGGGTCGTTCTAGGGACCAGCACGCCTCAAGGGCGTGCCGGTCGGGGCGAATCAATAGATGCTGAACGGGAAGTACTTGTCGTTGATCTTTTTGTAGGTGCCGTCGGCGACAATTTCCTTGAGTGCGGCATTGAGCTTGTTGCGCAGCTCATTGTCGCCTTTGCGTACGGCAATGCCGACCTTGTCGCTGTCGTTTACCGGTTCGCCTTTGAACTCGAAGTTTTTGCCGGCAGCGGACTTCAGCCAGTCGTAGTTGGCGTACTTGTCAGCGAGGATGGCGTCGAGGCGGCCGGAGGTCAGGTCCAGGTAGGCGTTTTCCTGGCCATCGTACAGGTTGACCTTGAACTCGCCGTCCATGCCGCCGTTGTCGTCCAGCCAGGTGGCTGCCTGGGTGGCGCGCTGGGTACCGATGGTCTTGCCTTTGAGCGAGGCGCGGTCGGTTTTGAAGTCGACGTTTTTCGGGGCGATGAACTGCTGCTTGTTCGAGTAGTACGGGTCGGTGAAGTCGACGGCCTGCTTGCGCTCATCGGTGATCGACAGCGACGAGATCAGGAAGTCGAACTTCTTGGCGTTCAACGCCGGGATGATGCCGTCCCAGTCAGAGGTGACCACTTCGCATTCGACTTTCATCTTGGCGCACAGTGCGTCTCCGATGTCTTTGTCAAAGCCGACCACTTGGCCGCTGGCATCCTTGTTGTTGAACGGCGGGTAGGCCGCCTCAATGCCCATTTTGAGTTTTTCGGCTGCCATGGCATTTGCCGAGAACACCAGGGTGGCGGCAGCGGCCAGGAGGAATTTCTTATAGGTCTGCATTCGTGTTGCTCCGTTAGCGGTGGCTGGACATGAATTGCTTGCAACGCGCCGAGGTCGGGTTCTCGAAGACCTGCTGCGGCGATCCTTGCTCTTCAACCAGGCCCTGGTGCAGGAAGACGACTTCACTGGACACATGGCGGGCAAAGTTCATCTCGTGCGTGACCAGCAGCATGGTACGGCCTTCTTCGGCCAATGCGCGGATAACGTTTAGCACTTCCTGGACCATTTCCGGATCGAGCGCCGAAGTTGGCTCGTCGAACAGGATGACCTTGGGCTTCATGGCCAGGGTACGGGCAATGGCGGCACGTTGTTGCTGGCCACCGGAAAGTTGCGCGGGGTAGCTGTGGCGCTTGTCGAAAATGCCGACCTTGTTCAGCAAGGCTTCTGCGGCTTCGATGGCTTCGGCCTTGCTTTGGCCGAGCACGCGGCGCGGTGCCTCGATGATGTTGTCGAGGATCGACATGTGCGGCCACAGGTTGAAGTTCTGGAAGACAAAGCCGATCTCGCTGCGCAGGCGGTTGATCTGGCGGTTGTCGGCAGCGATCAGGTCGCCGTTTTTGGCGGCCTTGAGCTTGAGTGATTCACCGGCCACCAGGATTTCGCCCTGGTGCGGGTTTTCGAGCAGGTTGATGCAGCGCAGCAAGGTGGACTTGCCGGAACCGGACGACCCCAGGATGGAGATCACGTCACCGTCGCGTGCGGTCAGCGAAATGCCCTTGAGAATTTCCTGCTCGCCGTAGCGTTTGTGCAGATTGCGGATTTCCAGCGCGGGCGTGGCCTGAGCCATGTGCGGTCCTCATGTGTTCGGGTGCGTTCCCAGCTGTTGGCGGCCTTCCTGGCGTGCGCCAAGCTAGCATAGCGGCATTATGGCGGCCAACAGGGTCGCTAGGGGCTCGGGTCGCTGTCGGGGCAGATTGTCGCATCGCTGCAGTGCAACGTCGCGAGGATGACCGCGAAGGTCTAGCCCAACACCAGAGCCTTGATGAAAAAAGGCGCGATGGTGCCAGCTTTGGCCCGCGCTTGGAAGCGGTTTTGGACCATTCGCGGGTAATCCCCCTCTAAGCCATTGCTGACGCTTGCCAGGCAGGGTTGTACCTGCCGGTTGTACTTTTCTGCATTGCAGCGGTGCATAGGTGTTACCTGGGAGCACCTTTGGTGCATTTGTAAGTGGGTATTTCAGTAATCCGGACCTTGCACGGCGATTTGGTGGCCTTTCGGTCAAGGCATGGCCGAAAGCCCTGCAAGCCGCGTCCTTTACGGTTGCCAGATTTTTCTGACGAATGCATTCAGCCGATGGCTCACTTATTGCCAGTAGGAAACCGCCGATTGCAGCGACGCCTAACTAACCCCAGGCGCGCTTCGTTCCCGTAGTCGGAGTGGTCCACTCCTTACAAAGGTAGTTTTATGAGCGGTAACAATTCCAATGACCTCGCTCAGGGGCTCAAATCGCGGCATGTCACCATGCTGTCCATCGCTGGCGTGATTGGCGCCGGTCTGTTCGTTGGCTCCGGCCACGCCATCGCCGCCGCTGGCCCGGCCGTACTGCTGGCCTACGCCGCCGCCGGTACCTTGGTCGTACTGGTCATGCGCATGCTTGGCGAGATGGCCATTGCTTCACCTGACACCGGTTCTTTCTCTACCTATGCCGACCGCGCCATCGGGCGCTGGGCCGGCTTCACCATTGGCTGGCTGTACTGGTGGTTCTGGGTGCTGGTGATTCCGCTGGAGGCCAACGCGGCTGCGGCCATTTTGCATGCCTGGTTCCCTGCTGTAGATCTGTGGGCCTTCTCCTTGATCATCACGCTGGTGCTGACCCTGACCAACCTGTGCAGTGTGAAGAACTACGGCGAATTCGAGTTCTGGTTCGCCTTGCTCAAGGTCCTGGCGATCATTGGCTTCATCGTCGTGGGTTGCGTGGCCATGTTCGGCTTGGCGCCTGGCAGCCAGGTAAGCGGTGTCAGCCACCTGTTCGACACCCAAGGCTTCATGCCCAATGGCCTGGGCGCAGTGCTGGCAGCCATGCTGACCACCATGTTCTCGTTCATGGGTACCGAAATCGTCACCATCGCCGCTGCCGAGTCCAAAGACCCGGGCAAGCAGATCAGCCGCGCGACCAATTCGGTGATCTGGCGTATCTGCCTGTTCTACCTGGTGTCGATCTTCCTGGTCGTGGCGCTGGTGCCGTGGAACGATCCGGCCCTGGCTGAATTGGGCTCTTACCAGACGGTGCTGAGCCGCATCGGTGTGCCGAATGCCAAACTGATCGTCGACATCGTCGTGCTGGTCGCCGTCACCAGCTGCCTGAACTCGGCGCTGTACACCTCCTCGCGCATGCTGTTCTCCCTGGGCAAGCGTGGCGATGCCCCGGCCATGTCGCAACGCACCACCAAGGCAGGTACGCCGCATGTGGCGGTGCTGATGTCGACTGCGGCAGCGTTCCTGTGCGTGTTCGCCAACTATGTGGCGCCGGCCCAGGTGTTCGAGTTCTTGCTGGCCAGCTCCGGCGCCATTGCGCTGCTGGTGTACCTGGTGATCGCGGTGTCGCAACTGCGCATGCGCAGCCAGCGTGAAGCGCGTGGCGAGAAGATCGACTTCAAGATGTGGCTGTTCCCGGGCCTGACCTGGGCGACCATCGCCTTCATCGTTGCTGTGCTGGTGGTGATGGGGCTGCGTGAAGATCACCGCGCCGAGATCATCGCCACTGCCTTGCTGAGCATTGGTGTGGTGGCGGCCGGGCTGCTGGTGCATCGCAAGCGCGAAGCGGCTGGGCGGGTGGCGCTGGATAACTGATCTGCGCTGCTTTGAACGAAAAGGCCGCGCCCTGTGTAGGGCGCGGCCTTTTTGCATGTTACGGCCTGCTAGCGAATTCTGCGTCCCGCTGTAGGAGCAGCCTTGTGCTGCGAAGAGGCCGGTGAAAGCAGCCAATAGTTGCGGTGCATTCACCGGCCTCTTCGCAGCACAAGGCTGCTCCTACCCTAGGGCCGGTGATGGCTTATTTAGCCGAACTGCTTCTGCTGTTGTTGTTGCTTGGCCACAACTTCCGAGGCGGCGATGTAAGCCTCCTGGAACTCGTCGCTTTCCAGCCAGGCCATGGTGGTGTCTTCGTCGGCGCCATCCAGCCAGGTGCGGTAGGCGTTGAACACCAGCACGATGTAGTCGGTGGCGTGCTCTTCCTTGTGCCCCTTGAGCACCAGGGCCAGCAGCGGGTCGACCAGGAACACCGAGATCATCGCGACCAGGCTGGTTTCCTGTGCGGCCTTCATCTTGTCGAATAGCTCCTTGTAGCTGTCCGACTCCATGGCCTTGTTGAACACTTGCTCGATGCTGGCGCTGTCGCCGGCGCTGGCCTTGACCGCCTGGCCACTGCGCACCATGCGGTTTTGCTTGGCCTTGCTGGCGGCGCGCTTGGCGCGTTTCTGTTGCTTGGTCGTGGTGGCCATGGGTGAATCCTTGGGTGTGCCTGAAAAAGTGCGCGTATTGAAGCGCAGTTAAAGACGAAACCCAAGCATTGTAGGTGTGCACACACCTGCTAGGCGCTGGCTGGCCGTCTCGGCGGTTCAGTGGCTTGACGCTGGTGCTTCATCCTCTTCGAAGTCGCGTGATGCGCGCCCCACCAGCAGCGGGTCTGGGGCGTGCGCTACGGCCAGGTCCTTGCCTGGGTAATCCAGCGAGTGCAAGAAGTGCCGGATGCAGTTGATGCGCGCGCGTTTCTTGTCATCGGACTTGATCACCGTCCAGGGTGCATCGGCGGTGTCGGTATGGAAGAACATCGCTTCTTTGGCGGCGGTGTAGTCGTCCCATTTGTCCAGCGACTTGATGTCGATGGGCGACAGCTTCCAGTGCTTGAGCGGGTCGTCGCGGCGTGAGATGAACCGCCGTAGCTGCTCTTCACGGTTCACCGAGAACCAGTACTTGAACAGCAGGATGCCGCTGTTGCACAGCATACGTTCAAGGTCGGGTGCCTGGCGCATGAACTCCAGGTACTGCAGCGGGCTGCAGAAATCCATCACCTTCTCGACCCCGGCGCGGTTGTACCAGGAGCGGTCGAAGAAGACCATTTCGCCCGCCGTGGGCAGGTGCTGGATATAACGCTGGAAATACCACCGGCCCTTCTCCTGCTCGGAAGGCTTTTCCAGCGCCACAATCCGCGCGCCACGTGGGTTCAAGTGCTCCATGAAGCGCTTGATGGTGCCCCCTTTGCCCGCCGCGTCGCGCCCTTCGAACAGGATCACCACACGCTGGCCGGTTTCCTTCGCCCAGCTCTGCACTTTAAGCAGTTCGATCTGCAGCGCGTGCTTGGCCTTTTCGTATTCCTGGCGGTGCATGCGGGTGCGGTACGGGTAGCTGGCCGGTAGGCGTGCGCGCGTGCTGTCTTCGTTACTGCCCTTGGGCGCCCTGGCCACTTCCATGGCTGCCGGTTGCTGGCTGACCTGGGTGATGACGGGGTCGGCGACGGCTTTGATGGCGGGCTTGCGGGGGCGTGCGCGGCGGTTGGGGCTGGTTGGCGTGGCGTTCGGCGTGGCGTTCGAGGTGGATGTGAGTAGCAGGGTGGCGTCGTCGCTCATGGAGGTCCTGTCGGTTCTGATGTGCTTTTCCCATGCTAGGGGCGACAGGCCTGGCGCTTATTGATGCGGGTCAATTTACCCGGACAGGTGGGCTCGGCCCCAGCCTCAGGTGGGTGGTTTCCACCTGATACTCAAAGGGCGGGCGCAATAGCCTGATCTGCCCACGCTTAGGTGGGGCTAACAGGAGACGTTCCCATGAAGCACTACTTTCACCTGGTGTTGAGCTGTGTCAGCAACGACGGCACCGGTTACAACGATTGGCTTACCCTGGCCCTGGATGAGTACAAGATCACCGAGGCGGAGTTGGCCAAGGCGGTCGCATCCGTTGATGACGCCAGGGCGCTGCTGAGCATTTCCTATCGGGGGCAGATGACCCCCGAGGAATTCGATAGCCAGGCGTAATGGCTGATTTGTGACGAGGCCCTCTGTGCATTGCTCAGGGGGCCTTTTTATTGGGCGGGGTTGCAGGTGGCTGCTGCAAAAATCGCAGGCAACAAAAAACCCGCACTAGGCGGGTTTCTTGTTGTCGCTTCGGGTAACTTTGCAACCACCAGAAGCTGAAGGTGGTGCCCAGAGACGGAGTCGAACCGCCGACACGAGGATTTTCAATCCTCTGCTCTACCGACTGAGCTATCTGGGCGACGAGGTGAATTAAATAGATTTCCAGACCGTCCGTCAACGACTTTTTGAAAAAATTTTAAATTAATTCCGTCGCTTACGTTTTTTGGGGTCATTCAGCAGGCGGAACGTAGCCTTCGGCCTGGGCGTATTCTTCGCCAGCGAAAAACTTGTCCATCTCGGCCTGGAGGAATTTGCGGTCCTCGGCATTCATCATGTTCAGGCGCTTTTCGTTGATCAGCATGGTCTGGTGCTTCTGCCAGTCGGCCCAGGCCTTCTGCGAGATGTGATCGAAGATGTCCTGGCCCTTGGCACCTGGGTAGGGCGGGCGCTCCAGGCCTGGGAGTTCTTCTTTGTACTTGCGGCACATCACGGTGCGGGTCATCGGGCATCTCCTGCAATCAGTTCGTCGGCCGCGCGTTTGAGCAACTTCTTGACCGGGGCAGCGAGGCCCAGGCGCGGCGGGGTGGCGAGGTTATACCAGAGCCAGTCGGGCTCGGCCACGTGCTGGCCGACCGGGTCGACCTTCACCAGCCAGGGCTCGATCGCCAGCTGGAAGTGGCTGAAGGTGTGGGTCAGGCCGTCTAGTGCGCGGCTCTCTGCCAGGCGCAGGCCATGCTGGTAGGCGAGGTCGTCGAGCTGCTCGATGTGCTCAAGCTCCGGCAGGCTCCACAAACCACCCCACAGGCCGCTGGACGGTCGGCGGTACAGCAGGATCGCGCCTTCGTGGTTGGCCAGCAGTGGCATCAGCGTCCGGCGTTGCGGCAGCGCCTTGCGTGGCTTGGGCTCGGGGTAGCGGGTTTCTTCGCCGTGCAGGTGCGCTTCGCAGCCGCGTTGCAGCGGGCAGATCAGGCAACTGGGCTTGCTGCGGGTACACAGCGTGGCGCCCATGTCCATCATCGCCTGGGTGTAGTGGTTGGCGCGGGTTTGCGGGGTGTAGCGCTCTGCGCTGGCCCACAGCTGGTTAGCCACCTTGGGCTCGCCGGGGTAGCCGGCCTGGGCGGTAAAGCGGGCCAGCACGCGCTTGACGTTGCCGTCCAGGATGGGCGCGCGGATGCCCATGCTGATGCTGGCGATGGCACCGGCGGTGGAGCGGCCAATGCCAGGCAGTTCGGTCAGTTGCTCGACACTGCGCGGAAACTCGCCGCCATGCTGCTCGACGACGATTTTCGCGGCCTTCTGCAGGTTGCGCGCGCGGGTGTAATAGCCCAGGCCCGTCCACAGGTGCAGCACTTCGTCCTCCGGCGCTTCGGCCAGGGCCTGCACGGTGGGCAGGGCCTGCATGAAGCGGTCGAAGTAATTGAGCACGGTGCTGACCTGAGTCTGCTGCAACATGATTTCCGACACCCACACCCGGTACGGGTTGATGCCCTGTTGCCAGGGCAGGTCGTGTCGGCCGTGCGCGTCATACCAGTCCAGCACGGCGCTGGAGAACTGCTCGGGGCTCATCGTTTGAACAGCCCCTTGAGCGCGTCTTTGAGTTCAGGGCTCACTTTGTCTCCGAGTTTTTCGTCGAGTTTTTCATCAATCTTGTCTTTCAGGCGGTTGCCGGCCAGTTTCGCGGCGACCTTGCCCAGGCCGTCCTGGTCCAGGCGGCAGGCCTTGGCGCCAAGCTCCAGCGGGCCGCGGCAGCGCAGCGGCACTTCAACGCCGACATAGCGCTCGTTGACCTGGCAGGCCGGGTCCGGCATGGCGCGTTGGTCGCCTTCGACGACCACGCCGACGTTGTAGTCCATGCCCAACACGCGCAGGTCGAGGTCGCCGTGGCCGTTGACGGTCAGGCCTGGGATGCGGGCCTTGAGGTCTGGGTTGCTGGCCACGCCATTGCGCACCACCAGGCTGCCACGCAGTTCCTCGAAGGGCGTGTCCTTGCCGCGCGGTTCGCCGCTGAGCGTTTTACGGTTCAGGGTGGCGATGGCCTGGCACAGTTGCTGTTCAAGGTTGGCATTGACCAGCACGCCATCGTTGATGGTGAAGTTGGCGCTGCCATTGAGGGTGTCGACCAATGCCTTCTGGCTGTTGCCGGTCGCGGTCAGGTCGCTGGTCAGGGTCAACAGGCCCTTGACCGGTGGCGTTTGCTCTTTGCCCTCGGCCTTGATGAAGTGTTCCACCGGTACCCGGTTGATCTTGGTATTGACGCCAAGCTGCGGCACGGCAGGGCGCACATCGACGGTGCCCTTGGCCTCGAAGCTGCCATTGTAGAGGCCGCCGCGCAGGGTCTGCAGGGTCACCAGGCCGCCTTGGCCAGTGGCCTTGAGCTGGGCATCCTGAATGGGCAGTTTGTCCAGGGTCAGTGCGCCGAACGTCAGGTCGGCCTGCAGGTCGAGGGCGCGCAGGCGGTCTACCGGCAGCAGCTTGTCGTCGCTCCAGGCGACCTGGGTCGGGGCGTTGGGCAGCGGGGAGCTGCTGGCACCGGCTACGGCGCTGGCCTCCTGTTGCTTGACCTCCGCCTGGCGGGCGGCCGTGGCGCCTTTGGCTTGTTCGCTCTTGGCGGGCAGGTAGCGGTCGGCGTCGAAGGTGTCGGCCTTCAGTTGCAGGCGCAGGGCCTGTTTGGCGATATCTTCGACAGCCACGCGGCCGGTGAAGGTGCTGTCGTCCAGCTTCACGGCCAGGTCTGCCAGGGCCAGGCTGTTCGACGTGCCTTGCAGGCGGGTGACCAGTTCCAGCTTGGTGAACGCGGCCGGGTCGTTCGTGGCGGGCAGCGGGCGGCCGATGCCGTCGAGGAAGGTGCGCAGGTCGAACTGGGCGATCGACAGGCCGCCGCTGAGTTGCGGTGCCTTGTCCAGGTCGCGCAGGTTCAGTTCACCCAGTGCACGCAGCTGGTTGGCCGAAATTTTCAGGCCGTTCCACGAGGCGACATTGGCTGCCAGGTCGACCAGCAGTTGGCCTTGCGCGGCGAAGGTCACGGTCTTGCCGGCAAACGGCTCGCCCGAGGTTTCGCCCGACAGGCGCATGTCTTCGAAGTTGTAGCGCTTGAGCTTGCGGTCAAAGCGCAGTTCGCCGGCAAGCTCGGTGCGGGCCTTGATGCTCGGTTGGGTGGCACTGAGGAAGGCACTCGCCTTAAGCGCAATGTTCGCGCCCTCGTGGACCGGGCCGGTGCTCAGCTGGATGCTTTCGGCGCTGTAGCTCTGGCCGTTTTTGGCATCGGTGTACTGCACGCGGGCGTTGTTCACGGTCAGGCTGTCGATGTCGAGTTTGACCGCACGCTCGCTGCCGCTGTCGGCTTGCGCTGGGGCCTGTTCGGCAGGTGCCTGGGCCGGTGTATCGGTTGGGGCGCCGTTAGGGGCGGGCAATGGCTTGCCGATGTCTTCCCAGTTGCCATGGCCATTTTCGTCGCGGGCCAGGGTCAGGTTCAGGCCTTCGACGCGCACATCGCTCATCTGCACTTCGCGGCGCAGCAGCGGCAGCACGCGTACCGACAGGCCGAGCATCTTCAGGTCGGCGAATGGCTCGCTGGGTTTGCTCAAGGTCGCGATGCTCGCGTCATGCAGCTCCAGGCCCAACCACGGGAACAGGCTCCAGCCGATGTCACCGTTGAGGGTCAGCTCGACATGAGCCTTGTCGCGCGCCAGCTGGCGAATCTCGTCTTTGTAGTCGTTGGGATCAAAGAGGTGGGTCAGGGCGAAGCCCAGCGCCACGATGATCAGCAGCAACCCGAGAAGCCCCAGTCCCAGGATTTTGCCGAACGCTTTCATGGGCGAGTCCTTGTAGTCCGATTTGAATTTCAGCGGCAGAGTATAGCGCCGCAGTGCTTATCCCTGCGTATCCGGCAAGAGATACAGGGCATTTCCCTACGAATGGATCAGATGTTGCGGCTTTCGACAGCCGCAGTTCTGGCAGTTCCGTTTGTGTTGCCTGTACCGGCCTCTTCGCGGGGCAAGCCCGCTCCCCCAGGGTTCATCCGATCATGTGGGAGCGGGCTTGCCCCGCGAAGAGGCCGGTACAGGCGAACCGAAATACCGTTTCAGCTACGGAAAAATCCACGATATCAGATTGCTTTCATCCCACCGGGTGCTGGTAACCTTGCGCCGCTTTCGGTGTGCCCGCGACCCATTGTCGCGGTGCGTCGCCCAGTAAAGGCCATACAAAAAGGATCAAACCCATGAGCAGTAACGTCACGGCGGGCACCTTGGCCGGTGCGCCGAGCTTCTTGTCGAAGGAGCGCATCATCGCCCGTCCGGGCTTCAACCGTTGGCTGGTGCCACCGGCCGCCTTGGCTATCCACCTGTGTATCGGCATGGCCTACGGCTTCTCGGTGTTCTGGCTGCCCTTGTCGCAAGCCATCGGCATCACCGCGCCGGTGGCCTGCTCGGCGGACATGGGGTTCATCGCCCGCCTGTTCAGCGCCGAGTGCGACTGGCCGATTTCGATGCTGAGCTGGATCTACACCTTGTTCTTCGTGTTCCTCGGCTGCTCGGCCGCGGTGCTTGGCGGCTGGCTGGAACACGCTGGGCCGCGCAAGGCCGGGCTGGTGTCGGCGCTGTGCTGGTGCGGCGGCATGCTGATCTCGGCGATTGGGGTAAAGACCCATCAGCTGTGGCTGATGTGGCTGGGCTCTGGTGTGATCGGCGGCATTGGCCTGGGCCTGGGCTACATTTCGCCGGTCTCGACGCTGATCAAGTGGTTCCCGGACAAACGCGGCATGGCTACCGGCATGGCGATCATGGGTTTTGGCGGTGGCGCGATGGTCGGCGCCCCCCTGGCGACCGCGCTGATGGGCCACTTTGGCAGCGCAGAAGACGTCGGGGTATGGCAGAGCTTCGTGGTGATGGCGGCGATCTACTTCGTGTTCATGACGGCCGGCGCCCTGGGTTACCGCGTGCCACCGACCGGCTGGAAGCCTGAGGGCTGGACCGCCCCGGCGAAAAAGGCCGGCAATGGCATGGTCACCGACCGCCATGTGCACGTCAGCGTGGCCTGGAAAACCCCACAGTTCGCCCTGGTGTGGCTGGTGCTGTGCCTGAACGTCTCGGCCGGCATCGGTATTCTGGGCATGGCGTCGCCGCTGTTGCAGGAAGTGTTCGCCGGTAAGTTGCTGGGCAACGAGCTGAGCTTCAGCGAACTGAACGCCACCCAGCTGGCGCAAATTGCCGCCATCGCAGCGGGCTTCACCGGCTTGCTGAGCCTGTTCAACATTGGCGGGCGCTTCTTCTGGGCGTCGTTCTCTGACTACATTGGCCGCAAGAACACCTACTTTGCCTTCTTCGCCTTGGGCGTCGGCCTCTACAGCCTGGTGCCGAACATGGGTCACCTGGGCAACGTGGCGCTGTTCGTGGCGGCGTTCTGCATCATCCTGTCGATGTACGGTGGCGGCTTTGCCACAGTGCCGGCGTACCTGGCCGACCTGTTCGGCACGCAGATGGTCGGTGCGATTCATGGGCGCCTGCTGACGGCCTGGGCGGCGGCGGGCGTGCTGGGACCGGTGCTGATCACCTACCTGCGCGAGTCTCAGCTGGCGGCGGGCGTTGAGCGCGCGGCGGCGTATGACATGACCCTGTATATCCTCGCGGGCCTGCTGGTGCTGGGCTTTATCTGCAACATGCTGATTCGCCCGGTGGCCGACAAGCACTTCATGAGCGACCAGCAACTGGCCGCCGAGCGTGCGCTGAGCCATGACAAGGGTGCCGATGGCGCGCGGTCGCTGGAGTGGCATGCCGCGCCGGGCAGCTTGCCGTTAGTGCTGATCGCCTGGGCTGCGGTGGTTGTGCCGCTGGCTTGGGGGGTGTGGATTACGTTGCAGAAGACGGCTGTACTGTTCCATTGAAGGTAAGGGGGGCGCTGTGCGCCCCTTTCGCGGCGCAAGGCCGCTCCTACAAGGGCGTGGTTGGGTGCAAGAGCCGGCGAAAGGGCTGCAAAGCAGCCCCAGATTCACAGCTTGTATAGACCTGTAACGGCATCCACCCCCCGTCATTGCTTGCTTTGCCATATGTCATCCGCGTTTCAAGCTGGCGCGATCTGGGCCTATAATGGAGCCCTTTTCGCCCAATGATTTTGCGGAGCTGGTGATGGTCGAACGTAAGGCTTCCGTCGAGCGCAATACCCTGGAAACCCAGGTCAAGTGCTCGATCAACCTAGATGGCAGCGGCAAGGCCCGATTTGATATCGGTGTGCCTTTCCTTGAACACATGCTCGACCAGATCGCCCGACATGGGCTGATCGATCTGGACATCGAGTGCAAGGGTGACCTGCACATCGACGATCACCATACCGTCGAAGACGTCGGTATCACCCTGGGCCAGGCATTCGCCCAGGCGATCGGCGATAAAAAAGGCATCTTCCGCTACGGCCATGCCTATGTGCCGCTGGACGAAGCGCTGTCGCGCGTGGTCATCGACTTCTCTGGCCGCCCAGGCCTGCAGATGCACGTGCCGTACACCCGCGCCACGGTCGGTGGCTTCGATGTCGACCTGTTCCAGGAGTTCTTCCAGGGCTTCGTCAACCACGCCCTGGTGAGCCTGCACATCGACAACCTGCGTGGCCACAACACCCACCACCAGATCGAAACCGTGTTCAAGGCGTTCGGCCGCGCGCTGCGCATGGCCATTACCCTGGACGAGCGCATGGCTGGGCAGATGCCTTCCACCAAGGGATGCCTGTAAATGCAGACGGTAGCCGTAATCGACTATGGCATGGGCAACCTGCACTCGGTGGCCAAGGCGCTCGAGCATGTCGGCGCCGGCAAGGTACTGGTCACCAGCGACGCCGCGGTGATCCGCGAGGCTGACCGCGTGGTGTTCCCAGGCGTGGGCGCGATTCGCGACTGCATGGCCGAAATCCGTCGCCTGGGCTTCGACAGCCTGGTGCGTGAAGTCAGCCAGGACCGCCCGTTCCTCGGCATCTGTGTCGGCATGCAAGCGCTGCTCGAACACAGTGAAGAGAACAACGGCGTCGACTGCATCGGCCTGTTCCCAGGCCAGGTGAAGTTTTTCGGCAAGGGCCTGCAAGAGGATGGCGAGCACCTGAAGGTGCCGCACATGGGCTGGAACGAAGTCAGCCAGGCCAACCACCATCCCCTATGGCACGACATCCCTGACCGCGCACGTTTCTATTTCGTGCACAGCTACTACATCAATGCCGGCAAGCCGAGCCAGGTGGTTGGTCGCGGCCACTATGGCGTCGACTTCGCCGCCGCGCTGGCCGACGGCTCGCGCTTTGCCGTGCAGTTCCACCCAGAGAAGAGCCACACCCATGGCCTGCAGTTGCTGCAGAACTTCGTCGCCTGGGACGGGCGCTGGTAAATGAGCCGATCGAAGACCAAGGCCCCGATCATCACCCTGGCCCCCGAGCAGGAGCGCGAGGCGCTCGATACGCTCAAGCGTTTTCTCGAAGACCGTTTCGAGTTGCAGCTGGGGTCGTTTGAAGTGGCCGAGGTCCTCGACCTGTTCAGCAAAGAGATTGCACCCCATTACTACAACAGGGCGATTGCCGATGTTCAGCTGCACCTCAAGGAGCGGTTCGAGAGCATCGAGAGCGACCTGTGGGCACTCGAGAAGCCCTGAAACCCAACAAATAGACAGGTTCCCAAGATGCTGATTATCCCCGCTATCGATCTGAAGGACGGTGCTTGCGTGCGCCTGCGCCAGGGCCGCATGGAAGACTCCACGGTATTTTCCGATGACCCGGTGAGCATGGCCGCCAAATGGGTCGAGGGTGGCTGCCGCCGCCTGCACCTGGTCGACCTCAACGGCGCCTTCGAAGGCCAGCCGGTCAACGGCGAAGTGGTCACCGCCATCGCCAAGCGTTACCCGACCCTGCCGATCCAGATCGGCGGCGGCATTCGCTCGCTGGAAACCATCGAGCACTACGTCAAGGCGGGCGTCAGCTACGTCATCATCGGCACCAAGGCGGTTAAGCAGCCGGAGTTCGTCGCGGAGGCCTGCAAGGCCTTCCCGGGCAAGGTCATCGTTGGCCTGGACGCCAAGGACGGCTTCGTCGCCACCGACGGCTGGGCTGAAGTCAGCACTGTTCAGGTCATCGACCTGGCCAAGCGTTTCGAGGCCGATGGCGTCTCGGCGATCGTCTACACCGATATCGCCAAAGACGGCATGATGCAGGGCTGCAACGTGCCCTTCACCAAAGCCCTGGCCGAAGCCACGCGCATTCCGGTGATTGCATCGGGTGGCATCCACAACCTGGGTGATATCAAGGCCCTGCTGGACGCCAAGGCCCCCGGCATCATCGGCGCCATCACTGGCCGTGCCATCTACGAAGGCACCCTCGATGTCGCCGAGGCCCAGGCCTTCTGCGACAACTACCAAGGCTGAGGACTGAACCATGGCACTGGCCAAGCGCATCATCCCTTGCCTGGACGTGGACAACGGCCGGGTGGTCAAGGGCGTCAAGTTCGAGAACATCCGTGATGCCGGCGACCCGGTAGAAATTGCCCGTCGCTACAACGAGCAGGGTGCCGACGAAATCACCTTCCTCGACATCACCGCCAGCGTCGATGGCCGCGACACCACGCTGCATACCGTCGAGCGCATGGCCAGCCAAGTGTTCATCCCGCTGACTGTGGGCGGTGGCGTGCGCACCGTGCAGGACATCCGCAACCTGCTCAATGCCGGTGCCGACAAGGTCTCGATCAACACGGCTGCGGTGTTCAACCCAGAGTTCGTGGGCGAGGCGGCGGACCGTTTCGGTTCGCAGTGCATCGTCGTTGCCATCGATGCCAAGAAGGTCTCCGCGCCGGGTGAAACGCCGCGCTGGGAGATTTTCACCCATGGCGGGCGCAAGCCGACCGGGTTGGATGCGGTGGAGTGGGCGAAGAAGATGGAAGGCCTGGGTGCCGGTGAGATCCTGCTGACCAGCATGGACCAGGACGGCATGAAGAACGGCTTTGACCTGGGCGTTACCCGGGCCATCAGCGATGCGCTGGGGATTCCGGTGATTGCGTCGGGTGGGGTGGGTAACCTGCAGCACCTGGCGGACGGGATTCTGGAAGGGCATGCCAGCGCGGTGTTGGCGGCCAGTATCTTCCACTTTGGCGAGTACACCGTTCCGGAAGCCAAGGCCTACATGGCTTCGCGCGGGATTGTCGTTCGCTGAGCCATTGATTGGGGCTGCTTTGCAGCCCATTCGCTATAGCGTACGCCGGCCCTGTAGGAGCAGCCTTGTGCTGCGAATGGGCCGCAACGCGGCCCCAATGGCATCACCCGTGGTTCTTGCCCAGCAACGCGTGGTAAAGCTCGGTATCCCCAAGAATCCCTACCACCTTGTCGTTATCCTGCAGCACCAGCTTGTTGCCCGTCTGATAACGAATCTGCAGCGCCTCACGCATACCGATATCGGCGTGCACCACCGTCGGCCTGCGCTCCAGCAACTCAACATTCTGCCCTGGCGCCCAATTCTGCATATCCAGGCCGTTCTGGCCTTGGCGTGCGCGCTTGAGCGAGCCGCCTTCGCCAATGTCCAGCCATGAGTCGATACCCGGGTCCAGGCACACCGACCCATTGACCCGTTTGCAGTTGTCCAGGCTGCGCATCAGGCTGCGGCCGCACAGCACGTTCAGCGGGTTGGTGTGGGCAACGAAGGTGCGCACATAGTCGTCCGCCGGGTTCAGTACGATCTCTTCGGGCTTGCTGTACTGGATGATCCGGCCGTCCTTCATGATTGCAATGCGGCTGCCCAGCTTCAACGCTTCGTCCAAGTCGTGGCTGACGAACACGATGGTCTTGCTCAGCTTGCGCTGCAGCTCCAGCAGTTCGTCCTGCAGGCCCTGGCGGATCAGCGGGTCGAGTGCCGAGAACGGTTCGTCCATCAGCAGAATGTCGGCATCCATCGCCAGCGCCCGGGCCAGGCCCACCCGCTGCTGCATACCCCCGGACAGCTCGTCGGGCTTCTTGTTGCGCCACTGGGTCAGGCCAACCAGTTCAAGCTTCTCATCCACCAGCTTGCGCCGCTCTTTCTCTGGGCGGCCCTGCATTTCCAGGCCAAAGCTGATGTTCTCGCGCACCGTCAGCCAGGGCATCAGGGCGAACTTCTGGAACACCATGGCGATGCGCTTGGTGCGCATCATCTTCAGCTCGGCCGGGGTGCAGTGGGCGATGTCGATGTGCTTGCCTTCATGCTCGACGAACAGCTTGCCGCGGCTGACCGTGTTCAGGCCGTTGATGCAGCGCAGCAGGCTCGACTTGCCCGAGCCGGACAGGCCCATGAGCACGCAAATTTCGCCTTTCTCGATATCCAGGTTGGCTTTTTCGACACCCACCACCAGGCCGGTCTGCTTGAGGATCTGCTCGCGGGTTTTGCCCTGGTCGAGCAGCGACAGCGCCTCGCGCGGTTTGTTGGAGAAGATGACGTCGACGTCTTCGAACCGAATGATGCTCATGCTTCACCCCTTACCGTGACTTCCGGTTGCTTGCAGATACGGTCGAGCATGATCGCCAGCAGCACGATCGCCAGGCCCGCTTCGAAGCCCAGGGAGATATCGGCGGTGTTCAGTGCGTTGACCACAGGTTTGCCAAGGCCGTCGGCGCCCACCAGGGCCGCGATGACTACCATCGACAGCGACAGCATGATGCATTGGGTGACACCGGCCGCGATGCTCGGCATCGCGTGGGGCAGTTCGATGCGGGTCAGCAGCTGACGGCGCGAGCAGCCAAAGGCCTTGCCGGCGTCGAGCAGCTCTTGTGGCACATCGCAAATGCCCAGGTAGGTGAGGCGGATCGGCGCGGCGATGGCGAACACCACCGTCGAGATCAGCCCCGGGACCACGCCCAGGCCGAACAGGGTCAGGGTCGGGATCAGGTAAACGAAGGTGGGTACCGTCTGCATCAGGTCGAGTACCGGGCGCATGGCGGTATAGAACATCGGTTTATGCGCGGCGACGATGCCCAGCGGCACGCCAATGGCCACGCAGACCACGGTGGCGAAGGTCACCTGCGCCAGGGTTTCCATGGTTTCCTGCCAGTAACCCAGGTTGAAGATAAGCAGGAACGACAGCGCAACGAACGCCGTCAGCCCCCACTTGCGCTGGATAACGTGCGCCAGGGCGGCGAACAGGGCGATGAGGACGAACGGGTTGAACCAGGTCAGGGTACTGGTGACGCCATGGATCATGAACTCCAGGCCTTGCGCGATGGCGTCGAAATAATTCGCGCCGTTCTGGGTCAGCCATTCGACGAACGACGCGATGTACTGCCCCAGGGGTATTTTCTGATCGATAAGCATGATAGCGAGCTTCCACCTGCAAAGATTGAAATCAGTCCGGGGCGGGCACGGTCCCGCCCCGAGGTAGCGCTATTGCGTGGTGCGTTATTGCGCCAGCTTGGCCTTGGCCGCCTCAAGGCCGGGTTTGCCATCAACGGTGGTAACGCCCGCCAGCCAGGTATCCAGCTTGCCGGGGTTGTCTTTAAGCCACTTTTTGGCGGCTGCTTCGGGTTTCATCTTGTCGTCCAGGACATAGCCCATCATGGTGCTTTCATCCTTGAGCTCGAACGACAGGTTCTTGAGCAGTTGGCCAACGTTGCTGCATTCCTGCACGTAACCCTTGCGGGTGTTGGTCAATACGGTTGCCTTGCCGAATTCGGGGCCGAAAAAATCATCCCCGCCGGTGAGGTACTGCATCTTGAAGCGGGTGTTCATCGGGTGCGGTTCCCAGCCTAGGAACACCACCGACTCGCCGCGTTTTTGCGCCCGGTCGACCTGCGACAGCATGCCGGCCTCGCTCGACTGCACGATCTTGAAGCCGGCGTCCTTCAGGCCGAAGGCGTTCTTGTCGATCATGCTCTGGATGGTACGGTTGCCGTCGTTACCCGGCTCGATGCCGTAGATCTTGCCGTCCAGTTCTTTCTTGAACTTGGGAATGTCGCTGAAATCCTTCAGGCCCTTGTCATACAGCGCCTGGGGCACGGCCAAGGTGTACTTGGCGTTTTCCAGGTTGGCGCGCACGGTCTCGACGGTGCCGGCATCGCGGTACTGCTTGATGTCGTTCTCCATGGTCGGCATCCAGTTGCCGAGAAACACGTCCAGGTCCTTGCCGGTGGCCAGCGACTTATAGGTCACCGGTACCGAGATCATGGTGGTGTGGGTCTTGTAACCCAGGGCTTCGAGCACAACGCTTGTGGTGGCTGTCGTCACCGTGATGTCGGTCCAGCCGACATCGGAGAAACGTACCGTCTGGCACTGCTCAGGCTCGGCGGCCTGGGCCAGCAGCGGGGTGGACAACAACGCAACCAACAACAGCGAGGGTGAACCTTTCATGGATGGACTCCTGTGATTTTGTCTTCGGGTTCGCGTGGGTCGCCGGGCGTTCTGAAGGTCCGGTCGACCAGGCCTGCAGAGGGCAGGTTGCGTGGCCGTGCTATACGAGTCGCTTTTGATAATCCTCCAGCGCCGGGCAATCGCCTACTGGTGGGGTCGTATCCAGTACGGAACGGGTCGTATCCAGTACTGGCGATGTCGCATATGGATTTTTCCACCCCCTCGGCCGCGTTTTTGCGTCACCAGGCCGCTGGAAAACGGCGTGAAGACGGCCGTACCTCAGGTAAAAACAGCACGGCGCAGGTGGACAAAACTACGTCGGTTGCAGACGGCGAAGGGGTAGGCAAAAGGCCGATGATGCGTGCATTCATGGCGGCTCGCAGCTTCAGCCTAGCAGTTGCCCCGCCCTGCGCATGGCGCGCAGAGACAAGCCCAGCAAGAGGTGATTCGACAATGGCCATCAGCGTGTTCGACCTGTTCAAGATTGGTGTCGGGCCCTCCAGCTCCCACACCGTTGGCCCCATGCGGGCTGGCGCTCTGTTTGTGCAGGGGCTGCGCGAGCGCGGCGAACTGGAGCAGGTAAAACGGGTCGAGGTGCGGCTGTATGGTTCGCTCTCGGCCACCGGCATCGGCCACGGCACCGACAACGCCACCCTCATGGGCCTGATGGGCGAGTGGCCGGACGCCATCGACCCCACCCAGATCGTCCCTCGCATCGCCGACCTGCGCGAAACCAACACCCTGCTGCTGGCCGGCCGCCTGCCCATCGAGTTTGTCTGGGCCCGCGACATGCTGTTGCTGGACGAGAACCTGCCGTACCACCCCAACGCCATGACCTTGATCGCCGAAGGCGCGCAAGGCGAGCTGCACCGCGACACCTACTACTCGGTGGGCGGTGGCTTTGTAGTCGATGCCGCGCAGGCCGCCAGCGGTGTGCTGGACGCCGACCAGACCGTATTGCCCTACGACTTCAACAGTGCCGCCGAACTGCTGCAACTGTGCAAGCAAAACGACCTCAGCGTGTCGCAATTGATGATGGCCAACGAGAAGGTCTGGCGCAGCGAGGAAGAGATCCACGCCGGCCTGCAGAAGCTCTGGCAAGCCATGCAGGAGTGCGTCACCAACGGCCTGAAATACGAAGGCACGCTGCCCGGCGGCCTCAACGTACGGCGCCGCGCCGCCAAGCTGCACCGCAGCTTGCAAGAGATCGGCAAGCCCAACGTGATCGGCTCGACCATGAGCGCCATGGAGTGGGTCAACCTGTTCGCCCTGGCGGTCAACGAAGAAAACGCCGCCGGCGGGCGCATGGTGACCGCGCCCACCAACGGCGCTGCGGGCATCATCCCGGCGGTGCTGCATTACTACATGCGCTTCAGTGATGTGGTGGATGAGTCGAACGTGACCGACTTCTTCCTCGGGGCGGCAGCGGTCGGCATCCTGTGCAAGAAGAACGCTTCGATTTCCGGCGCCGAAGTCGGCTGCCAGGGCGAGGTCGGTTCGGCCTGTGCCATGGCGGCGGCAGGCCTTGCGCAAGTGTTGGGGGCGACACCGCCACAACTGGAAAACGCTGCCGAAATCGCTTTGGAACACAACCTTGGCCTGACCTGCGACCCGGTCGGTGGCCTGGTGCAGGTGCCGTGCATCGAGCGCAACGCGATTGCCGCAGTGAAGGCGATCAACGCGGTGCAGATGGCCCTGCGCGGCGACGGCGAACACTTCATTTCCCTCGACCAGGTGATCCGCACCATGCGTGACACCGGCGCCGACATGCACGACAAGTACAAAGAGACCTCGCGCGGCGGCTTGGCGGTCAGCGCCATCGAATGCTGATGCGCTAATCACGCGCTGCTTGTTACCACGACGCCCCACTATGGGGCGTTTGTGCATGACCGGCCGTCAGATGTCGCGATGAGTGTGGGCATTGTCGGTGACACTTAAGAGTGTCGTTTCTGGGCAACCCACCAGGCACGTGTCACCAAAGTGCTCAGCAGTTACAAGGAGCGCGCCTAGCACGGCGGTTCCAGAAGTTCGGTCAGCTCGCACCGAAGGCCCTGATTTGCCGAGTTAAGGCGTCGTTTTCAGGTTTTTTCGGATAGCCGTTCAATTTCAGGCACGGCGTTTGCGTTGAGATTGGCAACAAGCCCCTACCTACGAAGAAGGGGCCATAACAAAAAAATCAGTGCCCGCCTGAGGCACACCCTGCATTTGTGTGAGGAGAAATCGCGATGACGTCGTACACCTCCGGGAATCCAACCCAGAACCGCACAGCTCCCCAGTCCATCGGGTTTCTTCTACTGGACAACTTCACCCTGATTTCCCTGGCGTCGGCGGTCGAGCCGCTGCGCATGGCCAACCAGCTTTCCGGCCGCGAGCTGTACCGCTGGCACACCCTGACCGTCGATGGCGGCCAGGTCTGGGCCAGTGATGGCCTGCAGATCACCCCCGACGCGGCCATGCACAATGCGCCGCCGATCGACACCGTGATTGTCTGCGGTGGTGTCGGCATTCAGCGCACCGTTACCCGTGAACACGTGACCTGGCTGCAGGCGCAGGCGCGCCAGTCGCGGCGCCTGGGCGCGGTGTGTACCGGCAGCTGGGCACTGGCCTGTGCCGGGCTGCTCGACGGCTTCGATTGCAGCGTGCACTGGGAATGCCTGGCCGCCATGCAGGAGGCCTACCCACGGGTGAACATGAGCACCCGCCTGTTCACCCTCGACCGCAACCGCTTCACCAGCTCCGGTGGCACCGCACCGCTGGACATGATGCTGCACTTGATCAGCCGCGATCACGGCCGTGAATTGTCGGCGGCGATCTCCGAGATGTTCGTCTACGAGCGCATTCGCAACGAGCAAGACCACCAGCGCGTGCCGCTCAAGCACATGCTTGGCACCAACCAGCCGAAGCTGCAGGAAATCGTCGCGCTGATGGAGGCCAACCTGGAAGAGCCGATCGACCTCGACGAACTGGCGGTGTATGTGTCGGTCTCGCGACGCCAGCTCGAGCGCTTGTTCCAGAAGTACCTGCACTGCTCGCCGTCGCGCTATTACCTGAAGCTGCGCCTGATCCGCGCGCGGCAGTTGCTGAAGCAGACGCCGATGTCGATCATCGAAGTGGCCTCGGTGTGCGGCTTCGTCTCTACCCCGCACTTCTCCAAGTGCTACCGCGAGTATTTCGGCATTCCGCCGCGTGATGAGCGTGTGGGCTCCAACACTGCCCAGCAGGTGGCGATGATGCCGATCCCGCAGGCCATGACCCTGTCGCCGCACAGCGGGCCGATGGCGGCCCTGAGCCAGGCACGCAACGAGTCGACGTTCGCCAGCGTAAGGCTCTGAAACAGAGCCGGCCTCTTCGCGGGGCAAGCCCGCTCCCACACGTACAGCACTGAATTCGAAAGCAGCGCGATACCTGTGGGAGCGGGCTTGCCCGCGAAGAGGCCGGTGCAGGAATAATCGGTCAGGCGCGCTTGCTGAACTGTGCCAGCGCAGGCAAAAGCTGTTTGTCGATCGCCTGTCGCACCGCCGGCAATATGGTCGCGCTGCCGGTATACATCTGCTCGACCATGCCCTTCAGCGCCTTTGCATTGGGCTCGGTCAGCCCACGCACCACCGCCTCGCAGGCCTGCTCGGCGCTGGCCCCGGCGGGGATGTCGAAACCGCGCGCGCGCAGGTGGCCGGCGAGGTCGTCCTGGTCAATCAAATCCGCATGCATCATGGCTGTTGTCCCTTTTATCGCTAAGCGAGTGCTGCTGTGATTTACGACCGATTCTGTGTCCACCGCGACAGGCCCGCAAGGGCAGAATGTCGCAATGGCTGCTTTGGCTAAGAACAGGTCGTTTACGGCTAAATCACCCGCCCCTGAAGTGCGCACACTCAAGCCATCTACCGCAACGGAGGGTTTGGTCACCCTCGCTCGTGCACAGTGGATGTTGCTCGCTCTTGGCCCCGGATGCTCACGGCTTTCCGGGGTTATTTTTTTCTCCCTAGCTGCCGTTTCCCTAGCGACTCTACGAGTAGGCGGTCGCGGCGTCAGCTGATTAATTCAGTTCCTCTATGCCACAGGAACTGAACCATGAAACAGATGCTGTCCAAAACCTGCCTAATGGGGGCGGGGCTGTTGTTCTCCTCGCTCTGCTATGCCTCATCGCCCTCTCCCCAACTCTTCTCGTTCGAGCAGCGCCACAGTGCCCTGCAAACGAAGCCTGCGGGTTATATGCGGACCTTGCTAGGCGACCCTGCTAACAAAGACGTCGTGCTGGTCGATGTGAAGCCGGCGCTCATCAGCAACGATACAAGCACATTGGCAATCACCCTGCCAGACGGCAAGACGGCGACTTTTAACCTGGAAACTTACAGTGCCCTGCCCGAGGGGCTGGAAGGTTGGGTGGGTTACAAACCGTCGGCTGTGAAATCGAAATCTGCCTCGGAGCTCAAGTTTGACCCGCTGTACTACCTGTCGATTGTGCGCCAAGGCGATCAGCTGGTAGGGGAGATCATGGTCGACGGGCAGCGTTACCGTTTGGAGTATGTGAGCCCGGGTCAACATGCCCTTGTCACGATCGATGAAGCCAAGCTTGCGCCCCTGGATGCCCTCCCAGAGGCTAAGGCGGTAGCAGCGCAAGTGGCGAGTGTTCAGCCCCAAGCCACCTCTGAGCACAGCACCATCCGCCTGATGTTCGTTACCACCCAACAATCGAGGGCCAAGTACCCCAACCCCCGACTGACCTTGAATCAAGCGTTGCAAGACGTGAATCAGACCATGAAGAACAGCAAGGTCAACATCACCTTTGAGTTGGCCGGCATCTACGATGCCAATTACGATGAGTCGGGCAAGGAATATTCGAAGTTGCTCAACGATGTAACCTACTACATGAAAGACGTGGCGCAGGCCCGGGACGGGATGCTGGCGGACCTGGTCTCCATGATCGTGGTTAATAACGCCCTGTGTGGCGGCGGAAAGTTTGGGCCCTCGAAAGCCGCTGGGTTTACTGCGGTGACGTGCTTGTCTTCGCTGGCTCATGAAATTGGCCACAACTTCGGTATGGTGCACAACTCGGGTGGCGCAAGGACACCGTCATACATACATGGCTACCGCTGGAATCAGGGCCTCTTACCCTTCCGTACGCAAATGTCTTATGAATGCACAGGCCGCTCTTGCCCGCGCATTGCATACTTCTCCAATCCGCGCCTGAGCTACGCTGGCGTTCCCATGGGGACCGTCAAGGACAATGACGTTGCACGCGCATTGAATGAGCGACGTAGCATCGTAGAGAATTTTTATCCCTCTCCAGCGAACGCCGCCAAGATTACCTTGTTCGAGCAATCTCGATTCCAGGGCAAGCGTTGCGAAATGTACCTCCAGAAGGGAAGCGTTACACCCCTGAAAGACAGCCTTTGTCGGTCACTGACCACCTCCCGCTCCGCTAAAATCGAAAATTTCCAGGCCGGCAACACGGTGTGCTTGCGTAATACGGATGACTCCAGGAACCGCTGCTTTACGGGGGCTTATACAGGTGATTTCGAAATCAATAACTTTGACCTCGATTCGGCTTGGCCGGGCGAGCTGAAGCGCAGCGTAAAAGGCTGGCCGATGAATGGGTCGGTGACCCAAGTCACTTACGAGAAAGCCGGTGACACCTTCGTTCGGCTTTATGCGCAAGAGGACTTCAAGAGCCCGCTATGCACGGTTGCAATAGGGGAGGGGAAAACGGTGACCCTGAACACCGAAGGCCAATGCCCCTCCACTGTTGGCAGGTCCCGTTCTGCCCAGGTGCTGGGTTTCGATGGCAGCCAGGTATGTTTCACCAACGCAGACGCCAAGAGAATGCACTGTTACAGCGGCCAGTATCAGGGCGATTTCAGCATTCGAAACTATGACACCAGCAACCTGAATTTACCCAAAGGCCTGGCGGCTACCCGAAGCGGCTACATGAACAGTAATGCTTATCGGATTTCGAAGGGCGTGGAGTAACACCGCTACCGTGACCGAACATCTGACCCCGGCGGCGTAAGCCCCTGGGGTTGTTGTTCATTGGCTACCGGCGTTCCGGGGGCATTTATTGCCCGTCATTCGCTGTTTTGTATGCGGTTACCTGACATTTCTGCCAGGTGACGAGCCTGCGTGACACCTGCTCTGCTATAGGCGATGGACTTCCAGAGGGGCGGAATCATGAAAATATTTGCCTATAGGGCATGGCTCGTCATAGCCGGGTGCGCGTTGCTCGCGGCTTGCTCGTCATCGACACCGCGAGAGAGCGGAACTTCAAGCGCGGTTACGCAACTGTTCACGCTTGAACCCACCCCAGATCGCAGTACGCTTCAGAAAACAGCCACGGGGTATCTGGCTACTCTGTTGGCGAACCCAGCTAACGACGAAATTACGCTGGTTGACGCCAGTGCGGAGCTGATCAACAACAGCACTCAACATTTGGCAGTGACATTGCCCGATGGTAAAACAGCCCAATTCAACCTGCGCGACTTTAATTCAATGGCCGGTGGTTACGAAGGCTGGGTGGGTTATAGACGTTCGGCGTGGAAGCTGAATCACCCTTCACCTGCTGAGATCGATTTCGACCCTCGCTATTACCTGTCGATCGTGCGCCACGGCACCCAGTTGGTCGGTAACTTGATCGTGGATGGCCAGCGCTATCAACTGGAATACCTCGGAGGCAGACAGCATGCGTTAATAAAGATTGACGGTTCGAAGTTGCCGCCTGAAGACAGTCAACCTCCACAGGGGCATGCAAGTGAAGTATCGACAGTCAAGACCAACCTACCGCCGAAATCAGCACACAGTACGATCAGGTTGCTGTTTGTCACTACCAATCAGGCCCGTGCTAAGAATCCAAACTACCGCGCCGCGCTGACCCTTGGATTGCAGGATGCCAATCAGATCACAAAAAATAGCCAGGTCGCTATAACGTATGAGTTAGCCGGTTTTATGGACGCTAATCACGATGAGACCGGCAAAGATTTTGTCACGCTTCTCAATGATCTGACGTACCGGATGCCGGAGGTGAAAGTTGTGCGGGATCGGGTGCGTGCTGATCTCGTCTCGATGTTAGTGACCAATAACGAGCAGTGTGGTGGCGGTAAACCTGGCCCAGAAAAACATTTAGGTTTTACGGCAATCTATTGCATCCCTTCATTGTCGCACGAGATCGGTCATAACTTTGGTATGACCCATAGCTGGGACGGTGTGAGTAATGCCTACACGCATGGATATCAGTATAAACCTGCGTCGGGCTCCCTCAGGTTCCGCACGCAGATGGCTGGCGAGTGCAGCCCGGCCTGCCCTCGGCAATTGTTCTTCTCCAATCCACGCTTGAGTTATCAAGGGCAAGCTCTGGGTACGGTAGCGAACCATGATGTTGCTAGAGCGATGAATGAACGCAGAGAAACGGTTGAGAATTTCTACCCTCCTTTTACGGGTAAGAGAATCAGGAGTGTCGAACGCGCCAAATTAGGGCTTCCAGCCTGCTTGACGGTCACATCAAGGGGTGCGCTGACTTTTGCGGATTGCGGAAATATCAGTGAAGGTGATTTTTGGTACTGGAACAACAATGCGCTGACGACCATTCGCGTCCAGCAAGGCGATGTTTTATCATGCCTTCAATGGACGGCAAATGGTGAGGCGGCAGGCATGGGTGCATGCTCAGGTCTGCGTTCAAACTTTAGTTTTGCGGGGGGGGTGATTAAGTTTTCAGCCTTGGGTATCTCCAACTGCATGGAAGGTAATGGAAGAAGCGCCAGCCCTAAATTCAGCTATTGTTATGACAGAGATGATGCTCGATGGGAAACTATACCCTGACCGTCTAAAATGTATATTAGGGAACAGGTGGGGCTGCGGTACCTGGTTTGGACTTCGCCCCACCTGCATTACCGTGGCAACAGGCCAATGATGCGGCCGACGTAGGCGGGTGGTGGAATGCCGTATTGGAGCTTCGTTAGGCGTTGTATGCACTCGGTGGTCACATCACCGAATGGAGATGCCTTCGACGCTTTCAAGCAGACGTGCAATAACATCTGTTCACTGGCTGCCAAAGGCCCCTCAACATTTTCCCTGTGCAAGCTGTGATAAACATGCAAGCGCTTGTGATCAAAACCGATGATCTGCGTCTGCACCCACACTTCGGTACCCAGCTTCACTTCATGCAGGTAGTTGATGTGCGCCTCCAAGGTGAACAGGGAATGCCCACTTTGCCCGCGGCTGTCGGCATCCAGGCCGATACGCTCCATCAATGCATCGGTGGCATAGCTGAAAATCAGCAGGTAATAGGCATCGCGCAGGTGCCCGTTGTAATCCACCCAGTCCTCCTGGACCGGGGTGCGGTAGGTGATCAGTGCGGGCATTGGAGTCTCCTCAATCGCCAAAGGCCATGCCGTGCTTGGCCTTGCTGGTTTTCACCGCTTCCAGCACTGCCAGCAGGGTGTCATCACGGTAGCGCTCCAGCGCGGCGATGCTGCGATCGCCCAGTTGGTCCGAGGTGCCGTCCACAACATCGTCGATCAGCTTGTCGGTCAACTCGGGGGCTGGCAAGTAGGTCCAGGGCAGTTTAAGCGCCGGGCCGAATTGCGACATGAAGTGGCGCATGCCTGCATCGCCACCGGCCAGGGTATAGGTGAGGAAGGTGCCCATGAACGACCAGCGCAGGCCGGCACCAAAGCGGATTGCATCGTCGATTTCGCCGGTGGTCGCCACGCCGTCGTTGACCAAGTGCAGCGCCTCGCGCCACAGCGCTTCGAGCAGGCGGTCGGCAATGAAGCCGGGGACTTCCTTGCGCACATGCAGCGGGCGCATGCCGAGGGCGGTGTAGATGGTTTTCGCCGCGTCGATGGCCTCCGGCGAGGTGCGCTTGCCGCCGACGATTTCGACCAGCGGCAGCAAGTAGACCGGGTTGAACGGGTGGCCGACCACGCATCGCTCTGGGTGGGTGGACGACTCGTAGAATTCACTGGGCAACAGGCCCGAGGTGCTGGAGCCGATGATTGCATCAGGCTTGGCCGCAGCGCTGATCTTCGCGTGCAGTTCGAGTTTGAGGTCCAGGCGCTCTGGGGCGCTTTCCTGGATGAAGTCGGCGTCACGCACGCAGGCCTCGATGGTGCTGACGAAGGTCAAACGTTGTGGCGAAGCGCCTGGCGCCAGGCCTTGTTTTTCCAGCGCCGGCCAGGCGTTGGCGATGCGCTTGCGCAGGGCCTGCTCGGCGCCGGGGGCTGGGTCCCAGGCGACGACATCCAGGCCGTGGGCGAGGGCGCGAGCGACCCAGCCGCTGCCGATCACGCCACTACCCAGGGCGGCGAAGGTCTTGATCTCGGTGATGAAAGGCATAGCGGTCTCCAGTGGGATCAGCGGCGTTTGAGGTTCATTTTTTCCCGGCCCTCGGCCGGGGTCAGCACGCGAGCGCCGAGGCGGGAGATGATCTCCACCGCGCGCTCGACCAGCTGGCCGTTGCTGGCCAGCACGCCACGGTCCAGGTACAAGTTGTCTTCCAGGCCGACGCGCACGTTGCCGCCCAGCAGCACGGCCTGGGCCGCCATGGGCATCTGCATGCGGCCGATGCCGAAGCCGGCCCAGGTGACGTTGGCGGGCAGGTTGTCGACCATGGCCTTCATGGTGGTGGTGTCGGCCGGCGCGCCCCATGGGATGCCCAGGCACAGCTGGAACAGCGGGTCGTCGAGCAGGCCTTCCTTGATCATCTGCTTGGCGAACCACAGGTGGCCAGTGTCGAAGATTTCCAGCTCGGCTTTTACGCCCAGCTCGGTGATGCGCTTGGCACCGGCGCGCAGTTGGGCCGGGGTGGAGACGTAGATCGAGTTGCCGTCGCCGAAGTTGAGGGTGCCGCAGTCGAGGGTGCAGATTTCCGGCAGCAGCGCTTCGACGTGGGCCAGGCGCTCCAGCGGGCCGATCAGGTCGGTGCCTGGGCCGAACTCCAGGGGCGTTTCGCCTGGGCCGATTTCCAGGTCGCCGCCCATGCCAGCGGTGAGGTTGACGATGATGTCCACGTCGGCTTCACGGATGCGCTCCATGACTTCGCGGTACAGGTTCACGTCGCGGCTGAAGCGGCCGGTTTGCGGGTCGCGGACGTGGCAGTGGACCACGGTGGCGCCGGCTTTGGCGGCTTCGACGGCGGCTTCGGCGATCTGCTTGGGGGTGACTGGGACCAAGTGGCTTTTGGAGGCGGTGTCGCCGGCACCGGTGAGGGCGCAGGTGATGATGACGTCGTGGTTCATGGCGGTTCCTTGTGATGTCGGTGGTGGCCTTTCGCGGGGCAAGCCGCTCCCACAGGGTCAGCAGTGACCCTGAGCTTAGCGCTGTACCTGTAGGAGCAGCCTTGTGCTGCGAAAGGGCCGGATCAGTTGGCGGTAAGCTTGAGGTTGTCCGCAGCGGGCTTGCCATCGAAGGTGGTCACCCCTTCAAGCCAGCGGGCCTTGTCCTCGGGGTGGTCCTTGAGCCACTGGCGGGCCGACTCCAGCGCGTCCTTGTGGTCGAGCAGCGGCTGCATCATGCGGCTCTCGTCCTCGGCGCTGAATTTCAGGTTGGCCAGCAGGCGGTGAGCGTTGGGGCAGCGTTCGGCGTAGTCCGGCGCGGTGACCGTCCACACCGTGGCGCGGCCTTCATCAGGGCCGAGCGCATCTTGGCTGTCGCCCAGGTAGGCCATGTCGATGTTCACATTCATCGGGTGCGGCGCCCAGCCGAAGAACACCACCGCCTCCTTGCGCCGCACGGCACGGTCGACCGCGGCGAGCATGCCGGCCTCGCTGGACTCGACCAGCTGGAACTTGCCCAGGCCGAACTGGTTCTTGGCGATCATCGCCTTGATCTGGGTATTGGCGCCGGACCCCGGCTCGATGCCGTAGATTTTCCCGCCCAGCTCCTTCTCGAACTTATGGATATCGGCGAAGGTCTTCAAACCCTTGTCAGCCAGGTACTTAGGCACTGCCAGGGTGGCGCGGGCATCTTCCAGGCTGGGCTTGTCGAGCACCTTGACCTGCTGGGCATCGACAAACGGAGTGATGGTCTGGGTCATGATCGGGTTCCAGTAACCCAAGAACATGTCCAGGCGTTTGTCGCGGATGCCGGCAAAGATGATCTGCTGCGAAGCGCTGGTCTGCTTGGTCTGGTAACCCAGGCCATCGAGCAGTACTTGGGCCATGGCGCTGGTAGCGATGACGTCGGTCCAGTTGACCACGCCAAGGCGCACGTTCTTGCAGGCCGCGGGCTCGGCGGCGAAAAGCGGGGTTGCAACGATGCTGCTCAGGGCAAGGGACAACAGGCTGCGGCGGATCAAGCTGTGCATGGTGGCTCTCCATCGGCAGTGCATATTGTTATTGAGGGCGGCCTCTGCGGACCGTTTGAATACGCTACGCTGGCCGGACCTTGGTCAAGCGCACGCTGGCGACAGGAATTAGCACCTGGGCGACCAGTTTCTGTGGAGTAGCGGATGATGGAGACGATTGCCTTTCTGTTGGTGCCGGGCTTTTCCGCGATGGGGTTCATTTCGGCGGTGGAGCCTCTGCGGGTGGCCAACCGTTTTGGCGGGCAGTTGTACCGGTGGCAGGTGCTCAGCCTGGACGGTGAGGCGGTGCTGGCGAGCAATGGCATGTCGGTGAATGCCGACGCCGCACTGGGGGAGGGTGAGCCCGTCAACATCCTGCTGGTAGTAGCGGGTTTCGAGCCACTGGCCAATATCCCGCCGAAGCTCCTGCATGCGCTGCGTCGGCTGAACCATGAGGCGGTCATGCTCGGGGGAATCGACACGGGAGCAATGGTGCTGGCCGAGGCGGGCTTGCTGGACGGCTACCGGGCGACACTGCACTGGGAGGCGCTGGAGGCGTTCAAGGAGCGCTACCCGGGCCTGCAGGCGACCCAGGAGCTGTTCGAAATCGACCGCAGCCGCATTACCTGTGCCGGCGGCACTGCTTCGATTGATCTGATGCTGCACCTGATCGCCCAGTCTCACGGCAGCGACCTGGCCGTGAAGGTGTCCGAGCAATTCGTGCTGGGTCGCATCCGTCAGCGCCAGGACCACCAGCGCATGCAGATAGGTGCGCGTTACGGTATCAGTAACAAGAAGCTGGTCCATGCCATCGGCGAAATGGAAAAACACACCGAGCCACCCTTGAGCACGCTGGACCTGGCCGCTGCGATCAAAGTGACACGGCGCCAACTGGAGCGCCTGTTCCGTATGCACCTCAATGAAACGCCCAGCAGTTTTTACCTTGCACTGCGGCTGGACAAGGCGCGTCAGCTGTTGGCCCAGACAGACATGTCGGTGACCGAGGTCAGCCTTGCGTGTGGCTTTGAACTGCCATCGTATTTCACGCGGCGCTACAAGTTGAGGTTTGGAAAGTGCCCACGGGAGGAACGTCAACCTGCCCGTGCAAAATAAGCTTCATTCCAGCTCGCGTTTGAGAATGGCCAGCAGCTTTTCACGGTTTCTGGCCTGCAGGTCCTTGCGCAATGGAGCGAAGTCGCCCGGGTTGAAGCGTGCGCCCAGATGGTCAAATACCAGGTTCAACTTCCGGGTAGGTTGGGCAGGGTCGGTTACGCAGTAGGCGAAAAACAGGATCGCAACGGGGATCTTGTCCCCTTCATGATCCATTTCGATGCTCAGATGTGAAGAGGCGTTCATGACGTTAAAGGTGTGCCTGCCCGCAGATTGCAAAGCGGCTTTAACGTTTGCTTCAAGGCTTTTGAACCAGGGACCTTTAGCCCGCAGCGGTGGCAGATAACCACTGTACACATCGCTTAAAGCGAGCAGGTGCGGCTCATATGCAATGGCTTTATGCGTATGTTCAAACACGGTGAATTGCAGTGTTTGCAACGTGGCGATAACGACGGTAAACCATTGCTCAGGCTGGGTTTCCATCGAGTATTTTTCATTGGCCATGGCCTGTGAATAACGCAGGCACAGCTGCAAGTCTTCCCATGTTTCGAGTGTCAGCCATGGAGCGGGTTTGATTCTCAGCCGCTCCTCGAATATCCGAGTGTCCAGGCTTGCATCGCTCATGCGGCATCGCTCCTTGATGAGGGGAACTGGGTACCAGCAAATCCTGGTACCCAGCCTCGCTAGTTAGATAGCGAGGAAGGCGGCGATGTCGCCTTTGATCTTCTCATTCACAAGATCACGCGCAGCATTGAAGTGACGAACGCTGAACGTACCCTGTTGCGACGCGCGATAGACGCGGGTCGAAGACTTGTCGACCTTGCGGGTCAGGGCGCCTTCACGTTCGATTTTCGAGTTGTAGCTGGCCTGGAAGCTGGTCATGTGCATCGTTGGCAAGCCTTGTGGCGTCATTTCGCATTGGGCTACCACGAAGTTGCTCGACTTGCCGGACTCGCTATGGCTGTGCTTTTCCAGGTGTGCCTTGATTTCCGGCTTCTGCACGACGACTTGCAGAACACGCTTGGCACAGGCGGTGCGACGAGGGTCACGGGCCACGCTGATGGTGATGGATTTGGTCATCAGCTCTGCCAGGGTCAGGTTGTCCTCATCGATGGCATCTTCGGCATGTGCGGCACCCGTCATGGTCCAGCCGAACTTGATCAAACCATCGTTGTAGAAGTTGTACCACTCGCGCTGCTGGGTTTCCTTGTCGAACTTCTTGTTGGCCAGTTCGGTCATCAACCGCATACCTGCCAGGATGTCTTCGGCAATGCCAGCAGGCACATTTTCAGCGAATACACAGATCGTCTGGCCGGTAGCGGCTACGCGCTCTTGACCTTCTTTGCGGATTTTTTCCATTTCAACTTTGATGTCAGCCATTTCGTTGTTCCTTGATAGTTGAGGGGACCAAGACACACGTTGCAAGTCCGTGGTCTTGGCGCACTATCTGGAAATGGCGCAGTGACTATCAGCAGCACGTTGTTCCTCTGGAGGAGATCCTTCGAACCCGTCTGGATCAGTCTTCAGGTGCCGGCTCTTCACTGTTTTGTGGGCCTAGGCTGCGCAAGTATTCCGAGCGCTCATCGCTGCGCTGGGCGATGCAGCTGTTCAATGCAGTCTGGTAGGCTTTGCTGCCTGGCTGTTCGGCATGGGTTTCGACTTTGCAGTCGGCATCGCGCAGTTGGCTCCAGAGTTTTTCGGCGGATTCGATTCGCGACTGCAGGCCAGCTTCGTCGCCATACTGCTCGCGCATGCGTTGAAGCAGGTCGTCATAGGCCGACTTCAGCTCACGCTCGGCGGTCTGCTTGTTGAACACCGCGCACTCGAACGTCTGCTGGTCGGTCTCGACATTGTCGCAAGGCGTGCTTTCTTCCTCACCGGCCTGGGCCCCGCTCACGACGGCCAGCAGCACCAGCCATGCCATTGATTTCATCCGTTATCTCCTCAACAGGCTGTGGAATCGCTGGGATTCTCGCTCAGCCAGAGGCCGCGCGAAAGCTCCCTGACCAAATGTTCATCTAAGGGCCGCAGAGGTCGTTATCGAGACTGTCTCTCATCCCCGAACGGCGTGCCAGACGTGCTCATGTCGCGCATTGACGCTTTCGGCAAACCCCCTGTCGTTTTTGCATCGGGGCGCCGCGGGGCACAGGCATATGCTGGCCCCAAAGCGCCGGCACAATGTTCGGCGTGACCCAACTCAATAAAAGGGGACAGCCTGATGAGCCCAGCCGAATTACACGCCGACAGCATCGTCATTGACGGTTTGATCATTGCCAAATGGAACCGCGAGCTGTTCGAAGACATGCGCAAAGGCGGCCTGACTGCGGCCAACTGCACGGTGTCGGTCTGGGAAGGGTTCAAGGCCACGGTCGACCAGATCGCCTCCAGCCAGAAGCTGATCCGAGACAACAGCGACCTGGTCATGCCGGTGCGCACCACCGCCGACATCCGCAAGGCGAAAGAACTGGGCAAGACCGGCATCCTCTTCGGCTTCCAGAACGCTCACGCGTTCGAAGACCAGATCGCCTACGTGGACGTGTTCAAGCAGCTGGGCGTGGGCATCGTGCAGATGTGCTACAACACCCAGAACCTGGTCGGCACCGGCTGCTACGAGCGTGACGGCGGCCTGTCAGGCTTCGGCCGCGAGATCGTCGCCGAAATGAACCGCGTCGGCATCATGTGCGACTTGTCGCACGTGGGCTCCAAGACTTCTGAAGAAGTCATTCTCGAATCGAAGAAGCCGGTGTGCTACTCGCACTGCCTGCCGTCGGGGCTCAAGGAGCACCCGCGCAACAAGTCGGACGAAGAGCTGAAGTTCATCGCCGACCACGGCGGTTTCGTTGGCGTGACCATGTTTGCGCCGTTCCTGGCCAAGGGCATCGATTCGACCATCGACGACTACGCCGAAGCCATCGAATACACCATGAACATCGTTGGTGAAGACGCCATCGGCATCGGCACCGACTTCACCCAGGGCCACGGCCAGGACTTCTTCGAATACCTGACCCACGACAAGGGCTACGCCCGTCGCCTGACCAATTTCGGCAAGATCATCAACCCGCTGGGCATTCGCACCGTTGGCGAGTTCCCCAACCTCACCGAGACCTTGCTCAAGCGCGGCCACTCCGAGCGTGTGGTGCGCAAGATCATGGGCGAGAACTGGGTAAACGTCCTCAAGGATGTCTGGGGCGAGTAAGCCGCTCTCCAAGCCTGAAAGCCCCTGCCAGCAACGCCGGGGCATCCCAATAAAAAATTTTATGGAGTTGAGTTTCCATGGCCAAGATCGCCCCGCAATTGCCAATCGAAGTCGACAGCGAGACCGGTGTCTGGACCAGCGACGCCTTGCCGATGCTGTACGTGCCACGCCATTTCTTCGTTAACAACCACATCGGTATCGAGGAAGTGCTGGGCGCCGACGCCTATGCCGAGATCCTCTACAAGGCGGGCTACAAGTCGGCCTGGCACTGGTGTGAAAAAGAAGCCGAGTGCCATGGCCTGGAAGGCGTGGCGGTGTTCGAGCATTACATGAAGCGCCTGTCCCAGCGTGGCTGGGGCCTGTTCGAGATCCAGGACATCGACCTGGACAAAGGCACCTGCAGCGTCAAGCTCAAGCACTCCGCCTTCGTCTACGTGTACGGCAAGGTTGGCCGCAAGGTCGACTACATGTTCACCGGCTGGTTCGCCGGCGCAATGGACCAGATTCTCGCTGCCCGTGGCAGCAAGATCCGCACCGTGGCCGAGCAGGTCTATGGCGGGTCGGAAGAAGGCCACGAAGATGGCCTGTTCGTTACAAAGCCGTTGTAAGCCGGAGATAGCGTCATGGCATTCGAAGCAATGTTCCAGCCGATCCAGATCGGCAAACTGACCATCCGCAACCGCGTGCTCAGCACCGCGCACGCCGAGGTCTACGCCACTGACGGCGGCATGACGACCGACCGCTATGTGAAGTACTACGAAGAGAAGGCCAAGGGCGGCATCGGCCTGGCGATCTGCGGCGGCTCGTCCGTGGTCGCCATCGACAGCCCGCAAGAGTGGTGGGCGTCGGTCAACCTGTCGACCGACCGCATCATTCCGCACTTCCAGAACCTGGCCGACGCCATGCACAAGCATGGCGCCAAGATCATGATCCAGATTACCCACATGGGCCGTCGCTCGCGTTGGGACGGCTTCAACTGGCCGACCCTGATGTCGCCGTCGGGTATCCGTGAACCCGTGCACCGTGCCACCTGCAAGACCATCGAGGTGGAAGAGATCTGGCGGGTGATCGGCAACTACGCGCAGGCTGCGCGGCGTGCCAAAGAAGGCGGCTTGGACGGCGTCGAACTGTCGGCCGTGCACCAGCACATGATCGACCAGTTCTGGAGCCCGCGGGTCAACAAGCGTACCGACGAATGGGGCGGTACGTTCGAAGGCCGCATGAAGTTCGGCATGGAAGTGCTCAAGGCGGTGCGCGCCGAGGTCGGCGACGACTTCTGCGTGGGCATGCGTATCTGCGGCGACGAATTCCACCCCGATGGCCTGAGCCACGAGGACATGAAGCAGATCGCCGCCTATTACGACGCGACCGGCATGCTCGACTTCATCGGCGTGGTGGGGTCGGGTTGCGACACCCACAACACCCTGGCCAACGTTATCCCGAACATGAGCTACCCGCCGGAGCCGTTCCTGCACCTGGCGGCCGGCATCAAGGAAGTGGTCAAGGTCCCGGTGCTGCACGCGCAGAACATCAAAGACCCCAACCAGGCCACGCGCATCCTCGAAGGCGGCTATGTCGACATGGTCGGCATGACCCGCGCGCACATGGCTGACCCGCACCTGATCGCCAAGATCAAGATGGGGCAGATCGACCAGATCAAACAGTGCGTCGGTGCCAACTACTGCATCGACCGCCAGTACCAAGGCCTGGATGTACTGTGCATCCAGAACGCCGCGACCTCCCGTGAATACATGGGCGTGCCGCACATCATCGAGAAGACCACCGGCGTCAAGCGCAAGGTAGTGGTGGTTGGCGCCGGCCCTGCCGGCATGGAAGCCGCCCGCGTGGCTGCCGAGCGCGGCCACGACGTGACCCTGTTCGAGAAGAAAGACCAGATCGGCGGGCAGATCACCATCGCCGCCAAGGCACCGCAGCGCGACCAGATCGCCGGTATCACCCGCTGGTACCAACTGGAACTGGCACGCCTGAAAGTCGACCTGCGCCTGGGCACCGCTGCCAGCGTGGACGCGATCCAGGACCTGCGCCCGGACGTTATCGTGCTGGCGGTGGGCGGCCATCCGTTCGTCGAGCAGAACGAGCACTGGGGCGCGGCCGAAGGGCTGGTGGTCAGCAGCTGGGATGTGCTCGATGGCAAGGTTGCGCCGGGCAAGAACGTGCTGGTGTACGACACCATCTGCGAGTTCACCGGCATGTCGACGGCGGACTACATTGCCGACAAGGGCAGCCAGGTCGAAATCGTCACCGACGACATCAAGCCAGGCGTGGCCATGGGCGGCACGACCTTCCCGACCTACTACCGCAGCATGTACCCCAAAGAAGTGATCATGACCGGCGACATGATGCTGGAAAAGGTCTACCGCGAAGGCGACAAGTTGGTGGCGGTGCTGGAGAACGAATACACCGGTGCCAAGGAAGAACGCGTGGTTGACCAGGTGGTGGTCGAGAACGGCGTGCGCCCTGACGAGGAGCTGTACTACGCGCTGAAGGATGGCTCGCGCAACAAGGGCCAGATCGATGTGGAGGCGCTGTTTGCCATCAAGCCGCAGCCGATCCTCAGCCAGCCGGGCGAGGGCTACCTGCTGTACCGCATTGGCGACTGCGTGGCCCAGCGCAACGTGCATGCGGCGATCTACGACGCCTTGCGCCTGTGCAAGGATTTCTGATCCAGCGGGCATAAACGCCGTAAACCCCTGTGGGAGCCTCCCATGTTGAACACCCTTCTACCCATTCTGCTGTTCGCTGCCCTTGGCCTGGCGGTGCTCGGCGCCCTGCGCCGGGTGCGTATGTGGCGGCGTGGCCGAGCGTCCAAGGTCAATTTGATCGGCGGCCTGCTGGCCATGCCGCGACGCTACCTGGTCGACCTGCACCACGTGGTCGAACGCGACAAGTACATGTCCAAGACTCACGTCGCCACGGCGGGCGGCTTTGTGCTGTCGGCGGCCTTGGCGATCCTCGTGCACGGCTTCGGCCTGCAGAGCAAGATCCTTGGCTACGCGCTGCTGGTCGCCACGGTGATCATGTTCACCGGTGCGATCTTTGTCTTCAAACGCCGCCTTAACCCACCTGCGCGCCTGTCCAAGGGCCCGTGGATGCGCCTGCCGAAAAGCCTGCTGGTGTTTGCTGCAAGCTTCTTCATCGCCACCTTGCCGGTCGCCGGCATTCTGCCCGCCAACACCGGTGGCTGGGTGATGGTCGGCGTGCTTGGCCTGGGTGTGCTGTGGGGCGTGTCGGAGCTGTTCTTCGGCATGACCTGGGGCGGCCCGATGAAACACGCCTTCGCCGGTGCCTTGCACCTGGCCTGGCACCGCCGTGCCGAACGTTTCGGTGGCGGCCGCTCCACCGGCCTCAAGCCGCTGGACCTGGAAGACCCGAATGCGCCGCTGGGCGTGGAAAAACCGGTGGACTTCACCTGGAACCAGCTGCTCGGGTTCGATGCCTGCGTGCAGTGCGGTAAATGTGAAGCCATGTGCCCGGCCTATGCCGCTGGCCAGCCGCTGAACCCGAAAAAACTGATTCAAGACATGGTCATCGGCCTGGCCGGTGGCACCGACGCCAAGTTTGCTGGCAGCCCGTACCCGGGCAAGCCGATCGGCGAACATGGTGGCCACCCGCACCAGCCGATCGTCAACGGCCTGGTCGACGCCGAAACGCTGTGGTCGTGCACCACCTGCCGTGCCTGCGTCGAGGAATGCCCGATGATGATCGAGCACGTCGATGCCATCGTCGACATGCGCCGCCACCTTACCCTTGAAAAAGGTGCGACACCGAACAAAGGCGCGGAAGTACTGGAAAACCTGATCGCCACCGACAACCCAGGCGGCTTCGCCCCAGGCGGGCGGATGAACTGGGCGGCCGACCTCAACCTGAAACTGCTGTCGGACGTGAAAACCACCGAAGTGCTGTTCTGGGTGGGCGACGGCGCCTTCGACATGCGCAACCAGCGCACCCTGCGCTCGTTCGTCAAAGTGCTCAAGGCCTCGGGTGTGGACTTTGCCGTGCTTGGCCTGGAGGAGCGCGACAGCGGTGACGTGGCACGTCGCCTGGGTGATGAAGCAACCTTCCAGCAATTGGCCAAACGCAATATCCAGACCTTGGCCAAATATACGTTCCAGCGCATCGTCACCTGCGACCCGCACAGTTTCCATGTGCTGAAAAACGAGTACGGCGCGCTGGGTGGCGACTACCAGGTGCAGCACCACAGCACCTACATCGCCGAACTGATCGCAGCCAAGAAGCTCAACCTCGGCCAGCACAAGGGCGGCAGCGTCACCTACCACGACCCGTGCTACCTGGGCCGTTACAACGGTGAATACGAAGCGCCCCGTGAAGTGCTCAAGGCGTTGGGTATCGAAGTGCGCGAGATGGAACGCTCGGGCTTCCGTTCCCGTTGCTGTGGCGGCGGCGGCGGTGCGCCGATCACCGACATCCCGGGCAAGCAACGTATCCCCGACATGCGCATGGACGACATTCGCGAGACCCAGGCGGAGCTGGTTGCAGTGGGCTGCCCACAGTGCACCGCGATGCTTGAGGGCGTTGTCGAACCGCGCCCACAGATCAAGGACCTCGCCGAGTTGGTAGCCGATGTGCTGATCGAAGAGGAAACCCCTGCGGCCCCAAAGTCGCCAACGGTTAAACGTGAACCTGCGGAGGTGCACTGATGAGCGACATCATCCGCCGCGACCCACGCGCCGAGTGGATCGCCCGTAACCGTCTGCACCCGCTGCACGCGGCCATGCAGACGCAACAAACCAGCTGGATGGGGCCCAACGGCCTCATGCGCAAGAACCCGCATGCCATCGCCGCCGGTTTCATCGGCCCCAGTGGCATCAAGCGTATCGACCGCAGCGGTGCCCAGCAGGGCACGGGTGTCGGCGGGCGACGCACAGCGGCGGCGGCCGTCCAGTTGCCGCTGCACCAGGTGCCGGCGCCGGCGTTCTACATTGCCGTGGTGCCGGACATGGTCGGTGGCCGCCTGAGCAGCCACGACCGCGACCTGCTGGGCCTGGCCCATAGCCTGGCCGGCAACGACGGTGCTGTGTTGGCCGTGGTATTTGGCGAACATAAGGAAAGCAACTTTTCCACAGCCGGCGTCGACCGCCTGCTGGTTATCGAAGGCGAAGCGTTCGAGGGTTATGCACCCGAGCAGCTTGTGCAGGGGTTGCGGGCTGTGGATAACCAGTTCACGCCGCGCCACTGGCTGCTGCCCGACAGCCGCACCGGTGGCGGCGAGCTGGGGCGGCGCTTCGGTGCCGCCTTGGGCGAACGGCCCGCGACGCGGGTTTGGCAGGTCAAGGACGGCCAATGCATCGGCCGCGCCGGCGCGGGTCAACAGGACCTGCAACGCGCCGTGCCACGGTTGATCCTGGCTGCGGCAGAATGTGCGGAACCGGTCAGCGAAACCCGTCACGAAGCGCTGCCCGTAGAGTTGTCCACAAGCGTCGCACGCAGCCTGTCGCGTATCGAAGACCTCGGCTCGGTGGCCGTGGACCCGGCCACCATTGCCATGGCCGAGTCCGAGTTCATCGTTTCGGGCGGTAACGGCGTCAAGGACTGGGACCTGTACCACAAGGCAACTGCGGCCCTCGGCGCCACCGAAGGCGCCTCTCGGGTGGCAGTGGACGACGGCTTCATGCCGCGCAACCGCCAGGTCGGTGCTACCGGTACCTGGGTCACGGCACGGGTGTACGTGGCTGTGGGTATCTCTGGCGCGATCCAACACCTGCAGGGCATCGGTGCCTGCGACAAGGTGGTGGCGATCAACATGGACCCTGGCTGCGACATGATCAAACGGGCTGACCTGTCGGTGATTGGCGACAGTTCGGCGATTCTCAAGGCGTTGATCGAGGCTGTGGACAACTTCCGCAGCGGCGCCCAGCGCGACGCGGCATAAGGGCACGAGCATGAGTACGAAAGTCATCAGCCTGGTTTCCATCGGTGCTCACCCAAGCTCTGGCCGCGCGCGCCGCGCCGAGCAAGATGCCCGCGCCGTGGAGCTGGGGTTGCAACTGGCTGGGGATAACTTGCAGGTGGTGCATGCCGGTGACCCGCAGGAAGAGGCGCTGCGGGCCTATCTGGGCATGGGGCTGGAGCACCTGGACGTTCTGGAACAGCCAGCCGGGGGGGATGTGTTGGACGTGCTTGGCGACTACCTGCGCGACGCTGGTGCCCAGCTGGTGCTGACCGGGACTCAGGCTGAAACGGGCGAAGGTTCGGGCATGTTGCCGTTCCTGCTGGCCGAGAAGCTGGGCTGGCCGTTGATCGTTGGCCTGGCGGAAGTGGAGTCGATTGAAAATGGCACCGCCCAGGTGCTGCAGGCACTGCCACGCGGGCAGCGGCGTCGCCTGAAGGTGCGCCTGCCGTTGTTGGCGACTGTGGATAACGCTGCGCCCAAGCCACGCCAGAGCGCGTTCGGGCCGGCGCGGCGGGGTGTGTTGGCAGCGCGTAACGTGGCGATTGTCGAAGACGACCTGCTGGCCGAGGCAGAGCTGCAACCGGCCCGCCCACGGCCCAAGCGACTGAAGGTGATCAAGGCCAAGAGCGGCGCCGACCGGATGAAAGCGGCAACGGCCAAGGCCAGTGGCGGCGGGGGCAAGGTGCTCAAGGATGTATCGCCGCAAGAGGGCGCTGAGGCAATCCTCAAGCTATTGGTGGAGGAAGGGGTCCTGCGCTGAATTAGCAGGCCCTTCACATGCCTTGCATCATGCGCGCACTTTGTAGGAGCAGCCTTGTGCTGCGAAGAGGCCGGTAAATGCACAGTGATTCTTCGCTGCTGTCACGGGCCTCTTCGCAGCGCAAGGCTGCTCCTACAGGGCCGGTTTGCTGGGCCGTCAAGGCAGCTCGCCAGCCACATTGAAGGCCCAGAAGGCCAACCCTTCGATCACCGGTTCGAAGGTGACCCGCTCCCCTCCAGCAGACGCACCCTGCCCACCATCAGAATTGCACACCGTGCCACGAAATAGTCCCCGCTGCCGTCCTCAGCCTTGATCACTCCCACTCCCTTCACCTCGTGGAACCACTTCACAGTGCCGTTCAGGCGCCTGTGCATAAGTGACCTCTGGCTAAGCCCAACCTGTGGCTTCAATCAAACACAAAGGGGGTTATGTGGAAACTGGCAGAAATGACAGGTCCGGTGGGATCTTACCCCCGGAATCTGTTCGCCAAGGTGTGGATAAAGTGTTCGTGCTTCTCTGCAGGCCAAGAGGGACGCGGGATTCAAGGGCATGATCGAATAATGATCAAATAAAAGCTGGCATTGGGCTGTTTGAATGCGGGGCTGATGCGCGAAGTTCCCCACAATCGCTGTTGGCGGCTCTGTGGATAAGATGTTGGCCGTCGTCTGTAGCACATGCACATAGCGGGCTTGGCGATATCGTTCAAATAATGATCAAGTCTTCTCCGTATTGCGCAAACCGTTACCAACTGGGCCTTTCAAGCGTTTATTCACAGCCTTGAACAGACAACAAGAGGAGTTGTTAACGAATTCTGTTCATCCACCTGTGGGCAAGGTGTTCGTGAATGGTCGTAGCCCTTGTAGGGCCTGGGCTGTAGAGTTTTGTTCAAAATTCGACCAAGGCAACTGTCATTTCTGCCAGTTTCCTAATGTGCTCACGGGTACTATCGTCTCGTTATTCCATCGAAACGAGCTCAGACTATCGATGAATAACCTTTTGCTGATGACCGATAGGCAGCGTTCAGTGTTGGCGGGGCGCAGCTCAAGCTCGATAGAAAGAGCCTTCACCCCATACGGCTATGCGCCACTGGGGGCAGGCCCTCTCACGGCCTTTGCGGGGCAGCGTCATGATCCATTGACAGGGTGCTATCACCTTGGCAACGGACATAGGCTGTATGGCCCTCGCCAGATGCGTTACTTGAGCCCAGATCGCCTGAGCCCCTTTGGCAGGGGCGGGTTGAATGCATATGCCTACTGTGCAGCGGACCCTGTGAACCACATCGACCCTAGCGGCAGGTTCCTGGCGGTACTGACTTCAATTGAAGCTTCCAGAGCTACGACCCTTGCGGCCTATGCCGGCCTCAATGTGGCTGCCTGGATGACGCGTGCCCAAAACAACGCGGGTGTCTGGGGGCTGCGGCAACTGGCAGTCGAAACAGCATTGGTGACGACAGGCGTGGGAATGTTGTTTACCGGCTCGCCTAGTTTGCAGCCCGTGGCGTTGGGCTTGGTTACCGCTGGCAATACAACTTCGATCTTTAAATCGTTAATAACGATCGGGCAAAGGTTGGGAAATGGGTTGGGAGAAGCTTGGAGGTCTATAGGAGACAATATCCGCAGTGTTTTCAGTATAAAGCGTGAACAAAAACAAATTCTGCCTCCCACGCCTAGCCCAGCGTCGTCAATACCTGCTATTTCCAATACTGTCAGGGGGCTCAGAATCGATATGGACTCGGGCCATATGAGCATTCAGATGCATGAAATAGTCTCGGAGGTCAGATCTGGGGAGGTGAGTCCCCCTCAGCATTTACAGACGACTTGGCTGTGATGCGCCATACCCGCTCACGTAGCTATACCGCCTGGGGTGCTGTGTGTGGGGTGGTGTCTGGCTCCCGCCTGGCATTTTGCGGGGAATACCGCGACGCATTGGCTGGGCATTACCTTCTCGGTAACGGTCGACGGGCCTACAACCCAGCGCTCATGCGCTTCAACAGCGCCGATACGCTCAGCCCGTTTGGCAGGGGCGGGATAAATACCTATGCCTATTGCTTAAACGATCCGATCAACCGGGTCGATCGCAATGGCGCATTCTCCTTTCCCAACTCAGTTTATTTTGCTGTCTTGGCAGAAAGTGCACTTAACGTCGTGGATGGATTAATGGCGACGCTCAAACTGATCGTTCAGTCGCGCCAACTGGGCTCGACGCCTTCATTTAAGCAACAAGTTCAGGTCCTTGCCAAAACCCAAAAGGGGATTGCGAAAATTGCAGCGTCTGCCTTTGCTTGGAAGGAGCAGGGGGCTCCGACTATTCCGTCCGTGACAGAAAGTGCAATGGCGGGAGCTGTGGCTACGGGCCTTGGTATCACGGAGCGTTTTGTGAACCTCAAGCTGAGCTCGGATGTCGTGGTGCCCTATCTGTGGAAATCACCAGGCCAGATACCCGGCGTGGTCGTGGACCTTATGCGGATTCAGACAGGAATTAGCCCGGTGCAGACGATTGTCAGTAACGTTGTGCAGAAGATCCGTGGAAACCCGGTGGGCACGATTGATCGTGCATGAAGGTCATAACCAGGCAGCCAATTTTCTGCCTGCCTGGTTCACTATTGTTTACTGCGCCTGCACTTCCTTCAAATACGGCGCCGGCTCCGCCCCCAGGTTCTCCAGCACCCGCTGGCTGTACCAGTCGATGAAGTTCACCACACCAAACTCATAAGTCTTCGAGTACGGCCCTGGCTGATAAGCCGTGGAGTTGATCCCGCGCTGGTTCTCTTCCGCCAGGCGGCGGTCCTGGTCGTTGGTGGCATCCCACACCTTGCGCATGCGCTCCGGGTCGTAGTCGACGCCTTCAACCGCATCCTTGTGCACCAGCCACTTGGTGGTGACCAAGGTCTCCTGGGCGCTGATCGGCCACACGGTGAAGACGATCATGTGATCGCCCATGCAGTGGTTCCACGAGTGCGGCAGGTGCAGGATGCGCATCGAGCCGAGGTCCGGGTTCTTGATACGGCCCATCAGCTTCTGGCAGGCTTGCTTGCCGTCCATGGTCATCGACACAGTGCCCTTGAGCAGCGGCATGCGCACGATGCGGTTACGCAGGCCGTGGCTCTTGTGCAGGTACGGGATTTTCTCGGCTTCCCAGGCGGCGGCAGAGGCAGCCACGTGGTCTTTGAATTCCTGGCTGGCACGCGGGTCGTTGGTGTCGTCCCATTCCAGCAGGGTCTGCAGCAGCTCGGGGTGCGAGCCGCTGCAGTGGTAGCACTCGCGGTTGTTTTCCAGTACCAGCTTCCAGTTGGCCTTTTCCAGCAACTGGGTCTGCACCGCGATCTTGGTGTTCTCCATGTCGTACGGTTCCATGTAATGGTCCAAAGTGGCCAGGAACTCGTCGATGGCTGGCGGGTTTTCCGCCAGGCTGATGAAGATGTAACCCCCCGCGACCTTCACGTTCACAGGCTTGAGGCCGTATTCCTTCATGTCGAAGTCGGCGCCCATTTCGGTGCCGGCGAACAGCAGGCGGCCGTCCAGCTCGTAGGTCCACTGGTGGTAATGGCAGACCAGCTTGGCCACCTTGCCCTTGTCGCTGGTGCACAGGCGCGAGCCGCGGTGGCGGCAGACGTTGTGGAAGGCGTGTACCTTACCTTCTGCGCCACGGATGACGATGATCGGGTTCTTGCCGATCTGCAGGGTGATGAAGTTGCCTTTGGCCGGAATCTCGCAAGTCATGCCGGCGATCAGCCACTCTTTGTGGAAGATCTCCTGCATGTCGATCTGGAACAGACGCTCGTCGGTGTAGAAAGGCTGGGGCAGCGAGTAGGTGCGCTCGCGGGTTTGCAGCATCTCGGCGGTGGCCTTGCGTGCTGCTTCCAGTGGATCGCCCAGGCTCAGGGTTGCGGTGACGTCCATCGTGTGGTCCTCGGGGCCGTGTGCGGCCGGCAAAAGGTGGCTAATCATTGTTGTGGTGCCGCAAGGCTGTCGTTAAAAAAACAGCAGGTTCTTTTGCCGTGGAGTGTGCGTCCGAAGGCGTCGTGAACCGTATCCATGGGCGACATGGCCGATTGGAATAACGACGCCACAGCCCTTGTAGCATGGGGCTGGTCGCGATAAGTACGCCGATGTCGCAGGCAGGAATGTACGTCGCCTTCAGCTTGCGCATTATCGACGCCATAAAAAGGCCAATAGTCGGCTGCTGGAGATGAACATGTCCGATACCTTCCTCAATCCGGTCACCACCCAGACCTGGGCCAACGGCCGCCACATCGTGCGCTGCGTCAAGGTCATCCAGGAGACCTGGGACGTGCGCACCTTCTGCTTCATGGCCGACCAACCGATCATGTTCTTCTTCAAGCCAGGGCAGTTCGTCACCCTGGAGCTTGAGATCGAAGGCAAGCCGGTGATGCGCTCCTACACCATCTCCAGTTCGCCGTCGGTGCCATACAGCTTCTCTATCACCGTCAAGCGGGTGCCGGGTGGGCATGTCTCCAACTACCTGCACGACACCATGCACGAAGGCGCCGAACTGCCTGTGCACGGGCCGGTGGGGCTGTTCAACGCCATCGACTTCCCGTCGGGCAAAGTGTTGTACCTCTCGGGCGGTGTCGGTATTACCCCGGTAATGTCGATGGCGCGGTGGTTCTACGACACCAACGCCAATGTCGACATGGTCTTCGTGCACAGCGCCCGTTCGCCGAAAGACATCATCTTCCACCGCGAGCTGGAGCAGATGGCCTCGCGCATCCCCAACTTCAGCCTGCACATCATTTGCGAGAAGCACGGGCTGGGCGAGCCCTGGGCCGGTTACCGCGGTTACCTGAACCAGCGTTTGATGGAACTGATCGCGCCCGACTACATGGAGCGCACGGTATTCTGCTGCGGCCCGACGCCGTACATGACCGCGGTCAAACGCATGCTGGAAGCCGTCGGCTTCGACATGAAGAACTACCACGAAGAGTCGTTCGGCGCGACGCCCGCAGAAGCCAAGGCCGATGCCGTGGAGCATGCCGAGCAGGCTGCCGATGCGCCGGAAGTGGATGTTTCGGACCTCAACCTGGTGGAGTTCATCGGCAGCGAGAAGAGCATCCGCATCGCCCCGGGCGAGACCGTGCATGCGGCGGCGGCGAAAGTTGGGCTGATGATCCCCAAGGCTTGCGGCATGGGCATTTGCGGGACATGCAAAGTGCTCAAGCTGGGTGGCGAGGTGGAGATGGAACACAACGGCGGCATTACCGAGGATGACGAGGCCGAGGGGTACATCCTGTCGTGCTGCAGTGTGCCGAAAGGGGATGTGCGGATCGATTACTGATCTGCAGATTTTGGGGCAGCTCTGCGGCCCATTCGCGGCACAAGGCCGCTCCCACAGGTTCACCGCAGTCTTGAGGGTTACGGTGATTTTGTGGGAGCGGGCTTGCCCCGCGAAGGGGCCATCAGATCCACACAGCATCCCAATGTGGATAATCGCCAGCACGGTTTACCAGCCCTGCTCTTATGGGGTTGGCAACGATGTACCTCGCCATTTGCAGCACACTCTCCTCCCGGCGCAAAGCCCGGTCCTGATAGCCCGGCTGCCATACCTTTTCGCGCCGCATACCCCGCTGATAAAGCGCATGACTGCTGCGCGACTTGAACCTGCGCATCAGGCAGCACAACGTGCCACTTCGCAGTTCGATCAGCCAATGCACGTGGTCAGGCATTACCACCCAGGCCAGGGATCGGCAAAGCCCGTCGAGCTCGGCCTGTCTCAGTTGCTGGATCACGCCTCGGGCAAACTGCAGTTGAGTGAAGATCCGCTTGCGTTCAAGAGTGACCGTGGTCAGCAGGTAAAGCCCGCCCGGCTGAGAAAAACGGCCACGGCGCAGTAGGTGGGATTGGGCACGGTCCATGTGATGCTCCCTGAATTAAGATTCAGGTGAAACACTAGGTTAGCGGGTAGTGGCCTGAGACTGGAAATGGTTGCTGGATGTTGGAGGGAGGGCAGTGCCGGCCCTTTCGCGGGGCAAGCCCGCTCCCACAGCTTCTGCGCAAGCCTGAAGTATGCGGTGAACCTGTGGGAGCGGGCTTGCCCCGCGAAAGGGGCCGCAGATCAGGTGCGGAAGCGCGCTACCAGCCCATTCAAATCCACCGCCAACCGCGACAACTCGGCACTCGCCGCGCTGGTCTGATGCGCCCCGGTCGCGCTCTGCACCGACAGGTCATTGATATTCACCAGGTTGCGGTCCACCTCACGGGCCACCTGGGCCTGCTCTTCCGCCGCACTGGCAATCACCAGGTTACGCTCGTTGATCTGCGCCACCGCACCCGCAATGGTGTCCAGCGCCATGCCCGCACCCCGGGCGATATTCAAGGTCGACGCGGCACGTTCTGTGCTGGTGCGCATCGACTCCACCGCCTCTTCGGTCCCGCCCTGGATGCTACCAATCATCCGCTCGATTTCGCTGGTCGACTGCTGGGTACGATGGGCCAATGCCCGCACTTCATCCGCCACCACGGCAAAACCGCGGCCTGCTTCACCGGCACGGGCCGCTTCGATCGCGGCATTGAGCGCCAGCAGGTTGGTCTGGTCGGCCAGGCCGCGAATCACATCCAGCACTTTGCCAATGTCGCGCGACTGCTCGGCCAGGTGGGTGATCAGCGTGGCAGTGGCCTGCACATCACCGCTCATGCGCTCGATGGCGCCGACGGTTTCCAGTACCAGGTCGCGCCCGTCGCCGGCCGATCGGCTGGCTTCACCAGAGGCCTCCGAGGTGCTGACTGCATTGCGCGCCACTTCTTCCACGGCGCTGGTCATCTCGGTGACCGCAGTGGCGGCCTGCTCGATTTCGTTGTTCTGCTGCTGCAAGCCACGGGCGCTTTCGTCGGTGACACTGTTGAGCTCTTCCGCGGCCGAGGCCAGTTGGGTCGCCGAACCGGCAATCAATTGCAGGGTGTCGCGCAGTTTCTCCTGCATGCGGGCCATGGCGCGTAGCAGGCGCGCGGCTTCGTCGGTGCCTTCGGCACGGATGACGTGGGTGAGGTCGCCGTCGGCCACCTGCTCGGCGCATTTGAGCGCCTCTTCAATCGGTTTGACGATACTGCGGGTCAGCAGGAAGGCGCACAGCAGGGTCAGCACCGTGGCTGCGATCAACAGGCCAATCACCAGGGCGAAGGCAGAGGCGTACTGGCTGGCAGCCGTTTCATTGGTGGCGCGGGTCTGGTCGGTGTTGATGCGCACCAAGGTGTCCATGACCTTGTTGATCTGCTCGGAGTTGGCCAGCATGTCGCGGTTGAGCAGGTCGCGCAATTCGTCGGTGCGGCCTGCCTGGCTCAGGCTACGCATGCGCGTCTCCAGCTGGCGGTACTGATTGAGCAGTTGGCTGTATTGATCGTAAGCCGCTTGCTCGTCGCGTGCGCCGATCATGGGCTCGTAGGCACGGCGCGCCTGGTCGATCTGGGTGTTGCGTTGGTCCAGCAGGTTGAGGGTGTCGCGCTGCGTCTCTGGGTCGCGGTTGAGCAGCAGGCGATAGGAAAGGGTGCGCATACGCAGGTTCAGCGCAGTAAGTTCGTCCAGCGTCTTGATGCTGGGCACGCTGATGCTTTCGATGGCAACGCCGGCCTGGCGGATGTTGCCCATCTGCATCAGCGAGAAGATGCCGAGGCCGAGCATCAACAGGCCGATCAGCGCGAAGCCGAGCAGCGCGCGCGGGGCGATATTCATGTTGCGTAGGGACATGAGGGGCGTAATCCAGGCAAGGGAAAGAGGTCGCAGGGGAGGGCGACGAAATATGACTTGCCTGGCTATCGGTCGTGACTGGTCAGTCTTGAGCGAGACCGGTGAAAATTGTGAGCGCGCTAACCTTTTCCTGACCGGCGGTTGATCCAAGTCGGAACAAGCAGGCGCTTACCCTGTCAATCTGCGGGTTAGAAACCTTAAGAATCCGATATTTAATGGCGAGGACTCACGCTTTTCTTTATCGTGTGCGGCCTTTGCAACAACCTGAGATAGACCCCATGCTGGAAGCCTCCCTGAATCAAATCGAGCAACTGGTCAGCGACCTGATGCAGAAAAACGCTCAACTCACCGAGCAGAACACTACCCTGGGTCAGCAACTGGCCCAGGCCAAGGAAGAAAACGAGACCCTGCAGCTGTCGCTGATGGAGCAGGAAGAGAAGAACGGCGCCACCGCCGCGCGCATTCAGGCGCTGGTTGACCGCGCCAATGCGGGTGTCGTCAACGCATGAGTCTGCAAGCGCAGCCGGTCAATGTCGTGTCGATCCTCGGCAGCGACTATTCGATCAAGGCGCCCGAAGGCCAGGAAGAAACCCTGGCGCAGGCGGTGCGGATGCTGAACACCGCCCTGGCCGAGACCAAGCGTTCCTACCCGACCCTGATCGGTGACAAGCTGCTGGTGCTGGCGGCCCTGAACCTGTGTTCCAAGCAGGTTGAGCTGAAAAAAGAGCATCAGCAGACGCTGGCGCGTACCCAGGCGCAGATCGACGCCACGGTGGACGCGATCGTTCGGACTATCGCCGAACAATAAAGCACTCCGCGATCCCTTGTAGGAGCAGCCTTGTGCTGCGAAGAGGCCGGTGAAAACGCAGTGATTTCCGCTGCTGTCACCGGCCTCTTCGCAGCACAAGGCTGCTCCTACAATGTCCCAGATCACTGGAATAACTGGATACGTGAGTGTATACACTTCCCCCAAAACAATAATTGGCGGGGAGCACGGGCATGCGTATCTGGCGGCAAAGTATCCAGTGGCAATTGATCGCAAGCATGGGCGCAGCCCTGCTGGCGAGCATCCTGGTGGTGGTGATCATTTTCACGGTGGCGCTCAACCGCCTCACCGAACGCTACCTGGTCGACACCGCGCTGCCAGCCAGTGTCGAGGCAATCCGCAACGATATCGAGCGCATGCTCGGCCAGCCGCTGGTGGCGGCCGCCGACATAGCCGGCAATACCCTGCTGCGCGATTGGCTTGCCGAGGGCGAAGACCCCGCTCAAACCTCACGCTTTATCGAATACCTTGAGGCTGCCAAGCAGCGCAACAAAGCCTTTACCACGCTGTTCGCCTCCACCGAAACCGGCCACTACTACAACGAGAAGGGGCTGGACCGCACACTCAGCCGGGCCAACCCGAAGGACACGTGGTTCTACGGCTACATCGACAGCGGCGCCGAGCGCCTGATTAATATCGACATTGACGGTGCCACGGGCGAGTTGGCGCTGTTCATCGACTATCGCGTGGAAAAAGACGGCAAGCTGGTTGGCGTGGCGGGTATGGGCTTGCGCATGACCGAGTTGTCGAAGCTGATCCACGATTTCAGCTTTGGCGAGCACGGCAAGGTATTTTTGGTACGCAACGATGGGCTGATCCAGGTGCACCCGGACAGCGCCTTCAGCGGCAAGCGCCAGCTTGTCGACCAGCTTGACGCACAGGCCGCGAAAGCGGTGATGAGTGGCGACCAGGGCCTGCGTACCAGCCGCTTCCAGCGTGATGGCGAAGGCTACCTGGCATTAGGCTTGCCTCTGCGCGACCTGAACTGGACCTTGGTCGCCGAAGTGCCTGAGGCCGAGATCTACGCACAGATGCATCAGGCAGTCTGGCTTACCACCTTGATCGGTGGCGGCGTGGCGCTGTTGTCGTTGCTGCTGGTGGTGTTGCTGGCGCGCGGCTTGGTACGGCCGATCCGCCGCGTCACGGCCGCACTGGTGCAGATCGGCAGCGGCGCGGGAGACCTTAGCCACCGCCTGGATGATTCGCGCCAAGACGAACTGGGTGACTTGGCCCGAGGCTTCAACCGCTTCCTCGACAGCCAGCGCGGGTTGATCGGCGAGGTGCTGCGCACGACTGAACGCTTGCACCTGGCCGTCGAGCAGGTGACCCAGGTGGTGGACAACACGGCCGAGCGCTCCGGTCGCCAGCAGGAAATGACCGAAATGGTCGCCACCGCCGTGCATGAGATGGGCCTGACCGTGCAGGACATCGCCCGCAATGCTGGCAATGCCGCTGAAGCGTCACAATCGGCGCGCGACGAAGCTTTACAGGCGCGTGACGTGGTGCGGCGCTCGATCCAGGGTATTGAAGGCATGTCCGGCGACATCGGCAAGGCGGCGGATGCGGTCGCACAGTTGGCCGACGAAGTCGCCTCGATCGATGAAGTATTGGCGGTGATCCGCAGTATTTCCGAACAAACCAACCTCTTGGCGCTGAACGCTGCCATCGAGGCGGCGCGGGCAGGGGAGATGGGGCGTGGTTTTGCCGTGGTCGCCGATGAGGTGCGTACCCTGGCGCGGCGTACGCAGCTGTCTACCGATGAAGTGCAGCAGATGATCCAGCGCTTGAAGCAGGGCGCAGGCTCGGCGGTGACGTCGATGCAGGCAGGGCAGCAGGCGACGGGCAGCGGCGTTGAGTCGAGCCAACGTACCGGTGCCTCGCTGGGGGCGATTACCGACAAGGTCGAGCACATCAGCGACATGAACCATCAGGTGGCGACAGCGACTGAAGAGCAGTCAGCGGTGACGGAGGAGATCAACCGGACGGTACAGGGGATTTCCGACCTGGCCAGGGAGACGGCGGCGGAGGTGCAGGGGTGCCGGGCGGAGTGCCAGGCGTTGCGTGGGTTGGCTGATGATTTGGCGCGGCAGATGGGTGGGTTCAAGCTTTAGATTGTTGGAGCTGCTGGCATCGCATTCGCGGGGCAAGCCCGCTCCCACAGGGTCCTCACAGATGCTGAAACTGTGCAGGACCTGTTGGAGCGGGCTTGCCCCGCGAATGCGATCTATCAGGCAGTGATGATCGCGCGGATATCCGCCGCCAGCTCACGCACCCGGTCTTCTTCAGTATCCCAGGAGCACATGAACCGCGCCCCGCCACTGCCAATAAAGGTATAGAACCGCCAGCCCTTGCCCCGCAGCGCTTCAATCGCGTGCTCTGGCATCTGCAGAAACACCCCGTTGGCCTCCACCGGGAACATCAGCTCCACCCCTGGCAGGTCGCTCACCAGCGATGCCAGCAGCTGCGCGCAGTGGTTGGCGTGCGTGCCGTGGCGCAGCCAGGCGCCATCTTCCAACAGCCCGACCCAGGGCGCAGACAAGAAGCGCATCTTCGACGCCAACTGCCCGGCCTGCTTGCAGCGGTAGTCGAAGTCTTCGGCCAGCTGGCGATTGAAGAACAGGATCGCCTCGCCCACCGCCATGCCGTTCTTGGTGCCGCCAAAACACAGCACATCGACGCCGGCCTTCCAGGTCAGCTCTGCCGGGCTGCAACCGAGGAACGCGCAGGCATTGGTGAAGCGTGCGCCGTCCATGTGCAGGTTAAGGCCCAGTTCCTTGCAGGTGGCGCTGATCGCCTTGAGCTCGTCGGGGCGGTACACGGTGCCCACTTCGGTGGCCTGGGTGAGTGTTACCACACGTGGCTTGGGGTAGTGGATGTCCTGGCGCTTCAACGCCACTTCTCGGATCGACTCAGGCGTCAGCTTACCGTTGACGCTGGGCGCGGTGAGCAGCTTGGAACCGTTGGAGAAAAACTCCGGCGCGCCGCATTCGTCGGTTTCGACGTGGGCGGTCTCGGAGCAGATAACGCTGTGGTAGCTCTGGCACAGCGAGGCCAGGGCCAGGGAGTTGGCTGCAGTGCCGTTGAAGGCGAAGAACACTTCGCAGTCGGTTTCGAACAAGTTGCGGAAGTACTCGGCGGCGCGCTCGGTCCACTGGTCATCGCCATAGGCGCGTTCGTGGCCCATGTTGGCCTTGGCCATGGCGGCCCAGGCTTCGGGGCAGATGCCGGAATAGTTGTCGCTGGCGAATTGTTGGCTCTTATCTGTCATGACACGGTCCTGTGAACGACGCAGAACAGCACTCTAAACCATCGATTCAGCAGTTGCCTATACAACCCAGACATAAGCTGATTTCAGGGTTGTCTGCACGGGCCTCTTCGCGGGTAAACCCCGCTCCCACAATGTGGACTGCCCCCAGAAAGTTGGACAGTTTCAGCTAGCAGCCTGAGCCCTGTAATCAACAGGGCTCAGGCCGTTAAGCCTTAGCTTGATGCGGTCATGGTTGTAGTAATGAA